>DATLIY010000011.1 GCA_035539175.1 Acidisarcina sp. | reverse complement strand
GGAACGAATTCTTCGGGTTGTGCTTCGACAACACCTTCGTGATCGCCGCCGTCAACGTCGTCTTCCCGTGATCAATGTGTCCGATCGTTCCCACATTCACATGCGGCTTCGACCGGTCAAACTTCTCCTTCGCCATCTCGTCCCCTCTCGCTCGTTCTGCTGAACTCGGTTATTCCTTAGGACTGGGTCGTCACAGCCCACACTTTTTTTACAACGGCCGCTTATTTACCTTGATTCCGGCCGATAATCTCGTCACTGACCGACCGGGGAGCTTCCTCGTACCGGGCGAAGTGCATCGAGTAATTTGCCCGCCCCTGGGTTGAAGAACGCATATGCGTCGCATATCCAAACATCTCGCTCAGCGGAACGTTCGCCTTGATGACCTGCGATCCGGCGCGGTGCTCCATGCCTTCGATGCGTCCGCGGCGCGAATTCAGATCGCCAATGATCGTTCCCATGAACTCTTCCGGCACGACAACTTCCACTGACATCACCGGCTCGAGCAATACGGGATTAGCCTTGCGAGCAGCCTCCTTGAAGGCCATCGATCCGGCAATCTTAAACGCCATTTCGTTGGAGTCGACATCGTGATAGCTACCGTCAAACAACGTCGCCTTTACGTCAACAACTTCGTATCCGGCAAGCACGCCGCCCTGGAGCGCCTCGCGAATTCCCTGCTCCGTCGGCTTGATATATTCCTTCGGAACCACGCCGCCCTTGATATCGTTGACGAACTCGAATCCCTTGCCCGGCTCGTTTGGCTCCAGGCGAATCTTGACGTGCCCGTAGTTACCCGAACCACCCGTCTGGCGAATGTATTTTCCTTCCGCCTCGGATGCCTTGCGAATCGTTTCGCGATAGGCGACCTGCGGCTTACCGACGTTAGCCTCCACCTTGTATTCGCGCATCATACGATCCACGATGATCTCAAGGTGCAACTCGCCCATACCGCTGATAATCGTCTGCCCCGAATCCCGGTCTGTATGAACCCGGAAGGTGGGATCTTCCTGCGCGAGCTTCGCCAGCGCCATACCCATCTTTTCCTGGTCGGTCTTGGTCTTCGGCTCTACCGCGACATCAATAACCGGCTCTGGGAAGGTGATCGATTCGAGTACGATCGGCGCCTTATCGGTGCAGATCGTGTCACCCGTGACCATATTCTTCAGGCCGACGCAGGCGCAGATGTCACCCGCCAGAATCTCCGTGATCTCTTCCCGCTTATTCGCGTGCATCTTCAGCAGACGACCGATGCGCTCGGTCTTTCCGGTGCGCGGATTTAATACCGAATCGCCCGTCTTTAACTGGCCGGAGTAGACGCGGATAAAGATCAACTGACCCACGAACGGGTCCGTCATAATCTTGAAGCCCAGCGCGCAGAACGGTTCGCTATCGTCCGAGTGACGCACAATCACTTCTTCCATGTTGCTGGGATTGTGTCCCTGCATAGGAGGAATGTCGAGCGGGCTAGGCAGATAGTCGACAACCGCATCGAGCAGCGTCTGCACACCCTTGTTCTTAAAGGACGAGCCACAAAGCACCGGAAACAGCTTCATGCCGATCGTCGCCCTGCGGAGCGCAGCCTTCAGCTCCTCGGCCGTCGGCGTTTCTCCCTCGAGAAACTTGTGCAGCATCTCGTCGTCATTCTCTGCGACAGACTCGACCAGCTGCATACGGAAGGCCTCAGCCTTCTTCAGAAGTGAATCCGGAATAGGCTCGATATCGTACTTCGCGCCCATCGTCTCGTCGTGCCAGAGAATCGCCTTCATCTCCAACAGATCAACAACGCCCTTGAAGCCGGCCTCCTGACCAATCGGAATCTGAATCGCAACCGGGCGAGCGCTCAGGCGCTTGCGGATGGTGTCGACAGCATGCTCAAAGTCGGCGCCCATCTTGTCCATCTTGTTAATGAAGCAGATGCGGGGCACGCCGTACTTATCGGCCTGACGCCAGACAGTCTCCGACTGCGGCTCTACGCCGTGAACAGCATCAAAGCAGGCAACCGCGCCGTCCAGCACACGCAGGGAGCGCTCCACCTCGGCGGTGAAGTCAACGTGGCCAGGAGTGTCGATGATATTGATGCGAATGTCGCGCCAGGTGCAGGTAGTTGCGGCAGAGGTAATGGTGATGCCGCGCTCCTGCTCCTGCTCCATCCAATCCATCGTCGCCGTACCCTCGTGCACCTCTCCAATACGGTGCGTAATGCCCGTATAAAAGAGAATGCGCTCGGTCGTCGTCGTCTTTCCGGCGTCGATGTGCGCCATGATTCCGATATTCCGGCAACGATTTAACGGTACTTGACGAGCCACTTGTATCTCTCACTCTTGCAGGTCCACGCCTGCGGTTTGCTTGCAGATTTCATTCAGCCCGTCCACTGCCAGACAGGCGCTTCATTCAGACCAGGCCGGCCGCTAGACCAGCCCGGGGAATTACCAGCGATAGTGCGCGAAGGCCTTGTTTGCTTCGGCCATGCGATGAACATCTTCCTTCTTCTTCATCGCCGCGCCACGGCCATTGGCGGCATCGAGCAACTCATTGCTGAGCTTTTCGATCATGCCCTTCTCGCCGCGAGCCCGGCCGTAGTTCACCAGCCAGCGAATCGCGAGTGAAGTGCGGCGATCGGGATTCACCTCGATCGGCACCTGATAGTTAGCGCCGCCCACACGCCGCGTCTTAACCTCCAGCAGCGGCTTGCAGTTTTCCACGGCCTTCTTGAAGAGCTTCAGCGCTTCGTCCCCACCGCGCTGCTCCAGATTCGTCATCGCGGTATAGAAGATGGTCTGCGCCGTCGACTTCTTTCCGCCCCACATCATGGAGTTGACGAACTTCGTCACCAGCGTCGAGTTATAAACGGGGTCAGCTGCAACCTCGCGCTTCGCGATATGTCCTTTTCTCGGCATAGTTCCTTAACCTTTTATTCCGGCGAGCCTACTTCGCTCCGCCCTTTGCGCGCTTGGCGCCATACTTGGAACGGCTCTGCTTGCGGTTGGCAACGCCCACAGAATCCAGCGTGCCGCGAACCACGTGATAGCGAACGCCCGGGAGATCCTTCACACGGCCGCCGCGGATCAGCACAATCGAGTGCTCCTGCAGGTTGTGGCCGATGCCGGGAATGTACGTCGTGACTTCAATGCCGTTCGTCAGGCGAACACGCGCCACCTTACGCAGTGCCGAGTTCGGCTTCTTGGGCGTCTGGGTATACACGCGCGTGCAAACCCCGCGCCGCTGCGGCGAACCCTGCAGCGCCGGACTGGCCGTCTTATACCGCGGTGCGGTACGGCCCTTTCTGACAAGCTGACTAAATGTAGGCAAACCTGACTCCTTACGCCTTCTACAGCAAATCCTGAATTCAACCGACGCGATTTCGCAGACCGGCAACATTGTGCGAGGCAGCGGCCAGATGCAGCCCGCTGTAGCTCGCGCAAAGCCCCATTATTCTGCTTCGCGTCTGCCCTGCTTCCCTACCAGACGAGACCCACGACGGTGACCGCGCGTCTCCATGGCAATTCCGCCCTCAGATTTCCTGAGAGCCTGCCCGTAGAGCCAGCTCCGTTTCGTGTTTCCGGCCCGCATAGCCTTCCCAGGTGGAAGGTGTCGCAGGCACCGATGCGATATGCCGCAGTATCTATCCGGCCAGCGCCTAGCCCGAAAACTCCCGGGAAACGGCCGACCTCTGCGGATCAATTGCGGCGCCTGCCTAAGCACACTACTGCAGGCGCTTATTCGCGGAACCTTTTTACAATAGCAAGAGCAGTGGCCAGCGTCAATCGAAACAGGCCTGATTTTGGCAAATTTGGCCAAAAATATCTTGCTATTCCTCCGTCATGCCTATGGGACAGCTTTTCACCCTCGAGCCAGCGAAGCCCAAAGTGCTAGCATCCCTGCCATGAAGTTTGCGAATCCCCTCGCCCGCTGCTGGGTCGGTGTTCTATCTCCTTTCCTTCTTCTGTTCCCGGTTTCGCTTCCCGCACAGGCTGCAGACTCGGCCGACGGCCCACGGAGAGCCGACGCGGAAATCGGCGCGCTGGTTGGCCAACTGGAAAGGGTCCGGAATTTTCATCAGGCAGCGATCTCTCCCGATGGGGGAAAGATTGCCTGGGTAGTCGATGCTCCGGCGGGAGGAGTGAAGATTCAACTCGCCAATGCAGACAATCCCTCCTCCGCCCGCAGGATCACCGCGGCGACGAAATCCGGCATCTGCAATGAGGGCGACATCGCCTGGTCGCCGGATGGGAAGCAGTTTGCCTTCCTCTCCAACTGCAACAGCCCAGGCCAGTTCCAAATCTTTGTCGATAGCACCAGCCCAGGCCAGACTCCGCGCCAGATTGGGCAGTTGCATGGCGCCGTCCAGGGACTCCAATGGTCGCCCGATGGCAAACAACTAGGGTTCCTCTACGTGGAAGGAGCGACCCGCCAGGCCGGACCGCTCGACGCCATGAATCTTCCCTCAGGAGTTATTGGAGAAGATGGCCTTGAGATTCAACGAGTTGCGGCGATAGTAGACGCCACGGGGCAGCAGCGATTCCTGACGCCCGCAAACCTTTACATCTACGAATTTGCATGGTCGCCGGATTCGAATCAGCTCGCATATGTGGCCGCTGCGCCGCCGGGCGAGAACAACTGGTGGGTTGCGCAACTCTATGTACAGGGAATCGCCCAAATAAACGAGTCAACAAACGCGAGCCCAACTGGAGCGGGGCCAACTGGAGCGGGGTCAGCCAGCGGGACCGCTGAGATGCCCCACTCCATTCTTGACCCAAATCAGGCGGAGTCTCCCCTCCACGGCCTTCAGATTGCGGTCCCGCGATGGTCACCCGACGGCAAATACATTGCATGGATCGGCGGGTTGATGAGTGATATGGGCTCCACCGGTGGCGACATCTACCTGATGCCCTCAAGCGGAGGAGTCCCGCGAAAGCTCGCTCTTCCGGGACATGCCAACGCCTCTGCCTCCTGGATCTCCTGGAAGGATCAGGAGACTCTCGGCATTTCGCTGATCGAGGGCGGGCAGAGCGCCTTTGCTTATTTGCAAGGCGTCACGGGACAGGACGTCACCCGGCAGCAGGGCCAGGCCACTGGCATCCAGTTTCGCCTTGCCGGGACTGCGGAGGATGGCCTCCTTGAAGGCAGCCAGTCCTTTGCGCGCACTGGCGAAGCAGCCCAGATCCGCAGCTCATGGACACAGCCGCCGGAAGTATTTCTCGGCAGGTTCGGAGGCGAATTCCGCCAGATCACCCATGTCAATGACGGTCTCAAGCCGAGTTGGGGCAAGGCCGAGTCCATCACCTGGACCAGCGACGCGCCCACGGGAAGATTTGAGGTTCAGGGTTGGCTGCTGTACCCCGCCAACTATGATCCGGCAAAGAAATATCCCATGATCGTCTCGGTGCATGGGGGACCGGCTGCGGCCAGCCTGCCGCATTGGCCCGGTCTTGGTTTCAACGCCAGTATCTTTTCCGCTCGCGGCTACTTCGTTTTCTTCCCGAACCCGCGCGGCAGCTTTGGACAGGGCGAAGCCTTCACCATGGCCAATCGCAAGGACTTCGGCTATGGAGACCTGCACGATATCCTCTCCGGGGTAGACGCAATTCTTGCGCGCTATCCGGTCGACGGCGCACGCATCGGCATCACCGGCTGGAGCTATGGAGGCTTCATGACCATGTTTGCCGTCACCCAGACCCAGCGCTTCCGCGCCGCGGTCGCTGGAGCCGGCATCTCCGACTGGCAGAGCTACTACGGCGAAAACTCCATCGACCAGTGGATGCTCCCCTACTTTGGCGCCTCCGTTTATAACGATCCCGCCGTCTATGCCAGGAGCTCCGCAATCACCTTCATTCGCCAGGCAAGAACGCCTACCCTGGTGGTCGTCGGCGACCGTGACGGTGAGTGCCCCGCCCCGCAGTCCTTCGAATTCTGGCACGCGCTGCGAGCACAGAATGTGCCCACACAGCTGGTTGTTTATCCTAACGAGGGCCACCGCTTCGTCTCCCCGGAACACCGCCGGGATGTGCTGGAACGGGCAATCGAGTGGTTCGATCGCTACATGCCGGCGCAACCCTAGGACCAGAAATCGGACTGCGCCTGTGGCAAATGCGCGCCGCGGCGTGCGATCTGCATTTGCCGAAGCCTCCCCCACCTTTTACACTCAATCTCTGAGCATTCACTTGGGCCGGTCTTCGCTCCTGCGGGGACCATTCGGGTTCTCGCTACTTTTGCGGTATGACCGCCGGTTGCAGCATGGCTGCTCTGGCGGGGAGGTTTCATGCGTCGTTTTTTGATCCTGATTTGTCTGTTGTTTCTCGCTCTGCCTGCAGGCATCAACCTCGTGGGCTGCAGCACCAATAAGAATGCGCAGTTCTGCAACGGCCTCGGTTATGGCCCCAAGCGGACCGCCGTAGCGACGATCAACCTCGACCCCAAGGTCACAGGGATCTCCCTTGCGTATGGGCAAACCGCGCAGCTTGCCACGCCCACGGCCTTTAGCTGCTCCCCCGCGGAACCGGTCTCAGTCAGCCTCTTTGAATATGGCAGCACAAATCTCAAGCTGGTGGACGTCTCCCCCACTGGCGCGGTGTGCGGCGGCACCTGGAACCGTGATAGCCCGGGCGGAATCACGAACTTCACCATCTGCACTCCGCCAGCAGGTGGGTACACGCTGGACCCCAAGGATCCTAACTATGTTGGCGGTGGTGTAGCTTACCTGACGGCCAGCGCGGGCGGGGCTACCAGCAATACTGTTGCCGTATATGTGCATCCGCCGGTCTCCAGTATCTCTATCCCGACGCAGACCGCTTGCGTCTCCCAGAACCACACGCTGCCCGATCCGCTCAGCAAGGGCACGGTCGTCAAGGATCAGTCCGGCAATGTCATCGATCCCAAGTTCGTCGGCAACCTGACCTTTTCTGCAGTGAACCCGTCCATCGTTTCCATAGACACGACCGGCGTGGCCACTGCGCAGAGCCCTGGATCCACCGCGATTACGGCTACCCTTTCGCAGACCTCCAGTGCAGCGGGATATTTCTTTACCTGCCCTCCGGCTAGCATCACGCTGACCTATGCCGATGGCTCCACCAGCAAGACTGTGCAGCAGGGTTCTCCGCAGCCTCTTACGGCCGTCGTCAAGGACGTGAATAACGTCACCCTGACTGGCGTCGCGCTGCAATATACCTCGACACTTCCGACACAGGTAGCGGTCGACAGCAATGGTGTGGTGAACTCCATCTTCCCGGGCAGCGCGGCGGTAACTGCGATATGCCAACCCGGAGCCTGCAACCCCTCCCCGATTAATGAGATCGGCGTGCTGGGCAACGGCAAGCCCATTGTCAGCAACTCGGTCCAGGTAACGGCTCCGGGATTGAGCAGCAATTACCTTTGGATCAGCAGCACGGCTACGCAGAGTTTCGTTCCCGTCGATCTCACCACTGGAACGGTTGGCGCACCGATCAAGCTCCCGTATTTCCCGAACTCCATGGTGCTGAACCAATCGGGCAGCAGCCTTTACTTCGGCAGCTACCGCGAGCTGATGATCTACTCCACGCCTCTGAATGTGCTTACCAAGGAAGACATCAGCGTGCCGGGAGTCGTCCTGGCCGTAGCTCCGGACAACTCCGAGGTGGTCATCAACGACCAGTTGCGCCAGGTAATCTACCTCTACAATCCCTCCACCGGCAGCTACACCAGCTTTGGAGGAGTCGCAATCTCAGCCGCCTACACTCCGGACAGCAAGACCGTCTACATTGCCGGTTCTCAGAATCTTTACGTGCATAGCGCGTTTACCGGCTGGAGCACGTATGACATCTCGGGCAATGAGTCCCTCAGCAGCGCATGCATGTCGGGAAATAATCTCAACAGCGTCTATACGCCGCCCAGCATGCCATCCTCGCCCTACAATCCATTCTGCGGCCCCGGCCTGGCTGTCACCATACCCAGCGTTGGAGCCTTCATCAGCGGATCGCAGACGACAGCTCACGCATTCTGCCCGGACAACTCCAGCAATCCGTACTACCCCACCGCAGCAAGCGTCGCAGCCGCCACGGATAAGGTTGGCTCCACCAATGACGGCCAGCACATCATTGGCGCAACCGCCAATCCACCGCAGCTCTCGGATATCAGCGTGACCATTCCTACGGGTGCATGCCCCGCAAACAACGGGCTCACAATTCCCACGACGCTGAACCAGGCGGCGATCCCGGGCATCTCTCCCACCGCCATCCACCAGGTAGTGACCGATCCCAACTCGTCGATGGCCTTCATCACCTACAGCACCGCATCCCAAACACCCGGCGGCCTGCTGCCCTACTATCAGGTTCCCTCGCCTGGAACATTGGGGCCGCTGGGGAGCATTCCTCTCGTGGGCAATGCGACCGCCCCGCTTGTCGGTATCTTCAGTCCAGATAACAGCCTGTTCTTTACCGGCACATCGGGCGACAACCTGGTCCACTACATCGACACGAAGACGTTAACCGATATCAAGCAGATCGATCCCAAGCTGCTCGACGGGAACGGCAAGCCGGTACCCGCGGAGTTCCTCGCCGTGAGACCTCGAGCCACAACGTAAGATCGAGAGTTTCGAAACCGCTACAGTTACAGAAAAAGCCCGCCGAAATGGCGGGCTTTTTCTTGTGCTCCTATCCACGATTCTCCCTATCCTCGATCCGCGGGGAGAGTTGCTTTCGGCATCTTTTCGGTGCCTTGGCTCGGTCGCCGTGCGATGGAACAGCCCAGCAGTTGGGCCACGCACAATCCTGCCGCGAATTCTCTCCACAGATTCACATCCCTGTAATCCACCGGAGAGGCCCGTCCTGCAATCAGCAGTGCCCGGCAAAATGGTAAAGTCAAGGGATGATCAAGGGAATTACCATCGTGCGCCCCGCCAGCACACATGCCAGCTTTGACCGGCTGGCCAGCTTCTTTTCGTTGCTGGGCTTTGAGCCCGGCAAGGGCTGGGAAAATGACTCGAGCCGAAGCGCTCCGTTTCTTGCCCCGATCGGCAATCTGGAGTTTGTAGATGGGACGCTTCCCGCGACTGCGGAGATCCTCATCGAAGTTACCAGCATCGATTCGGTCCACGCCCTTGCAGCCAAATGGCTCGCGCAGGCCGGGGATGACGAAGGCTCCCGCATCACGCCAGTTACGGCAACACACTGGAAATCGCGCATGTTTACCGTGGAACCGGTTCCCGGCGTGCCTTTTGCCTTCTGGGAATGGGAGGACGTGCTGCACGGCAAGCCGGTGGCAGTCGAAGGCGATCTATCGGCAGCAGGCATGCGTTTCGCGATCGTCGTGGCTCGCTGGAACGCGGTTATCACGGATCGCCTGCTTCAGGGCGCACTCGATGGCCTCCTCCGCAGCGGAGCGCAGAAAACCGACATAGAGATCGTTCGCGTACCCGGCGCCTGGGAGATTCCCTCGGCCGCCCGTGCGCTTGCAGAGGCGAAGCAGACCGATGCCGTCATCACCCTTGGCTGCCTGATTCGCGGAGAAACTGCGCACTATGAGGCCATCTACAATGAAGTTTCTCGCGGAATCGGCCAATCGCAGCAGGAAACCGGTATCCCCCACGCCTTTGGTGTGCTCACTTGCGAAACGCTGGAGCAGGCCCTGAACCGGGCCGGAATCAAGGCCGGCAACAAGGGCTTTGAAGCCGCCATGGCCGCCATCGAGATGGTCTCGCTGCATCGCAAACTGGCAGCAAAGGCAGGCCAATGACCACTACTGGCTCCCGACGCAAATCCCGCGAACTCGCCATGCAGATGCTCTTCCAGGCGGACATCGGCAAACAGACGCCCGATGAGGTCCGCGAGACCTTCTGGCAGGCGCGCGAAGAGATTGAGAGCGATACTCGCGGCTTTGCGGAAGACATCTTCCGCGTGGCCTCCTCGCGAGAGGAGGAGATCGACCAGCTCATCGAAAGCCACTCCGCAAACTGGCGCCTGGCTCGCATGCCTGCGGTCGATCGCAACGTGCTGCGTAGCGCCGTGGCGGAGATGCTCGGATTCCCAGGAACACCCGCCCCCATCATCATCAACGAGGCACTGGAGATCGCGCGCCGCTATTCTGCACCCGAATCCATCCAGTTCCTCAACGGAGTGCTCGATGCCATTGCCCGTGACCGGCTGAAGTCGTAGACTCAGCCGAATCGCTTCCGGCGGGCAATTTCGCTCCACAGCGGGATTACGCTCAAAATTACCGGAGCCGCGGGGATCTATGTCCTTTGAGAACCTCCAACTTGAGCTGCAACCACCTCTGGCAATCGTCACCCTCAACCGTCCGCGCGTGCTCAACGCTCTCAACCGGCAGACCCTCGATGAACTCGAAGCCGCGTTTCGGGAGCTCACCAGCGATGACACAATTCGCGTCATCCTGCTCACGGGTGCGGGAGAGAAGGCCTTTGCCGCCGGTGCGGATATTTCAGAGCTGGCCAATCTCTTGGCGGAAGAAGGTCAGTGGCTTGCGGCCCGCGGCCACGCGATACTCAATCAAATAGAGCATTGCGGGAAACCCGTCATAGCCTGCGTCAACGGGTTTGCGCTGGGCGGTGGATGCGAACTCGCGATGGCCTGCAGCCTGCGGCTGGCCGCCGATACGGCGCACCTGGGACAGCCGGAACTGAAGCTTGGCCTCATCCCGGGCTACGGCGGTACGCAAAGGCTTCCTCGCCTGGTGGGCAAGGGAGCGGCGCTTAAGATACTGCTCACTGGCGCAACCGTTTCCGCAAACGAGGCTCTCCGCATCGGTCTGATCGACGAAGTTGTTCCTGCGGCGGAGCTGCTGCCGCGCGGCAGGGCACTCGCCAATACCATGGCCCAGATGGCTCCTCTGGCAGTCCGCGCATGCCTCGACGTCGTGCATCGTGGATACGATCTACCGCTCGACGAGGCGCTCGCGATTGAAGCCTCGGGGTTCGGCTACTGCTGCGGAACCGAAGACAAAGCGGAAGGAACCAGGGCATTTCTGGAAAAACGCGCACCAGTATGGAAGGGGCTATAACGCCTCCTGCGCAGCGCATCGTGCAAGCAGGCTCTTCCCTTGATATGCTTGCTCTCGTGTTCCCGATACGATTTACCCTGTCTCCTTGGCCCTGCCGCGTTTCCCCTGCCCGTGCAACGATTCTGGCGTGTCTGCTGTCGCTGACGATAGCCGGATGCTCGAAAACCGGAGGGCATGTCTCCGTCCCGTCTCTGACCCAACCGGAATCGCCGGAAGCGGTGCAGGCGCGTGCCGCACGGGACACGGCCCGCCAGGAACTGGATCAGATTCCCCCGCCTTCCAAGAGCCTTTACCTCGCGGTGCGCAGCCAGGAAGGCTGGACCAATCCGTTTTTGACGGTGGATAAGGACATCCTGACGCTACGGATCATCCTGCCCGATGCCAACCCCAGCCCCATGGGCCAGGGCGGGCTGTTACGCCCCTCCAGCGCCCGCAAACAGACGGTACAGATTCGCCTTACAGAGTTGCCCAAGGCTCTCACAGCCCTGCCTCCCGAGGCGTGGCCCTATGGACGCGTGATCGCGGTCGCGGAAGCCCCCACAACGGACAAGGCCGTGCGCCCGGAGATTCGACGCAAGATGGAAGCGACCATCCAGGTGCTCAATGATCTCGGAATCGTGGTCGATGAGTGGTCCGGACCCGGCGGCGGATTTCTGCGGTAAAACGCCTCGAATCAGGCCGCTTGCCTCAACCGGCCTGATTGCGAGGGCCACTGGCGGGCCCTCGCAATGCGCTCTCAATACCCATCCACCGCAACGTTATGAAGCGGTTCTCCCTTGATATATCGCGCCACCTGCTCGCCAGCAAGCCGCATCGGCCGCTCGAGAAATCGAGGACTGGCTCCGCCAATATGGGGAGTGAGCAACAGGTTGGGAGCCTTCCATAACGGATGCCCCAGCGGAAGCGGCTCGGGATCGGTCACATCCACGGCAGCGCGAATCTTCCCGGCATTCAGCGCCGCAACCAGCGCATCGGTCACCACCACCGGGCCGCGGGCCGCGTTTACCAGCAATGCACCCTGCTTCATCAGCGCAAGCTCTTCGCTGCCAATCAGACCAGTCGTCTCCTGGGTCAGCGGCACAATCAGCACCACCACGTCGGCGGAGGGCAAAAGCTCGCGCAGGCGGGAGACAGGTTCCACCCCTTCGCGGCCATGACGCGCTACCCGCACGATCTCCACCTCGAAGGGCTGGAGACGCGCTTCAATCGACCGCCCAATGGAGCCGTAGCCCACAATCATCACTCTCATGCCGGCAAGCTCCTCCTCCTGCACCGGCGGATAGAAGGCCTGCTGGAGCTGGTGGATCTGATGAAAATGCTGATCTGCCTCGCTTCGACGTCTCCAGTCTCCGGAGCGCTGGATGTCGTCATAAAACGGAAGATACTTCAGCATCGCCAGGATTGCCGTCACTGCCCACTCCGACGTTGGCACATTGTGAGCGCCCTGCGCGTCGCAGAGCGTAATGCCTGGAGGCAGCATCTTCAAAAGCACGTCCACACCAGCCCACATCGCCTGCACGACCTTGACTCCGACGAGCTGCGGATACATGGCCTTTACTTCTTTAGGAAAGAGAGGAGGAATCCAGAAGTCCACGTGCGTTCCAGCTTCGGGTACTGGCGGAAGGCGCACAATCTCCGCCTCACTCGGGAAAAACTTCAACCACTGAGAATCGAATACCTCAGGCACACCAACGCGAACCATGGTTCTCTCCCCAAAATAAAGAATGCTTTCTTCTGACGATACTAATTCCTGCTGGAACTACACTGCAGCAATTCCGGCGGACTTCTGTTGGCGCATCTCGTAGGCGCTCCTGATAGAAGAGCCCCAAGCAGGATTTGCAAGGCCCGAACTGTACAATGAAGATAGTGAGAATCTTTTTTCCCTTCCCGCTGCTCCCCTTTGCACTTCTTGTTCTTGCCTCGGTATCGCCGGCAAATGCCTGGGCTCAATCCGAGACTGAAGTGGTCGCATTGACCCTACCCGACGAACCCACGCCGCAAGCATCTTCCTCCCAAACGCCGCAAAGCGAAGCCGAGAAGCGGCAGCGGGAGCGCGAACAGTCGGAAAAGGACGTGAAGGCAGCGGTGCACCAGAGACTTCTTGGTGTGATCCCAAACTACAACACCTATAACGGAGAGAACGCCGCTCCACTGAGCGCAGGACAAAAGTATCGGCTGGCATTCAAGAGTTCGGTAAACCCGTTTCAATTCGTGGTCGCTGGTCTGTCAGCCGGCTTCGCCCAGGCCACCGATGATTTTGATGGATATGGCCAGGGAACCGAAGGTTACGCCAAACGCTACGGTGCTGCTTACGCGGACAGCTTCGACGGCACCATCATCGGAAACGCGGTCTTTCCTGCGCTCCTCCATCAGGACCCGCGCTACTTCCGCCTCGGCAAGGGCAGCGCGATGAAGAGGGTACTGTACTCGATTGAAACTACCGTGAGATGCAAGAGCGACAGCGGCAAATGGCAGGCGAACTACTCGAATGTGCTGGGAAACCTTGTCGCGGGAGGCATCTCGAATCTCTACTATCCCTCTGCGGACCGCGGTTTCGGGCTCACCGTCGAGCGCGCACTCGTTGTAACGGCAGAGGGCAGCCTGGGCTCTCTCTTCGTGGAGTTCATGCCAGACATCCAAAATCGCTGGCGCAGGCACAAAGCCAGATCGACTGCGCAAGAATCAACGACACAACCCTGAGGCCTCCACTTTGATCTCCCGGCTGGAACAGCGATAATGGAACTTAACCCTTATTTCATTCCTGATTTCAACCTATGACATCGTTGACCGCGGGTGAGATACTTCGCACTTCTCAGTCCTGGTTCGACAGACTCTTGACGTCCGGAAGGCGAACGCTTCTCGTCCAGGGAGCCAAGACAGGACTCGCTGCCGGGCTCTGCTACTGGCTCTCGCTTCGATTCGGGCTGCATGAAGGCTATTGGTCCGCCATCAGCGCCATCATCGTTCTGCAGTCCAATGTCGGCTCCACGGTCACCGCATCGCGGGATCGCTTTATCGGGACAGCCATAGGAGCGGTGCTTGGCTTTCTCGCCTCCCCATGGCAACGGCACCCTGCAGCTTACGCTGTTACGATCCTGATCGCACTGCTCGCATGCGGCCTTCTGAACCTGAAGAACAGCTCCCGGCTCGCCGCCGTCACCATCACCATCGTCATGCTGGTAGAGCGCAACGGGTCGCATTGGACGATCGCTCTCAATCGCGTGATCGAGGTCATTATTGGAATTTTTGTAGCCCTCGCCGTATCGGTATTTGTGCTTCCCCGGCGAGCGCGACAGCACCTGCAAACGGGGCTGAAACGGGAATTCGAGGCGCAGGCCATATTGTTTGAAGCCACCCTTCGCGGGTTCGGCGGCACGCTGCCCGAAGATCTGCAACTCAAGAGAGAGACGGTCTCATCGCTACGGCTCTCGAACGAGCAACTGCTACGCGCCGCGCGCAATGAGCCTGCCAGCGGGCCGGCCTCTATCGAAGGACTCTCACTCCTCTCCGAGTTCGGACGATCCATCTTTGACGCGCTGCTCGCGCTCGAGGTCGCTGTACGAGAGAGCTGCCACGATCAATATGGAGCGCGGCTGGAGCCGGAACTGCACCATCTGATCCTTGGCATCAATCAAAGCTTCAAGCTGCTCGCGGAATGTGTTGGATTGTGGCGTTTCGATCTGCGCCGCACTGGCCTGGATCTGGAACGAGATGTCTTAGCTCTGCAGGCAAAGGTTCTTGAAATACGCCACACCAGCATCACTTTTCCATTGGATGAGGTATTGCGTGCGTACGCGGTACAACTGAACTTGAAGCACATCGCCCAGCTGCTGCGAGCAGCGCGGCATGATGCGCAGGATGCAACCGGCGGTCAGGACCGCTAGATTCTCCGCATGCGGGAGGTGTACGAAGGCACTACTTGACGAATTCCCGCAATGCCTCTAACCCTGATTCGATAGTTTCCAGCGGAACCGAAAAGCCGAAGCGCACATGTCCTTCGCCCTGACCTCCGAAGACGACGCCCGGAATGGTCGAGACATGCGCCTTCTCCAGCAGGATGCTCGCGGCTTTGTGGCTGTCCTTGTTGATCCTGGCGACAGACGGAAAAGCATAGAACGCACCCGCCGGAATGGGGCACTCCAAACCAAGTTGATTCAGGCCGCTCACCAGCAAATCGCGCCTGCTGCGATACTCTTCGCGCCTTGCGGCTAGCTGGCTTTCCGGAATTTGCAACGCCTCCAGCGCAGCCCACTGAGATGGAGTGGAAACTCCATTCGTCGAATAAAGCACCAACTTGCGCAGGCCGGTCATCAGGGGTTCAGTGGCCACTGCGTATCCCACCCTCCAGCCCGTCATGGCGTAGGTCTTGGAAAATGTAAAGGTCGAAATCGTCCTCTGCGCCATCCCAGGCAGCGATCCTATTGAAAAGTGCTCCCCGTCATACACCAGATCTTCATATGCCTCATCGGCAATCACGACCAGGTTGCGGCTGCGGGCAAAGGCCGCTACCTCCTCTGCCTCGGCGCGAGTGAAGACCACACCCGATGGATTCTGCGGTGTGTTGTAGTAAATGGCTCGCGTGTGTGGAGTGGAGAACTGCTCCAGTGTTGCTCTCAGCCCATTGCGCCGCGCTGTTGCCGTCGGAACCAGAAGCGCCCGCGCCTGCGCCAGCGTCACCATGTCGCGTATCGGCGTCCAGAACGGCGAGAAGACCAAAACATCATCTCCAGGATCCAGCACCGCCTGAAACGCGATATACAGCGCATGCGCGCCGCCGGTGGTCAGGATGACATTCTCCGCCTGCACATCCATGCCATTCCTGCTCCGCAACTTGAGCGCGAGCGCCTCACGCAGCGGGGCTACGCCAGAGGATGGCGCATACCTCGTCCGGTTCTCAACCAGCGCTCGGACCATTCCATATTTCACCAGCTCGGGAGTCTCAAAGAACGGCTCACCGCCGTGGAACGCATGGACGGTCTTACCCTGCTCCCGCAGTTCCATCACCTTGTTGCGCACAACGACAATTTCAGAGAAGCCTACTTCATCCAGCCGCTTTGCCAGTCGAATCGGTTCCTTGGGCATTTCGATCTCCGGCCCCAACGATAGAGACTCCCTGCCGGGAAATACAACTCCTAAACGCAACTCTGTCGATTGCGGCAAGGCTGCTCATGGGTGGTATCCTTGCCCGGATGCGCCGTGAAGTCCTGTGGTATCTGATTGCCGTTGCCTGGTGGGTGGACTCCGCTCTCGCCTGGCGCCATCACCATCAACGTCCGGCTGTCCTCGCCTTCATCTTTGCCTGCTGCTTCTTCATGGTCGGCTTTGCGTTGCGACGGAGGGCGCGCTTCTGCAGGTAATATCAGGTCTTCAGAACTCCGGTATAGATCGCCATGCCGGCCACGGCGTCTACGCCGATCGCATCCAGTGCATCGATCTCAGACTGTTCGCGAATGCCGCCCGCCGCAATCAACTGACGCTTCGTCTTCGCGCGCAACTCCACCGCGATGTCGTAAGGAAAGCCCTGCATCGTGCCTTCCTTATCGATGTGTGTATACAGGAAAGCGCCGCAATACGGCTCCAATGCGGAGATCGCATCGGCAGCCGTCAGTTCTACGCTCTCTGTCCATCCTTTCACTGCCACGCGGCCTTGCTTGGTGTCCACTCCGGCAACCACATGCTCCCCGCCGACTGCGTTTGCCAGGGATTCCGCAAAGTCCACATTCACCAGTGGAGCGTCCTCTGCCGAACCCGCGGATCGAAAGAGCGCCGACCCGACAATCACCCGTTTAGCCCCTGCTGCCAGCACGTTGCGCGCTTTATCGATGCTCGAGATGCCGCCACCCACCTGGCACGGCAACTCGTGAGCGATGCGTTCAATCAATGCCCGGTTCTCACCCTTTCGCATGGCCGCATCGAGATCGATGAGCTGCACCAGCGGATACGCGCGGAACCGCTCAATCCAATAACCGAAATCGTCGAACGCAAGCTTCAGCTTTTCGCCATGAACCAGTTGGACAATCCTGCCACCCATCAAATCGATTGAAGGAATCAGCATGGGAGCCTCACAGGAATCCCTTCCATCGCAAGCTCCTGCTTCAGCGCTCTCGCATCCGAAACTCCAAAGTGGAAGATGCTTGCGGCCAACGCAGCATGTGCCTTGCCTCTGCGGAATACGTCCGCGAAGTGTTGCGCCGTCCCCGCCCCGCCGGATGCAATCACGGGAATCTGAAGCGCCTCGCTGACACACGCCGTAAGCTCGCAGTCAAAGCCGGCCCGCGTGCCATCGGCATCCATCGAAGTCAGCAGTATTTCACCTGCACCGCGCTGTTCGGCCTCACGTGCCCAATCGAGCAGCTTGCGACCAGTCGATTTGCGGCCACCATGCACAAATACCTGCGCCTCGGTGACCGGGTCCGCGGCCGCGGGATCTCGACGCGCATCAATTGCCACGATCACAGCCTGCGCTCCAAAACTTCGTCCGATTTCGTCGATAAGCTCGGGCCGGGCCAAAGCCGCCGAGTTAATGCTTACCTTGTCCGCACCTGCGTCAAACACCGCCGCGGCGTCGTCCGCACTGCGAATGCCTCCGCCAACGGAAAACGGAATGAAAAGCTCTTTTGCCGTTCGCCGTACCGTCTCCAGCAAGGTGCCGCGTCCTTCATGCGTCGCGGTTATGTCGAGCAACACAATTTCGTCCGCACCTTCGCGTGCATGACGGGCGGCCAACGCAGCAGGATCACCCGCGTCGACCAGATCCACAAACTGCACGCCCTTGACGACGCGTCCGTCGCGGACGTCAAGGCATGCAATCACTCTCTTCGTCAGCATCTCTTCACAGCTCCACAAAGTTCTTTAAGATCCGCATTCCTGCGGTGCCGGACTTCTCAGGATGGAATTGCACGCCCATCACATTGTCCCGCTCTACTGCCCCGGTGAAGGGCTCTCCGTACTCTGTAACGGCCACGGTATCTTTTATGACAGGCGCCCGGTACGAATGCGTGTAGTAGACGAACTCTCCCTCATTTATCTGCGCCATCAACCGCGATCCCGGACGAACGCTGATCGAGTTCCATCCCACATGCGGAACCTTCGCACCGGCGGGAAAGCGTTCGCACATTCCGCTGAAGATGCCCAGGCCCTTGTCATCAGGAGCTTCGGTGCTGCCTTCAAAGAGCCACTGCAACCCGACGCAGATTCCGAGGAACGGAACTCCGCGCGCGATGCTGTCTCGCACGGCCTCACTCAGTCCCTGCTCCTGCAGCAGCCTGGTCGCTGCAAAATGCCCTACCCCCGGCAGGATGACCTTACTTGCCTTGCGCACCTCGTCGGGATCCGCCGTCACGGTTGCCCCAGCATGGAGCGCGCTCAGCGCCTTCATCACGGAGGTTAGATTCCCGGCTCTGTAATCGATCACTGCGATCATTGCAAAATCTCCCAACTCCTGAATCCACCAGGCACTAAAGCAGCCCCTTCGTGCTGGGAAGCATTTCGCCCAATTGCTTATCTCGCGAACATGCAGCCCGTAGGGCGCGAGCAAAGGCTTTGAACAAGGCTTCAATCTTGTGATGGCTGGAGCGGCCATACATCACCTTCACGTGGACATTGGCGCGTGCGCCACGAGCAAAACCCTCGAAGAAATCCTCGACAAGCTCGCTCTGCAGATCCCCGACAAGCCGGGCCTTGACCTTTGTCTTCACCGAGCAGGCGACCCGCCCGCTCAAATCAACGGCAGCAATGCCCAGCGTCTCATCCATAGGCATCAGAAAATATCCTGCGCGCAGGATTCCCTTCTTGTCACCGATGGCCTTGTCAAAGGCCTCACCGAGCGCGATCCCCACGTCTTCCACGGTATGGTGCTGATCCACGTCAAGGTCGCCATCACATTTCAGATCAAGGTCAAACGCGCCATGCCGCGTCATTAATTCCAGCATGTGATCAAAAAAACGGATGCCGGTCGCTACGTTGTACTTTCCCGAACCCTCTACCGTCAGTTGCAGGGAAATCTTCGTCTCGTTCGTCTTGCGTTCAATCGACGCAGTTCTCTTCGCCTGCTTCGCGGACTTTGCTGATGCTCGCGGTGCCATTCCTGATCCTCTCTCTTGCCGCAATCTCTTTGCTACTTCGACCACTGGATCTCTTCCAGGCTTGCACGAAAAGCGCCGATGGCCTGCCGCATCTGTTCTCGCGTTCCCACCGTCACACGCACACAGCCATCGCAGCCAGGATCCGCGGACCTGTCGCGCACGAGCACGCCTCGCCTATGCATTGCGGCCACAAAGTCCTTATGCTTCACTCCGATGCGAGTCAGCACGAAGTTGGCCTGGCTCGGCCACCAATGCACTCCCAGTTCATTCAGCCCGCGCTTGAACTCTTCCCGTGCTCCACAGACCTCTTCCACATACCACTCAAGATAGGCCGTGTCCTCCAAGGCAGGAGGTAAACACGCTAGAGCCACCGAGTTCACGCTATAGGGTGAAATCACCCTTCGGATCCACTGCATGTTCTCCCGCGTTCCCGCCAGCAGTCCCAACCGCAGACCCGCGAGGCCATACGCTTTTGAGAACGTTCTCGCCAGCATCAGATTTGGCACTGTACCGATTAAATCGGCAACCGTCTCACCAAAAAAGTGGAAGTAGGCTTCATCCACCAAAACAATGGCGTGCGGCGCTCTTGCAGCAATGGCAAGAATCTCTTCCCGCGACACCGTTGTTCCTGTAGGACTGTTCGGGTTGGCGATAGCAATTATTTTGGTTGATGGAGTAATCGCCGCAAGCAGCCGCTCTGCGGGGAATGCAAAATCCTCCCCTGCCTGCACAGTTACCGCCCGTCCATCCGTGCCAGAGGCATACACCTCATACATGGTGTACGTGGGAACAGGCAGCAACATCTCGTCTCCAGCGTCCATGTATGTCCCGCAGAGAACGTGAATTGCCTCGTCCACGCCGTTGGTCAACACTACCTGCTCCTGCTTCAGACCAAGATGAGTAGCGGCCGCGGCCTCTACCGTCTCGCGTTCGGGGTACTTCGTCAGGTCGCTGGCGGCAATCCGTTCCAGCAGCTTTAGAACCGCAGGCGAGCACGCAACCGTGTTTTCGTTGAAGTCCAGCCGCAAGGAGTCACGCCCACCAAGCGGCGGATGATACTCCTTCATAAGCCGTACCGCTCGCCGAGGTGACGGCCCGGTCATCGTTTCCCTATCAACCACGAACGCCTCGCGCGCGGATAGCTTCCGCATGCCCTTTCAGACCCTCCGCCTCTGCCAAGGCAATGGCAGCAGGTCCCAACTCGCGCAATCCGTCGCGCGTATACCGCTGAACGGTTATCACCTTGAGGAAATCCAGCACACTCAATCCTCCTCGAACTCGCGCCATCGTACCCGTTGGCAAAGTGTGATTTGGACCCGAAACGTAATCTCCCATCGGCTGCGGAGAATACCGTCCGACAAATACGGAGCCTGCATTCCGCACCCATTTCAAATCAGAGTCCGAATCGATAGTGAGATGTTCAGGAGCCAAACGGTTCGTGATCTCGCGGGCCACTTCAACCGTTGGCGCAAGCAGCACAAATCCATTCTTGCGCAAAGACTGACGCGCAATCGAATTCGCTTTCGCCCGCTTGCTCACTTCGTCAATTACATTTTTGGCAAGTGGGTCCGCAGTTGTTACAAATAGGGCGAGCGCCTCCGGGTCATGCTCGGCCTGGGCAACCATATCGGAGGCAATCGCGGCGGCATTCCCCTTTTCGCTGGTTACAACAATTTCTGTCGGGCCGGCCAACATATCGATGCTGCAATCGAAGGCCACCAGCTTCTTCGCGGCCGTCACATAAAGATTTCCCGGACCTACAATCTTGTCGACGCGAGGAAGGCTCTCGGTTCCGTAGGCAAGAGCAGCAACTGCCTGTGCTCCCCCAATCCGATAGAAGTGCTCCACGCCCAGCATCCATGCTGCTGCCAGCGTTTCCCGCGCAGGACGCGGAGAGACTACGACGATCCGCGACACGCCCGCTACCTGTGCCGGAATCACCGTCATCAAAAGCGTGGATGGAAGCGGATAGCGGCCGCTCGGCACGTAGCAGCCAGCCGCCTCCACCGCGCGAACCGTCTGCCCTGTCATCAGTCCGGAAGCGGGCGAAAAGCTCCAGTCAACCGGCATCTGCCGCTTTGCAAAGGCGCGGATGTTAGCCGCTGCAACCTCAAGCGCCTGTTTTAGTGCATCCGGGGTTTCCTCCCACCCCTTTTGCATCTCTTCCCGGGAGATTCGTAACTGTAACTGTTTCGAGGCTCCATCGAACTTCACCGCATAACGCCGCAGTGCGGCATCTCCACCGCTGCGAACATCGGCGACAATCTTGCGAACGGCGGGCAGCACCGATTCGCTCGCTGCCACCCGCCGACCTTCAAGTTCCTTCAGCAGCCGCTCAGCTCCGCGGCTGCCCACCTTGACCAGCTTCATAGTTCCTTCCGTTACAGCACAACTTTGTTCAGTGGGAACTCTACAATCCCGGTCGCGTTGGCAGCCTTCAGCCGGGGAATGACATCGCGCACGCTTCCCTCTTCGAGGATGGTGTTCACTGCCACCCAGTCGGGATTGCTTAGAGTGGAAATGGTTGGCGAATTCAACGCAGGAAGAATCGACAGTATCTGGGGAAGGTTCTTTGTCTCAACATTCAGCATCAGCCCAACCTGACCCTGCGCGGCAATAGCTCCGTTGAGCATCAGTGCGAGGCTATCGATCTTCTCCTTCTTCCACGGATCCTTGTACGCGCTGCGATTCGCGATCAGGCGCGTTTCGCTTTCCAGAACCGTATCAATAATGCGCAGTCGATTGGCCTTGAGCGAACTGCCAGTCTCCGTCACCTCTACGATCGCGTCTGCAAGGGTTGGCGGCTTTACTTCCGTCGCTCCCCAGCTGAACTCGACTCGAACGGGCACGCCCTTTGCCGCAAAGTATCGCTTGGTTACCTCTACAAGTTCCGTGGCGATGATCTTGTCGGCAAGATCCTCTGCTTTCTGATACGGCGAGTCTTCCGGCACCGCAAGCACCCAGCGCACCTTGCGGCGGCTCTGCTTGGCATAGGTGAGGCTGGTTACGCTCTGCACGTCGAGACCACTCTCCACCACCCAGTCAATGCCCGTAAGGCCCGCGTCAAGCGCACCGTGATCGACGTAGCGCGCCATCTCCTGCGCGCGGATCAACATGCATTCGATCTCAGAATCGTCGATGGAGGGAAAGTAGGAACGGCCGTTAGAGTAGATATTCCAGCCCGCTTGCTGGAAGAGTGCAATCGTCGCATCCTGCAGGCTGCCTTTGGGGATTCCCAGGCGAAGTTTGTTTGCCATTACGAATTCTCCTTTGCCGATGCTGCCGTGGATACTGCAAGCGGACGTGTGAAGCAACTCACGGTACCTTCGTGGCAAACCAACCCATCGCCCTCAACCTCTACCAGAAAGAGCAAGGTGTCCTGATCGCAATCCGTCGAGGCCTGGACCACACGCAGACGGTTGCCGCTGGTTTCGCCCTTCATCCACAGTTTCTGGCGCGTTCGGCTCCAGAAAGTTACATAGCCGGTCTCCAGCGTTTTGTTGTAGCTGGTCTCGTTCAGGAAGCCAACCATCAGTACTTCCTTCGTTTTCGCATCCTGCACGATTCCGGGGACGAGGCCATCCATCTTGCCGAAATCGATCTTCTCTTCGATATTGCTCATCGCACATCCTATTCTGGTTAGTTAGCTCACATGGTCTGCGCCGCGCATCGCCGGAGAAACAAAAAGCCCGCCGGCGTGGTTCGCGTCGGCGGGCTTTCTTTGATCCCTTGGTCTGGCTGGTTTTTACAAGCCAGAGGAGTCCGCCGACACGTTCGTCACGTGATGATGGTGGGCATGACGATGGTGTGTGCGGATCTGCATATCTATATAAAACCTAACTCTCCCACGGTTCGCTGTCAACTTTTTCTCTCGCGCCACCTGGAGGAACTAAACTGGAGGAAATTCCCATCCCCTACAGGAGCCGCATCCCGAAATGCATGAGCCTCCCCGCCACCTTCCGAGATTCGTATTTTCGCGAACCGTGTACGCCACCGCTCTGGCATTTGCTTTTCTGGCGCTTGCTTTTTTATCGCCTGCTGGGGAACAAGAACTCGCTGCGCAAAGCATCAACGATCAGCCCCCTGCGCGCATTGTCCGTCCACCCGCGCCGCAAGTAGACATTAACCGCGCCACAATTGCTCAGTTGACCCGTGTCCATGGCATCACGCCGAGCTACGCACAAAGAATCATCAACGGCCGCCCCTATGCCAACAAGGGCCAATTGAAGACGAAGGCCATCCTTCCTCCACAGGTGTATGACGCGGTGAAGGACCGTCTTATCGCGCACCATATCCACTGAGATTTTCGTGCAGGACTCGCCAAATCAGATGAGCTGCTTCGTAAGTGCGCCAAAATTCGATGGGTTGCGTACAATTGCCAGTTAACAATACAGGGATCTACACAGGATCCACAGAGACTGCAATTCTCGTGTGCTTCCAATTGCCATTGCGCGCGGGAGCAGTCGAGTCGTACCACCCGTAGCATGGAGCCTTCGATGAAGCCAGAATTCACCCGCCGCCAGTTTCTCCGGTCCTCCGCCGTTGCCGCCGCAGCCGCAACCACCATCGGCACACATGCAGTCCCGCTCGCGGCACAAACGCCAGTCGACCAGGGTGAAAGCGGCAAAGATCCGGTTCGCTTTGCGATCATCGGCGTCGGCATGCAGGGGTCCGGGCTCCTCACACACTCGGTTGCATTGCCGGGTACGCGATGCATTGCCGCCTGCGACCTTTATGATGAGCGCCATACCCTTGCCCGCGAGATTGCCGGCCCCGAGATCCGAACCACACGCCAATATCACGAATTGCTGGACGACAAGAACATCGAATGCCTGATCGTTGCGGTTCCAGATCACTGGCATAAGACACTCGTGGTGGACGCAGTCAAGGCCGGCAAGGATGTCTACTGCGAAAAGCCTATGTCGCATAGCATTGCCGATGGAGCATCCATGGTTGCTGCCGCGCATAGCTCCGGGCGCATCGTTCAGGTTGGTTCGCAGCGCGTCAGCTCGGCTCTTTTTGGCAAGGCTCGGGAACTCTTCAGCAGCGGAGCGATCGGCGATCTCATCTCCGTCGATCTCTCTCTGGGCGCAACAGCCCCAGCGGCGCGTGGGAGTATCCGCCTCCTCCCGGGCTCTCTTCCGCAAACCTCGATTGGGATACATGGCTGGGGAGCGCGCCGAAAAGGCCCTTTGATCCCGACATCTTTGCACGCTGGCGTTGCTGGCGGGAGTATGGCACAGGTGTCGCCGGAGATCTCATGGTGCATCTGCTCAGCGGCATGCAGTACATCACCGGCATCAATCAGATTCCCGATGAAGCCTCTGCCATGGGAGCCACCGCGCGCTGGAAGGATGGCCGCAATATGCCGGACCTGCACATGTCACTCTTCCGCTATGGAACGGTACTGGTGTCGGTACGGCTCACGCTCGGCACCGATACGCCGGAGACAACGCGCATCCTGGGATCGCGCGGGATCATCGAGATCGTCAATGGTGTTCTCACCTGCACGCCCCAGCGCGGCATCGACACCTCGCCCAGCTACTACACCAGCAGCTATCCGCTTGCCATGCGCAAGGCGTATGAGCAGCAGTGGCATGCCGAAAATGACACTATCCTGGCCGAAGCGCCACTCAACCTGGCCACAACGTATCACGGAGCGGCGCACGACGACGTTACGCCCCATCTCCGGAATTTCTTCTCCTCAGTAAGAAGCCGGAAGCCCGTAGTTGAGGATGCGCTTTTTGGACACCATGCGGCAGCAGCCTGCCACATGGCTAACCTCTCTTACTTCCATGGCAAGCCCATCTCCAAGGCCGAGGCGCTGAAAGGCATCCCGGCGTAAAAGCGCCCTAAACTCACTGTGCGCCGGAACGCAGCTTCCACACGATCTGGCGCAGCATCCCCAGCCACACCTCCGGATCCTGCGATCGCATATCCATGCGCCGAACCAGCCGCCGCACTCTTTCTTCAACATCGACGGGGACCGAGCCGCCTATATACCCGCTGCTGTCGAGCGCCTCCAGCAGCACGCCCGTCACCCGTTCCACTTCATCCACCGAGGCGTACTTCTCCAGTGCCTCAGTTTGTTCTGCCGCGATCCTGCACCCGCGCGCGATCTCATACAGACACACCGCAACCGCCTGCCCCAGGTTCATGGAGAGATGCTCCTGGCGAGTTGGAATATGCATCAACCAATGGCAGTGGCTGAGGTCTTTGCTGGAGAGTCCTGTCTTCTCCGATCCAAACAGCAGCGCAACCCGGCCCGAGCGCATCCGCTCACGAATGAGGGGAGCCCCTTCCTCCAGGTCACGCAGCGGATGCTGGAGTTCGCGCTTCCCTGCTGCGGTGGTGCCCACTACCAGAGTGCAATCGGCAACTGCCTCGGCTACACTCTTGAACTGCTCCGCCTCCGCCATTACCGCGGATGCGCCCACCGCCGAGCGCGCCTCGCGAAAGGACGGATCATAAGGGTTCACGACTCGCAGGCGCAGAAATCCGAAATTACTCATGGCACGTGCAGCCGCACCCATGTTCAATGGATTGCGCGTCGCCACCAGAACCACTAGAAGTTGATCGAATTCATCCAAGACAGACAAGATTCTACGACAGCGAGGAGTGATTAAGGCACCCATAAGGAGAACCCGGAACGAAAAGCCTGCATCATACGGATGGGCAAGTGCCAGAGATACTGGTTGGTCCCTGTCGTTGGCGGCCTATCTTCGCTCGCATTTCTATGTGAACTTAGGCTGCGCGATCTTACCTGCACAACCGCAACTACCAGAAAGAGGATGCTCATGCAGAAACAAGATAGGAACCATAAGAAAGCTACATCGCTATGTCTCGCCATCGCCTCGTTGTCACTGCTTATGCCCGTAGCCGCAAAAGCGGCGAATAACTCAAAAGAAGTGGAGCGGGTCAAGGAATCGGGCGTGGTGATGAAAGAACTGGTCAACGCCGACAACAGTATTCCGCTGGATATCCTGCGCAAAGCAGAGTGTGTCATCATCCTGCCGTCCGTCAAGAAAGCGGCATTCATCGTCGGTGGTTCCTATGGTCGAGGGGTAATGACCTGTCGTAGTGGAGCGAACTTTACAGGAAGATGGAGCGCTCCCAGCATGATGCAATCTATGGGCGGAAGCTTGGGATTCCAGATCGGCGGTCAGGCCACAGACTTTGTCATCCTCGTCATGAACGATAAAGGAGCGAAGGCGCTTCAGACTGGCAAGGTGAAGCTGGGCGGAGATGCCAGCATTGCTGCCGGCCCGGTCGGCCGTACTGCCGAAGCGTCCACCAATCTCGTCATGAATGCCGAGATGCTCTCCTACTCGCGCGCACAGGGTGTCTTCGCCGGTGTCTCGCTCTCGGGTTCATCGCTCGGTCCGGACGATGAAGCCAACGAGGCTCTCTATGGAAAGAAGGTAAGCGCCACCGATATCGTCGCGAGACATGCAGTGCCGACTCCAGCCTCTGCCCGGTTGCTGCTTGCAACCCTGACCGCAAAGGCTCCCCGCAATACCTCCGAAAGCAAGTAGATAACCGCTCAGCTACTCCGCGGAGCCACGGCCACTCGCCGGGCTCCGCATGCAGCGCCAGTCCCTACTGCCCAGATAGAGGCTCAGGCTTCCTTGCCAAGCTCCAACACAAAGTATTGTGTGTCCTCTGTGCCGGGATTCCGAACAGAGTGTTCTTCATTGGAGTGGACATAGGCCGCCGATCCGGGACCGATGACGGTGGTCTTGCCTTGAATGGTCAACTCCAGTGTTCCCTTTGAAAGAAGAAACATCTCTTCGTGGACATGGTGATGGTGCGGATGCGGAGAGCTTCCGGGGCCCAGCGTAGTCTCGTGCACCTCAATATGCGCTCCGGAATAGGTTTCTCCCTCAAGAATCTTGCGGAAGCTATTAGAGCCGCTCTTCCGAACGGGCAATGTATCAAAAGGAGCAATCGTTGTACCCAATTGCTGTTGTGCGAATGCAAGAGCCGAAGAGCCAGCCAGCAAAGGCACCAGTTGGCAGATGTTACGACGTGATAGAAGCAAGAGCTACCTCCCAATCGAAACAGTGACCGGCCCATTCTGAGCGGCGGGAAGCAGAGTGAATCTGCTTCCCGCCGCAACCGGTTTACGAATTATTCTTCCTTCACAGCTTGTAGGCGGAGCGAACCAGATCGTAGGTCAGCTGATGCGCAACCTGATGAGCTTCGTCTTCGTCCAGGCGGTGTTCTGCAACCAGACGTGCAAGATAGGCACAATCGATACGCCGCGCCACATCGTGCCGCCCGGGAATAGAGAGAAACGCCCGGGTGTCATCGTTGAAGCCCACCGTGTTATAAAAGCCCGCCGTCTCCGTGGTGTACTCACGGAAGCGCATCATGCCTTCAGGACTGTCATTGAACCACCACGGCGGCCCGAGACGCAGGCATGGATAGTGCCCCGCCAGCGGCGCGAGTTCGCGGCTGTAGGTGGATTCATCCAGGGTGAAGAGAATGATCGTGAGTCCAGCCTCGTTGCCGAAGCGGTTCAGCAACGGCCGGAGAGCATGAACATAGTCCATCGCTACGGGTATGTCTGCTCCTACGTCACGCCCATACCGCTCGTACAACTTTGTGTTGTGATTGCGGAAGCTTCCCGGATGGATCTGCATCACCAATCCGTCTTCGAGGCTCATGCGCGCCATTTCCGTGAGCATCTGCGCACGGAACAGCTCCTTTTCTTCAGCGGACGGCGCCCCGGCGAGCACTGTATGGAACAGCGCCGCTGCAGACGCGGAATCCAGATCCGCGGTTGCAGCCGTCGGGTGTCCGTGGTCCGTCGCCGTGCATCCCAACGCCTTGAAGTTCGCGCGAACCTGCTGCAATGCTTTCAAATAGCCTGGCCAGGTGGCGGTATCTTCGCCCGTCTGTTTCCCCAGTTTGGCAACGTTCTCGCGGAACCCTTCCATGTCCGGATCAATAACAGAGTCAGGACGAAGAGTGGGCAGGATTCTGGTCTTGAGATTCAGAGTGCGAATCTTCTTATGATACTCCAACAAGTCAAGAGCAGAATCCGTGGTGGTAATAACCTCGAGGTGAAACCGCTCGAGCAGGGCGCGGGGGCGGAATTCCGGGGTATTCAACTTCTCCGCGAGTGCATCGTAATAGGCATCGGCATTCTCAGAGGAGAGACGCTCCTTCATGCCGAACAATTCCTGGAAGGCATAGTCCATCCACAGACGCGTCGGTGTGCCCCGAAACAAATAATAATGTTTTGCGAAAATCCTCCACACATCTCTGGGATTGGCAGTGGAGTGTGCTCCCACACCGAGGTCATCGAGCGAGATACCCTGGCTGTAAAGCATGCGGAACACATAATGATCTGGCACAATAAAGAGCCGCGCCGGGTCCGGAAATGGCTCATCCTCTGCAAACCAGCGAGGATTGGTATGACCGTGAGGGCTGACGATCGGTAGATTGCGAATTTCGGCGTAGAGTCGGCGCGCAATACTCCGCGTGTCCGGATCTGACGGAAAGAGCCTGTCATTATTGAGAATTGTCATCCCGCCATCTCCTGCTGCTGGTTCCATAAGAGGGCGCTCAAATGCTGCGTCTGCACTGTTTCGAGCAAGCCAGCGTTTTGAGCAACTGTATGGCCCATTCCGATGCCTATGCCGGTATTCTTTGTCGCTTCCAACTTCACACTCCTGATTTTGGTTCCAATTACGTTACGTGGAAACCCGGCGGATGCACGCAGCATAAGCCGCATTCCATGCGCCCCTATCAGTTATTAAAACACCGGCTTGGCAGAGAGTGCTTCATCGAGTGTGATCCGGCGCTTTTGGCGATAGGCCATATTCGCCATATGCGCAGCAACAGCAGAGTTGTAACCGATTTCCATGGGCGCATTGGTCTTCTGGTTCCTTGAACGAATGCACTCCATCCAGTTCGCCATATGATCACGCCCTGGCGTCTGCCCTGTTATGTTGGTTCCATCCGGGCGATTCATCTTTTCCGGAAAATAGTTGATCCCGGAGGCGTATTTACCGGTAACCATATCCGTCGCACCGCTTATATGTTCGATCGTGCCGTCGGTGCCAAGGATGCGTTCTCCCAGCCCAAAGTGGCTGTTATTAAAGCTGGATTGCCACAGAATCACGGTCTCGGGATACTCCAGGGTTACTGCGATGGTGTCCGGGACTTCTCGCCCATCCTTCTCGGAGAAAACCCCACCGGCCATGGTTGCCGCCAGTGGCTCCTTCAGATCCAGCGCCGTCATGATCCATGCAATCTGGTGGACCATGTTCTCCGTCACGTTACCGCCGGAAAACTCCCAGAACAAACGCCAGTTGATGAACTTATTCGCATCGAACGTGGACTTTGGCCTGCCATACAGGAAAAGATCCCAGTTCACATGCTGCGGATTGCAGTCGCTGGGGATCGGCCTCACCCATTGCCCATGGCCATGCCGGGTATTGCGGCTCATCCACGATTCCACCATCGTGACCTTGCCCACGATCCCGTCCTGTACCCACTTTCTGGCATCCGCCAGGTCGCCATCGCTCTCGTGCTGCAAGCCGATTTGCACGACCTGCTTCGAGCTTTGCGCCGCCTTCCGGCACGCTACTGCTTCGGGGATGTCATAGGTCATCGTCTTTTCGCAATAGACGTCTTTCCCTGCGGAGAGCGCGTCCAGCATGCACAGCGCATGCTGGTTCAACGATGTTGCGACAATCACAGCATCGATATCCTTGCGTTCCAGCAGGCGGCGGTGATCGTCATAGACCTCGACGCCGGGGTAAAGTTTTTTTGCCTCGTCTCTGCGCCCGGAATAAAGATCAGCTACTGCGACACATTCCACATCCGGTTGACGGACAGCCTCTTTCAGGTCGTGCATGCCCCGATCCCCAGCACCGATCAGGCCAATTCGAATTCGGTTATTCGCGCCCAACGCGCGAGCTGAAGGATAAGCAGCAAACACAGCCGCACCCGCGGCCATATGCCCAACAAATTCTCGTCTGTTCATTCCACTCTCCCCTATCTGATATGGCTCACTGCGCTATGCGAGCATTCCTGCAGACTGCAGGGCTATCTTCATACCAGCCCAACTCTGCCGTGTGGATTCCTCGCCTGTACCGCCGCCATGCCAATGGGTCTCGAGACTAATCGCATGGTTATAGCCCATCTGCTTGAGCGCGCGAAACTGCCCCTTCCAATCAATTACGCCCTTGCCGACCGGCGCCCATTCATACCCACCACCGGGCTTCATCACCGTATCCTTGCAGTGACAGTGACCGATGCGATTCTTCGGCAGCAGATTCCAGCCATTCGGAAATGGAGTTTCCCCAAGTGCCGCCGCGTTCCCTGGATCCCAGTTCAACATCAGATGCGGCGAAGGAACGGCGGCCAAGACCTTCGCGGCTTCCGCGCCTGTCGCTGTATTGCAGGCCATCTCGTTTTCCAGAACAAAGATGAGCCCCTGCTTACCGCACTTCTCCGCCGCCTCCTGCAGCTTGGCGTTGATCGCCTTGCGATGAGGGGCTGGATCTTCCAGTCTCCAGAAGTCGAATCCCCTGATCCTGTCAGTCTGAAAGGCCTTGGCCGCTGCAATACTCTGCTCCAACACCTCATCCTGCCCCTTAAAGGTGACGTCCGGGCTGAACTTATCGTGCTTGGGACTGAACTTCGATTGCGGTGCATCCGGCCAGTCCGTCTTAAAGAGAGGGCTTCCAATATCGGTCACTCGCAATTCGTACTTTGCCAGGATGCGACGCGCTTCTGCAATTTCGTTGGCGTCCAACGCAAGGACATTCTTCTTCCACAGCCCCCGCAGTTCAACCCAGCTCATACCGAACTCCCGAGCAGCTATAGAGCACGCATGATCAAAATCCTGGGAGATTTCGTCCGTGATGACTGCTAAACGAAACTGCGACTTCAGGCGTTGAGCCTGAGATGCACCAGAGGCAGAATCCATAGCCCGCAAAGAAGCGGGTATCCCCGCGGCAGCAGCCGCAACGCCGGCACCGATGAGAAAATTACGGCGCGTAAAATCTGACATCTTAACTCTCCTCTGCAGCCCTGTCCGCTGCACTGTTTATGAATCGGGATACCCGCTCCCCATATACACGGCCGCGTAGCAACGCTTATAGCCAGGTCTCCGATGTTTTGAGAAACACTGGCTATAAGCAAATCGCCGCAACCTGTTAGAAGCTCAGCTTACCAGCCAGTTGAACCCCACGGTTTCCGCTGGCTCCGCCACTCGACCCTGTGATATGACCGAAGTCTGAGTTTGTGACGTTGCTGCTCGGATTGCCAAACTGCGGAGTATTCGTCAGGCTGAATGTCTCCGCGCGTAGCTCCAGATTGGCCCGCTCCGTCAGAGCAAAACGCCGGGCAGCCGAAGCATCAAGATTGAACATCCCTGGGCCTACAAATGCATTATTCCCGGTGTTTCCATAGGCCGCAGTCGTCGGCTGGCTGAATACAGAGGGATCAAACCACGCACTCGTCTTACCGATGCCCTTCAGTTTGCGGAAAGGTCCGTTAATGTTGGCTACCTGCGTATTGCTTGGCGCATTCAGGCTGGCGCTGCTGGCTGTGATCGTGAAGGGAGTTCCCGTCTCGAGAGAGAGAACACCACTCATCTGCCATCCTCCAGCTATAAAGCCAGCGACTCCGTGATTCAACCAACGCTTATTCTTTCCAAATGGAAAGTCATAGATGAAGCTCTGTACGAAGGTCTGCGTCCGGTCATTGCCGAGGCGTGAATAGTTGCGGGAGAAGTCAATATAGAACGCAGTGCCGCCGACTCCACTTCCAGAGGACGTAACATAACCAAGCGCCTTCTGGTAGGTATAAGAGGTGGTCGACGAAAGCCCGTTGTCATAATGATGATCTAGTTTTACCTGGAGAGAGTTGTAGTTTGAGCTAGCCCTTTTATATATGTAGTTGGTTGCCGCAGTCCTTCCAAATAACTTATATAGCGGCTCTCCTGCTACGCCAGCACCAGCCACAAATCCAGCGTTCATGTTGTAGCCTTGCGCCTGTCCTACCCCAACGTTGGCAACATACGCGACGTCGAGCACGAACTTATAAGGCAAGCTCCGCTGCACAGCAGCATTCCACGATTGGATATATGGCTCTTTCCAGTGACGTTCCACGACGTTGTACACCTGCGACGGCGGGTTGGTGATGATGCCATTCGCTGGAATCGTAGCAATTAACGGAGCAGGAAAACCCACAGACATCGAGGCCGGGGTGCCATCCGGCTTCAGCGCTTGTGTATAACTGCTCAACGACTGGAACGCATTGTTCTGCTTGAGCGGGAAGTTGACCGCGTAGTTGTTGAGATTGTCAGGGAAGGGTTCGTAGCTGATGCCATACCCTGCCCGCAGCACGGTCTGATCGTCCACGCGATAGGCGATACCGAAGCGCGGCGCAAAGTTGGTGTAGCGAGTATCGAGCCCCAGGTTCGCCGGATTCTTCCCGATACCTGCAATGATCAGAGAGTTTGTTGTTGGATCGTAGTTTGAGTAGTCACCCGAGTGGCGCGCCGTGGGAGGCACATAAAGTTCCCACCGAATCCCATAAGTCAGCGTCAACTTTGGGCTAGCCTGCCAAGTGTCCTGCGCGTAAGTGAAGAATTGGGACTCTCTCCAGGACGCATCCTTCACGCCCACGTCGCGACCTACCTGATTGGGAATATCTAACAAGAAGCTGGCAAAGTCATTCGCTATACCTGTTTTTGGACCACCCTTCAACGCTGTTTGACCATCGCTAAAGGTAAAGACGCCTCTCGGTCCGAATACCTGCCCCTGGAATAAGTCATCGCGGATACGGCGTATATCGACTCCAAGCTTCACGCTGTGGTTTGCCGCAACGATTGTCCAGTTATTGACGACGTCCATGTTGGTTTCGCCACGCACCCAGGGATACGAGCTACCTGTTCCAACGATGGGGTTGGAGTAGCCGTTGATGGTGATGTTGGCAAGCCCACTCGTAAAGTTATCTACGTTCACCCCGGGGATACCTACCGCTGCGGACGCTTTCGTCCCATAGTCGACAGGATTGGCAACGTTTTTATAGTGGTTCGCTCCCAGACGAATTTCCGTGAGTAGCTTCGGCGAGAAGAGGTGAGTGTAGTTAATCGCAGTGTTGTATGCGCTCTGCACTCCGTGCGCATTGGAACCTCCGTTGGCAGGACCGCCAGCCATGCCAAAGATCGAGCCCTGAACCTGATTCACCCTCTGATAGCTGTAGCGATAAGAAAGGTGGTCATTGCCGCGAAGGTTATCATCCGCCTTCACGTCGAAGGAGTTTGCCTCACGGGTGTAGTGCGTGACCCCGGTGTAGTTACTGGTAAGTCCGGCTCCAGGTACGTTTGGGAGCGGAATCAACGCCAGAATATTTTTGGCAATCGGGCTGATCCTGGAGGGGTCCATGACATTCGACTGCCCCTGGTAACTAAACTGCGTACGTTTCGTTGGATCGCCATTCCCGCTTGCCGGATCATAGACTGGGGTACCAGCCGTGAAGTTTCCATTTCGGAAGTCGGCAGTTGGAACAGTCAGCGTATTGAACTGCCCCTGGTGATCGGTGACGCGCAGGAAGTCGCCAAAGATAAACAGCTTGTTGCGGATGATCGGACCCCCGATATTTCCGCCAAAGTAGTTATATGTAGTTGCCGGATTTTTCCCCTTCTGGAAATAGCTTTCTGCTGCCAAAGCGCTAATACGGTTAAATTCATAGGCTGCGCCATGGAAGGTATTTGTGCCGGATTTAAGAATGACATCGGTCACCGCTCCACCGGCACGACCGAATTCAGCCTGGTAGTTACTAGTGGAAACGTTGGCCGTCTGAATCGCTTCGCTCGGCGGAATGATGACCTGCAACAAACCAGACCGCTCGTTATCGTCGATACCTTCAATTTCTGTATTGTTGGCCAGACGCGATTGGCCGTTCACTTCCGTCGAAAGCGAAGATGCCGCATTGAAGAAGGAGGAATGCGTAAAGTGAGGGCGAGTGGCGCCAGGTACCAGGGCAATCATCCCTTGAAAGTTACGATTGGTCCCTAACGGCAGGCTCTCTGTCTGCTGGGAATCGATATCGACACTAACATCCGCGCGGTCGGTCTTGAGCGCGGGTGGTTGTTCCGTCACGGTGACGCTCTCCGTCACCGAGCCAGGCATCAGGGTAAGGTCAATGCGAACTGTACTGTTCACCACGACACTTACACCCTCGTTCACCGCACGCTTAAAGCCTTTCTGCGTCGCGGAGACCTGATATGTCCCTGGCTGGATCGCCTCAAAGTCGTAGTTACCGCTGGCGTTTGTCTGGGAGGTCTTACTGATCCCAGTGCTCGTTTCGGTGATCGTCACTGTTGCGCCGGCGATCGCAGCGTTTGTCTGGTCGGTAACGGTGCCCAGAAGATTTGCATTTACGGCCTGCCCAAACGCGAGTCCGGCAGGAAGTAGCAAGGCAGCCGTCAATAGACGGAGAATGCCCTTCACAACTTGCGCCATACTTCCTCCAAAATGTTAAGCATTGCTTTATTCAACCGCTTTAATCGTGGCGCCCATTCTTATCGCTGCCATACAGAATTGTCAACTGATATTTGCTTATCTTAAGGACAAGAGGTTTAGCTCGACGCAAAGCATGTATCCGTTGCACAATCCAAAGTACCTTGCTAGAACCGGATGATTCCGGTCGAGCGCATGCGTCTATCCAGCAGCCCCATGCGTCTTGAATGGAACAGCCATCGGATTGAGGAACCATATTGAAGAAGGCCCCCAGTACGCCAAAGGCACCCATTAGTCAAAAGGCCCTCGCTGCCTATTTGCAACTCTCGCCCAGCACGGTCTCTCTTGTTCTGAACAATGCCCCGCTGGCCGCTGCTATACCGGAACAGACAAGACTCCGAGTACTTGAAGCGGCAAAGCGCTTTGACTACCGGCCTGATCTCTATGCGAAGTATCTCTACTCCAAGCGGAGCTATACGGTGGCCGTACTGCTTCCCGAAGTCGGGCAGGGATTTTCTGCCGCTATCCTTGGCGGAATCGATGACGCTCTCGTCCGCGAGAAATTCTTCTACTTCGTGGCCAACCATCACTCTGACGAAGAGTTGATTCGCGAGTATCCCCGTCAGCTAACGCAGCGCGGCGTAGAAGGATTCATCGTGATCAACACGCCGATCCATCACCCGCTTGGCCGCCCAACCGTCTCCATTGGAAATCAGCCACTCGTCGATGGCATGGCGAGGATCATGCTGGACAATCGTCGCGGAGGATGGCTTGCCGCGGAGCATCTGATCGAGTCAGGGCACAGACAAATTGCCGTCATCAAGGGGCATGCCTGGCGACCAGCAAGCAGCGAGCGATGGCGAGGGATTTCATCCGCCGCAAAATCGCGAGGTATCACGATCGATCCACGCCTCGTCAAGCAATTGCCGTCCAAAGGAAAAGCTCACGAACCATCGACCGCGGAGGAGGGTTATTTCTGCACGCGAGAGCTACTCAATAAGAAGGTGCACTTCACGGCTCTTATTGCGTTCAACGACTTTTCGGCGATAGGCGCTATTCGCGCCTTTCACGAAGCCGGCGTCCGAGTACCCCAGGATGTTTCCGTCGTTGGCTTTGACGATATCCAGGGAGCTGCCTATCAGATTCCGGGACTCACAACCCTGCGGCAGCCGCTGAGCCACATGGGAGAATTAGCGGGCTCGCGCCTGTTGAAGATGATCTCTGGTGAGGATACGGATGCGCCAGACATGATGGTCGAGCCTGAGCTCATCATTCGTGAATCCACTCGTCCGCTCGTCCCTCCAAGGGACCTGACAATACGGAAAATGATGAATTCTCACTCGTCACTTTAAGCAGGCGTGGGCGCAAACCAGCCTAACCCAGGCTGGTTTGTTTTCACGTGGCGCCACGCTCACCGCAGACTGGCAGGCGGAGGATTCACTTTCGATAATGCAGCGAACACTTCATCCGGCAGCTTCAATCCCGCCGCAGCAACGTTTTCTTCAAGGTGCGCCACGGAGGATGTCCCCGGAATTGGCAGCATCACCTTGGAGCGGCGCAGCAGCCACACCAACGCCACCTGCATCGGACTTGCATCCAGCATCACTGCCGCCTGCTCCAATGTTTCGTTTGCCTGCCGATTTTGCCCCAGAGGAGCCCAGGGAATGAATGCAATTCCATTCTGCTCACAGTGGTTCAACAGGTAGTCCCACTCCCGGTCAGCAAAGCTGTAGCGATTCTGCACCGAGACTATGGGCACAATCTTCCGCGCGCGCTCCAGATGCTCCACCGTCACATTCGACAGCGCCACATGGCGAATCTTTCCCTCCTCACGCAGTTTAGCCAGTGTCTCAATTGACGCCTCAAAAGATACCGCTGGATCGGGTACATGGAGTTGGTAGACCTCGATTCGCTCGAGGTGCAGCCTCTTGAGGCTTCCTGCCACAGCAGCTTTCAGATGCTCCGGGCTGGCATTGTGAACCCACTGTCCTGGCCCGACACGCTCCCATCCGCCCTTCGTAGCAATCACCAGGCCTGCCGGATACGGGGCCAGTGCCTCGGCAATCAGTTCTTCTGAAACGTAGGGCCCATAGGAATCCGCTGTGTCTATGAAATTGACGCCGAGCTCTACCACGCGCCGCAGCGTGGCCAATGCTGCATTGCGATCTGCCGGAGGCCCCCAAACACCTTTGCCCGTGATCCGCATGGCGCCGTATCCCAAGCGGTTCACGGTAAGATCTCCAAGTTGGATCGTCCCTGCGGCTGCAGCTGAGATGTGTTGTGCGATTTTGCTCATGCGTAAATCTCCTCGTCGTAAATTTCCTTATGAATAGGATGGCGGAAGAGCATGAAGGAGGGCAAATCTTCTTGCAACGTGCCTGCGTATAGATGAGGCAGAAGCGCCTCTCCAGCCAACAGCCGGGCAGATTCGACAATTGTGCGCCGCCTTCTAGAATGTTCTGAGGAGGCTATTATGCTCGCCAGCTTTTCTGTAGTTCCCATGGGTGTAGGAGAAGGGGTCAAAGAAATCATCGCCGAAGTCCTGGCTATTGTTGACAGCTCCGGCCTGTCCTACGAACTGGGCCCCATGCACACTGTCATTGAAGGCGAACCCGAACAGGTGCTTGACGTGATCCTGCGTTGCCATCGACGCGTGCTCGAGCTTGCTCCACGCGTGCTCACCAATATTACGATGGACGACAGAAAACACGCGATCGGACGCCTCCGCGGAAAAGTCAAAGAGGTGGAAGAGATCCTTGGAAAACCGCTCTCCCGCCCCTGAAGACGTACCGGTGCAGAGACACAGCACACTTCCGCGAAGCAGGCGGGACCAATACCGCCATGCAGTCAGAGAATCTGCTTGTGCTGCGAACCGACGAGCTTACCGCGCAAACATAATCTCCACAGGAATGCCTTCTACCGAGTTCGCAAACCGCAGCTTGAGTATTCCGTTTGCATAGCTGTATTGATCGTGAGCTTGCAACTTGCCGCCAATCTGTACACGTTTTGGCGCTCTGGGTGTAGAGATACTTACGACAGCATTCGTGTCTGCGATTCCATCTGCTGTGAATGTTAGCTTCCCTGCACTTCGCTGCTCATCGCGGACTCTGCAAGCAGCGGCAATTACTCGTGGCTTGGAGTCATGCTTGCTGGCATCCAGATCGATGAGCAGGCTGCGGACATTGGGACCTACCGTCACGCTTGTCAACACTGGCTGCTCGGCATCGAAGAGATTGATGAAGTGCCCGCGCATGATGTAAGGCTTGGCATTCGGTACGGATTCATCAAGCCCTGCAGCGATAACATAGGGGCCGCGACGAAGTATCAGGGCGCTCGATTCCTTCCACGGAAGATTTACTGCGGCTGCCGCCTGGCGCGCCAGTTGCCGCAGTGAGTCGCCACCATCCTGCGCTCGAGTGAAGGCCGCTGGCGAATGACGCTCCGACACAACTACACCGCGGCCGACCCGATGAAGCCCCGACGCATCCGGGTCAAGCCCCAGAGTCACAAAAAGATGCTGCCGCGGTGATTTATACGAGTTAGGCGATGAATTCCACCATTCACGAACTGCATTGTAAGGATCGTCATCCTCGTCGACTACGACGAGTGCGCCGCCTTCGCGCACCCATGTTGCCAATGCTGCATGAAATTCTGACGATGGAGGCTTCTGGCCCTCGTAAGTAAGAAACAGCAACTTATAGCGGGAAAGAAATCCTGGTGCATTCGCACTCTCAATCTGCACCGGCTCAACTGGTACTCCATATTTGACCAATGGCATTGCCAGCCCATAGAAGGAGCCTAGCTGCTTGTCGGATGGAGTCGGCGCTGCCCGCTCAAACATCATGGTGTCGGAGACCAGCACTCCCATCTTCTCAGTACCTGCACTCTCCCAGTGCACATTGGACTGCTTCATGTCTCCGAGTGCGCTGATGACACTCTGAAGCTCTGTCTCGTAGGATTTCGGGATGCCCACCTTTTCGGCTGCTTGTCCGTTTGCAACTCCAGCGGCACTCTTTGCCTGATGCTTCCCGTTAAAGATGCGTTCAGGCCACGGCATGATTTCGTAGTGCCACACTTCGGGCTGCATCAGGGATGCAGTGAGCGTGCTCTCCCAGTTGATTCGATAATCCTCCCAGTCATGATTGGGGTTGTCCTCGATCGGATCATTGAGATACCACACACGGCGTCCGGAAGCACGGACAAGATTCTGCATCGCGCCATATTCAAGAAAAGCTGTTTCAAAGGTGCGCTCTTTCAACTTTCCTTGATAGTAATTCGGCTCACGAGCCGTCCCCGTCCACACCTGCGCAATGTAGCCATCGGCGCCAACATTAATCAAAGAAGATTCAGGACTAACAATGGACCAACTGGCGTAGTTGATTAGAGAGTGAGTCGGCACATAACAGCGGATGGTGCGGTCATGTTCTTTCCCATAATTTTTGGCGAACGTAAAGACCTGCTCCAAAGCCCTGCGATAAAGAAAGTACTTCAGCTTGGAGGCACGATATTGCGCGTCCGGAGAAGAGTCGGGGGAGCGCCACTCTTCCTTGTAATAATCCTTCCACTCACGCTTGAAGTTCTCTTCCCAGCCGCCTCGCGCCCAGAACTCAGGCTCCTCCAGATATACGGCGTTGGCACCGGCATCTAGCGCCCGCTTGACCCCTACGGTCAAGTACCGGCCATAGCTCTCACCCGGCGAAATGTAAGGAACCGTGACGCCATGCTGAATCAGCTTTCCGTTGCTTTGCTTCTGTGCCTGATCCCAGTGATCCATCCCGTCGAACTTACCGTTCAAGTAGTCCTGATACTCTCCCCATGCAACACCCGTCATTACCTGAAGCTTATAACCGTGCTCTCGCCAGGTATTCAGATTGATTTCCAATGAGGGGCCGATTCCATAGACCATTACGACGTCGCTGTTCAGATTGGTGCGAGGTGACCAGGGAGCATGCGTCTGAAAGCTCAACCGCTCATCGTCGATTCTCTCCTTTGTCGCAGCCACATTCTGAGCAGTCGATATGTTTGCAAGTGCCAGGGACAACACCGCCAAGCCGAGTACAAGTTTCGTCGTCTTCAAACCAACCCTTCCTTTCGCTAGCCGATATCCCGGCATTATTGGCCACCTGCCGTCCGACAGGCACAGTTAGGAACACAGCGGACGCCTTTAGCCGCGAGGGGTCGCCGTCATGGAAAAGACCAGCCTTGCTCCTTCCACGATTGCTCGATGCGAAATGCTGCTTTCGACATGAGCCTTGCCGTTCACGCTAAGACGATTGCTGTAGACATTGCCGGGCCTGCTGTTGATAGCTTCGATAATTGTCTGCTTTCCATTGCGCAGATGGATTGTTGCACGATCGAACAGAGGTGCCCCTAGAATGTACTGCGGCTTCCCTGGACAAACAGGGTAGAAACCGAGAGCACTCAGAACGTACCAGGCTCCCATGGATCCGGTATCTTCGTCTCCCGGAAAGTTATCTGGAGTGTATAGCGTGTCGAGAACTCGCCGCACCCAATACTGCGTGCGATCTTTTCGCCCAGCGACGGCAAACAGGTAGAGCACGTGATGTACAGGCTGATTGCTATGTGCATACTGTCCGAAATCGACCGCTGCCATTTCAGACATTTCGTGAATTTCCGCCCCGTAAGCGCCCACATCAAAGCGTGGAGGAAGTCGCAGCATCTCTTCCAGGTATCCGACGAATGCTTCCTTTCCCCCCATGACCTCAATCAACCCGTTGGTATCGTGTGGTACGGAAAACCGATGCTGCCATGCGCTGCCCTCCACGTATGGACTTCCCCATGCAATCGGATTGAATGGCTCCAGCCATGCTCCATCAGAGTCTTTCCCACGCATGAACCGGGTCTTGGGGTCGAATACATTGCGCCAGTTTCGCGAGCGATTCTCGAACGTCGCTGCATCTGCCTCATGCCCCGCTGCCCGTGCAACCTGCGCAATGCAGAAGTCTCCATAAGCCGAATCCAATGTTTCAACTGTTGCTTGCGATATATGATCCGCAGGGATGTAACCTGACTTCAAATAGTATTCGACGCCGCGCCGCCCATAGCCCATATCCGGGTTCCCAGGCTGCAAGGCGTGTTTTTTTAATGCGAGATAAGCAGCCTCAATGTCATATCCAGCTATGCCCTTGGCGGCTGCGTCTCCAAACGCCGCGTCGATAAGGCTTCCCGTCATGCACGCACGATAGCCGGGGCAGGGAAATTGCGGCAACCAGCCGCCCTCCTTTGCAGCATTAACCCATGCCTGGAGGATATCTCCTAAGCGTCCGGGATTCAGGATCGACATCATGGGATACCATGCGCGATAGACATCCCAGTAGCCATGATCTGCATACATAACGCCAGGCACAACTTTGCCGGTATACGGGCTGTAATGTATGGGGTTTCCGGAAGCATCCGGCTCATGGAAGATACGGGGAAACAGAAAAGCTCGATAAAGGCCCGAGTAGAACACACGCCGTTGCGACTCGGTTCCACCTTCCACTCGAACGCAGCCTAACTCCTTCTCCCATGTATCGGCTGCCGAGTCGCGCAGATCCTCAAAGGTTCTGTCGCCCAGCTCGACTGTATAGTTCCGAAGAGCCTGCTCTGCGGATATGAAGGAGCTTGCGATCTTAAAATGCACAGGGCGCCCAGCCTCTGCCTGAAAGCGAATAATACCGACTCGCCGCTTGGGCAGAGCTTTCACGTCAAATTCTGTGATGGGTCGGTCGATCTTCAAGAGGTAGTGAGTCGCGAATCCCTCGGGCACGCCTCCGCTGTTGGCCCGCGTTAAGCCTGCAACAATACCGCTTGCTCGCTCCACTCGAATTTCAGCATCATCTCCAGGCAGGTCCATCATCAGACCGGCGGGGCCCGATTCTCTAAATGTCGCACGCAGGATTGCACCGCGTTCTGTAGGGACAAACTCTATTCGGCACCCATATCTTAGTAAGTCGAGGTGTAGAACATTGGGCTTGATGACGCGATTATCTACCCTATAGGAAGACGCGCGTGCCGCAGGTATTGCAGATGGGTCACCGCTGAAAGGTAGAAAGGTGGCATAACCATAATCGCTGAGCCATGGACTAAGTTGATGTGTGCATCGAATGCCCTCTACCCTGTTGTCCGAGGTTTGAAAGAACCACGGCTCGCCGACCGACTTCGACTGCAGCGTCCAATGCGCCATCCCGAACGGCATCGCCACAATGGGCAAAGTATTTCCCCTGGAGAACAACCTGCTCGAGTTTGTTCCCTGAAGGACATTCACCAGGTCTACGAGTTTTCCGGTTGAGGTTGGATTGCCCTTAGCGTACTTTTCTTCGCTGGTATTCCCGCCGTCTAACCTTACTCTTGCCGGTTCTGCGCTTGCCGAAAGAATATCTCCGGCTATCGCAACCGTAGCCGCTCCTTTGCCTGCAACCTTAAGAAAGTCACGCCTGCTGGTTGTCTTCGAGTGGGCTTCCACGAAATATTTCCTTCTTTCTCTGCTCGTTTGGCAGATACGACACCACATTCATGTTCAGTGAAGAGTTAATCCCCGACGTCCTCGAGAGCAATACAAAACACCGCGAGAGACCACAGCGACAGTGCTTTGCAAATGGCCGCTGTGCTGCTCACCTCAGATATAAAGGCAGCAGCACAGGAGGCCAATTACCAAACCACAGCCGTTGTGCACGGCATTTTAAAAAATGAACTTCAATGCGAATTGCACTGAACGAGGCGAGTTACCCTGCGGATTGCCGATCTCGCCGAAGTTGGAATCATCGACGTTGGTATCCGGTCCGCCGTGATAGCGCCTATTGGGGAAGCTGAACGCCGACGCACGGAACTCGAACAGCTTACTCTCCGTAACGTTGATGTTCTTCATCAGGCTAATATCATCCTGCATGCCCCAGTGTCCGCGGAGTTGTGAGATATACCGTGGTGTATCGCCATAAGTTCCATACCGTATGCCGTTCGGAAGCTGAATCTTAGGGGCACGACGGAAGGCTGCTGTGTTGAGATATTTAGAGTGCTGGCTAAATCTGTTGTATAGAGGGTTCTTAAGGTTGCTGTGCGGACCGTACCCTGGCGCCCAGCTAGCACGCGAATTGCTGCTTGCACCGGCCATCCAGTCAAGTCCACCACCTATCTGCATCGGGGTGCCGGAGTTAAACCGCTCGATACCGGATACCTTCCAGCCTCCTACAACTAAGTTCAAGGGGCGGGGAATGCTTCCTAAGAATCTAGCTCCTCTTCCGAAGGGAAGATCGTAGACGTAGCTCCAACTGAGAACGTGAGTCTGGTCGTCCCTGTCAATGGACTTCTCCGCTGCCAGGTTGTAGTTATTCTGTGCAGCGCCGTCGCCACGGTTTGCGTCCTCGCCGTCCGTGTTTCCAATCAACTTGGAGAACGTGTATGCAAAGAGTGTCTGAAATCCATTGTTGTATCGATGCTCAAAGCTGGTTTCCAGAGCACTCCATCGCGAATGTCCGCCTGCTGCGCCACCAGCATTGATGTTTACGTCTGTGTACTGCGGATAAGGGCGCAGCGCCTGATTGAACCGATAGTTACTCGGAATCCAGGACGGTACGATTCCCAGCGCTTGAACTGCTGGATCGGTAACTGACTTGGATAAGAGGTCGTTTCCATACTGATATAGATACTTAGGATCAAGCTGATTCACATTTGGCTTCTTGTAGAGCAGCTTGATTCCGGCATTGCCATGGTAGCTGGTGCGGAATACGGAGTTCTTTCCAACGCCCTGCTCTATGGTGAGGTCCCATGTGCCGAAGTATGGAGTACGGCCAGCCTTATGCTGATACCAGAACACTCCCTGGCCAATCAAGATGCCTGGATCGATGTGCGGTGGCCTTTGCGTAGCCAATTGGGACTGGTAGAAGGGCGTCAGGAATCCGCCCGACGAGGTAGTGTCCACAATGGTGCTCACACCTGTAGCGAGCTCGTTGCCAGGCGCCCAATAACGACCGGCAAAGCCCATGTTGCCGTTGTCCGCATTTCCATCTTCGCGAACGGGCTGATAGAAGATGCCGCCTCCGCCGCGGACAACAGTTGAAGGTGTTGCTTGATAGGCGAAGCCAACCCTCGGCCCCCACGCATTCAGCCTGGTCTCCCCAAAGTGGTCGATGCCGCTCCTCCCCGCACCATGACCTGCGAAGACGATCGCGCCCAACCTGCCTCCAGCAGCGGGATTGGGAACGGTTGGATCGAAGTTACTGTTGTTCCGGTGGCGCTCCCCCTTAGGTATGGGGAGATCGTATCGGAGACCGATGTTAAGGGTAAGCCTACGAGTTACTTTCCAATCGTCCTGCGCGAACCATGCATAATATGGTGCAGAGAAAGCCTGGTCGGCACCCCAGTTAAATCCGGAACTGCTGGAGAGACCTAGCAGGAATGCGGCATAGTTCGATCCCTGGTTGGTAGTAGAGAACGCACCGGTAGATCCAGGCAGAGATCCGGAGTAGTTATAGGAAGTATTCGAAGTGGCAGATCCACTAAAGCCGATCGTTCCATTGCAGGAGATGCAGTCTATCCTTCGATATAGCCAGTGATAATAGTTGAATCCCATTTTTACCGAGTGGTTGCCATGGCTCCAGATCAGGGTGTCGTACAAGCTCTCGGATCTCTGGCGCGAATCGGTTAGCACCTCGTTCCCCCACTGCACGAACTCGGTTCCATATTGACTCATTTGGCCATGCTGGATGCCCTGACGTGACGCGGTTCCCGGGAACTGGACGGAGTCCCGCAAGCTGTCCGTTACACTGGATAGCCCCGGACCACCCTCAAAAATGTGGCGCTGGTCGAGCCCGAAGGTGAAGTGATTGATCAGATGTTCGGTAAAGATATGGTCTTCATTGATTCGGTAATAGCGAATCAGGCTATCCGAACCAAAGCCGCTGCTGGGGACACCCGCGACCGGCCCGATCACGGGATAGGGCGGATTGAAAGATCGGCCGAAAGAGAATCCGACCCGGTCCTTCAGATCGATATTGTAGTCGCCTTTGATCGAGAAGACATTTGATTTGTTACGGGTTTGAGCAACGGCTCGATAGTTGTTATCTCTGTCATTGCTGGTAGCTAGTTCCGGAGCCGGAAGCAGGCTCTGTAACTTATTCACAATCTGGCTTGAGATCCTGTTAGGACAGATTACGTTGTAGACGCCATTACACTGCATCGGCTGACGTTTTGTGTCATCAGTGATGAGGTTCCCCTGTGCATTGAACGGATCGAAAAGAGGGATCATGTTGCCGTTGCGATCTTTGTAGTTTCGAAAGTCACCCGAGCGAATGGCCGCCGTGGGAACCGTCACCAGGTTTGTTGGTTGAGGGTTCACCCAGTAGGCGTATTCGTATGCGCTGAAGAAGAACAGCTTGTCCTTGATAATTGGGCCGCCCAGGCTGTAGCCAGGATTATTCTGACGTTTTGCGCCCTTCTTCCGGGGAACCCAGGAGCTGGTATTTGCGTCGAAGTACTCGTTACGGAAGAAGTCGAAGACAGTTCCATGAAATTGGTTGGTACCCGACTTCAGCCCAAAGTTGACAATGCCGTTGGACAGGCGGCCGAACTCAGCAGAATAAGAAGAACTCTGGACTTTGAACTCCTGAATGGCCTCTACGCTGACACCATTCATGCCTTCATCGTTACGACGCTGGCTCATGGATTCAGCGCCATCGAGGAGAATGCTGGTTCCCTGGATCAAGCCGCCAGCGATGCGCGTACTTCCGCCCGGCGTAGCGACACCTGGGGTGAGTGCGATGAACGAGTAGGTGCTGCGCGAACCGCCACCGATGCTGAGTGGAAGGTCCATGATCAGCTTGTTGTTCATCACCTTGCCGAGGTCCATGCCCTCGCCAGAGAGAAGCGGCGGCGCATCGTTGACAATAACGGTCTCCGCAGCCGAGCCAACTGTCATACCGACATTCAGCTGCACTACTGTGTTGATACTGACCACCACATCCGTGGATTTCCACGTGCGAAACCCAGGGCTCTCCACGGTTACCGAGTAGGAACCAACAGGTAGGAAGGATAGGCTATAGTCGCCTCCCGCTCCTGACTGGGTAGTCTGTATGCGGCCAGTGCCGTTGTCTTTCAGCGTGATGCTTGCATTTGCAATCGCCAGGCCGGAAGAATCCGTCACCGTCCCAGTGATGCCGCCACGATCGCCTTGAGCGTAGGCCATGACTCCTGTAAACAGGAGCAATATACACAGAACTTTATAAATTCCTTCTATTACTCTTTTTGGCACGATTTTACGCCTCCAGTTTAGAGCCCTCAGAAGCAGACCGGCGACACGTTACCCGATGAAGATTCTCACCCCTGCGGATGGATCCTCTTTTGCGCTGCTTTGCTAACCTTCAAAGCACGCACGGGACACACGATTTCTCCGTCGTCCACTTGGTGATTAGCGAGTACTGTCTTCGGAAAAATGCGGTTTGTATAGTGAAGTAACGGTAAACCGCACAGGGGTAGGCTACTTTGAAGTCAAAACTCAAGCAGGCCAATATGCTCAAGCTCAACCTTCTCTGCATTTTTTTGCGTAAACCTTAACCTTTTTACAGTAAAATCCGTTGAACTCAGAATGACGGTACTCTGGCAGCGCGTAATCCTGACAGCATGTGGGAAAATGCCGGTGGAAAGAGAGAAGCTCAGCCTAGTTGCTAGTGGCGAGGGAGAATCTGTCTGGATGGATTTGCTAATCTCGCTCACAATAGGGACTGGCGATTCCTGAAATTTGCCGCTACTCCGTGCACTTAATATTAGTTGGATGTAGCTGATAGTATGTCCTTCGCGCCCAGAAAAGCACTAAAGGCTTAAGATATCCATTCCAGCGGCGCCCTCAGTCATCGCGCGGTTACAGATAGCTATGCTTATGTCTCCCCCACATTCGAATACAGAAATCGGCGGAGTTGATACTCCTTTGACCGCAAAGGAGAAGCTTGAGTTGGTGGATCGGGTCGTCAACAGCCCAATTTTTTCCAGATCTCCAGCGATGCGGGCCTTCCTTCTATACATCACCAAACATGCCATTGCAGAAAGATCGGAGCGGATCAAGGAGCAGAGCATCGGGTCAGAAGTGCTGGGCCGCAGGCCAAATTACGATCCAGCTGAAGACAATATCGTACGCGTGCGTGCCCATGAACTCAGGCAGCGCCTCGAAAAGTACTTTGCCACCGACGGAATCGATGAGCCCTTTATCATTACAGTACCCAAGGGGAGCTACATCCCTGAGTTTCACGCGCGCGCAGCGGCAGATTCATTGGTGGCTCCAGCTCCGATCGCAGAACCCGCAACTCCGGCCGTAGAGGTCAAGGCTGCTGAGCCGAAGCCTGAAAGACGGCTCCCCAGGTGGCTCTGGGTAACCGCGCCCGTGCTCGCCATTGTCGCTATAGCTGCCATTGCCCTACTCAGCAGGTCGGCATCCCAAGCTAAGAGGGTGATAGATGGCCCGGTGCAGAACGCCGCAATTCAAGACTTCTGGGGACAATTCTTCGCACATCCGGAGGAAGATCTGCGTGTCGTAACCGCTGACACAGGTTTTGCCCTATGGCAGGACCTTAGCGGGAAGGATTTGAACCTTGGAGATTACTTAAGCCGCAAGTATCTGGAGCTGCCGGATGACAAGATACGTGAAGTGGCGGTTCGTCGTGCCACAAGTCCGGCGGACCTGGCCATTAGTCTGCAGCTGGCAGGCTTGGCACGGGATTTCGGTGGCCGCATCAACGAGCAGTACGCAAGAGACCTTGTCGCCCGAACCTTCCAAAAGGGCAACATCGTGGTTATCGGGAGCCACCGCTCCAATCCGTGGATCGAGATCTTCGAGCCGCACCTCAATTTTGTAGTCGAACGGGATGCCACCACCGGCGCTCCTTTCTTCCGCAACAAATCGCCTCTCCCTACGGAGGCGCCTACTTACATGATTCCTGCAATGCTGGACGCCAATGGAGCGGAGCAGAAGGAGATTGAAAGTTACGGAGTGGTGTCGCTGCTCAAGGGATGCAATGGCCATGATCTGGTCGTTCTTTTGGAGGGGCTAAATATGGAGGCAACCGAGGCCGCCGGCGAAGTTGTCACAAATCCGCAGCGTCTCGGCACGATGCTTCGCAGCATCGGCCACCAGCCCGGAAAGGCTGTCGCGCCATTTGAAGCACTCATTAAGTTGACATCCATGCCCGGAGGCTACGCTAACTCTCAGGTAATCGCCTACCGGGTGGGAACCAGTGCGTCGTGTGGTACCCGGTAGATCGCAGCCGCATGCGATCCGCAGCCACTGGAGCGGCGTTGCTGGATCACAACTTCTCTTGTGCTTCGACTACGGCCAGCGCCGCCAGGTTCACAATGTCCGATACGGAAGAATCTCTTTGAAGGACATGAACTGGCCGCGCAAGCCCCATCAAGATAGGCCCTAGGAGCTGTGCTCCGCCCATAGAAGCAAGCAGTTTGTAAGCGATGTTCGCAGCATCCAGGCTCGGAAAGATAAGGACATTCGCACCGCCGTGCAGCGTACTGAAGGGATATGTCTCTTCAATCCGCTCCGGCCGCACCGCAGTGTCTGCCTGCATTTCCCCATCGACCATAAGTTGCGGCGACCTGCTGCGGATAATCTCAACCGCTCGGCGCACTCGTTCGGAAGACTCATGGCGGCTGCTTCCAAAGTTGGAGAACGACAGCAGGGCAACCCGAGGCTCAACATCGAAGTGCCGTGCCGTTTCCGCTGCAGAAATTGCGATTTCGGCCAGATCCTCAGCAGAAGGTTCGATGTTCACGGTGCAATCCGCAAAAAAGTAAAGCTTGCCGCGAGGCGTGATGACCAGGTACAGTCCGGCTGCTCTTCGCACATCTTGCCGCAGAGGAACAATCTGTAACAATGGCCGTATCGTATCTGGATAATGCGTGGTTAGACCTGTAATCAGAGCGTCCGCGTCTCCGAGTTGCACCATGAGCGCGCCTAGAATATTGCGATTCTTGACCAGCCCTTCCGCTTCCGTTCGGGTGACCCCTTTACGCTCTCGCAATCGATACAGCTCGTCCATGTAAAGCGGAAGCCGCGGATGAGATTCAGCGTCGACAATCTCTACCGCCGCGAGGTCAAGGTGAAGCCCAGTTGCATACTCGCGAATCTTTTGCGCGTTTCCGAGAAGAACGGGCCTTGCAATCTCCGCGTCGATGAGCGCGCGGCAAGCACGCAGCACGGTCGGGCTCTCGCCCTCTGGAAACACGATGCGACAGGGCCTCACCCGCGCTTTTTGAATCAGAACTCTGGTGACGCCCGGATAGCCACCTAGACGCTCTTCCAGGTCTTGGCGATACTCCTCGAGGTCGAGCGTGACCTGCGCAACTCCCGACTGCATTGCGGCGGCAACTACGGCGCCCGCAACGCGAACCACTACCCGGGGATCGAAGGGCTTTGGAATGATGTAGTGCGGGCCAAACTTGACATCCTTCAACCCATAAATTCTGCATACGGATTCGGGAACATCCTGCTTCGCCAGGCTTGCCAGCGTGCGAGTTGCCGCAAGCATCATCTCTTCGTTGATTCCGGTTGCCCGGGCATCGAGGGCTCCGCGGAAGATTCCCGGGAAGCCAAGCACATTGTTTACTTGATTAGGAAAGTCCGATCTCCCCGTAGCAACAATGGCGTCAGGCCTTGCCGCAATCGCCGCGGTATAAGAGATCTCCGGATCGGGGTTTGCCAAGGCAAAGACCAGTGGTCTCGATGCCATTGGCCGCAGCATCTCCGCAGTTACACAATCCGCAGTCGAAAGGCCGACGAATACATCGGCATCTACCAGGGCTTCAGAAAGCGTGCGGAGATTTGTCTGCCGCACAAAGCGCGCCTTGTATGGATTGAGCCCCTCCTGACGCCCCTCATAGAGCACGCCCTTGGAGTCGCACATCAAGATATTCTCGCGGAGCGCACCGAGGCGGATGAAGTGCTCCGCACACGCAATCGCTCCTGCGCCCGCGCCGTTGACAACGATTCGTGCGTGGCTTATTTCCTTGCCCGCGACTTCGAGGCCATTCACCAGGGCTGCACCGGAGATGATCGCTGTTCCATGCTGATCATCGTGAAATACAGGAATCTTCAGGGTCTGGCGTAGCTCCTTCTCAATAATGAAGCACTCCGGAGCTTTGATGTCCTCCAGGTTGATCCCACCGAATGTCGGCTCCAGCATCTGGCAGGCGCGAATGACATCCTGAGGATCATTGGCAGCCAACTCAAGATCAAAGACATCGATATCCGCGAAACGCTTGAAGAGGATCGCCTTCCCCTCCATTACCGGCTTCCCTGCGGATGGCCCGATGTTTCCCAGCCCCAGGACAGCAGTTCCGTTCGTCACAACAGCAACCAGATTCGACTTCGCCGTGTACTTATATACGAGATCCGGCTCGCGATGAATTGCCAGGCAAGGAGCCGCCACCCCCGGAGTATATGCCAGACTCAGATCCCGCTGCGTCAGGCAGGGTTTTGTCGCAATGACTGATATTTTTCCGGGTGGGCGAGTCGAGTGGTACTCCAGTGCATCTTCATCGCGGACCATTGGGTTCGGCCTCCACGCTGGCATAGTCTTCTACCAGCGAGACTGACCAGTGTAGCGCAACCAAGGATTCATTCAGGATCGCATGCGAGAATCGATCATTTGCTGGCAAGCAATGAGTCACTTCACTGCGGAGGAGAAGCAGCGAAAGTCGCCTGAATAAACAACAAATCGGCGACCTCGAAGAAAGCCAATCAATGTAAGCCCGAGTTCACGGGCGAGCTTAACGGCCAGGCTGGAGGGAGCCGATACCGAGGCGAGTACCGGAATTCCCGCAGTCAGAACCTTCTGAATAATTTCAAAGCCTCCTCGTCCGCTGACCAGCATGACATATCGCGAAAGTGGCAAACGTCCTTCCAGAAGAGCCCAGCCGATAATCTTGTCGACAGCGTTGTGGCGGCCAATATCTTCCCGCAGGGCTAGGAGTTCTCCGTTGGCATCGAAGAGCGCAGCGGCGTGCAATCCTCCCGTTCTGCCAAAAACAGCCTGCTCTGATCGCAGCCGCTCCGGAAGCTGATAGAGGATTTCAGCATCGACGCGAAAGGCAGGATCCGGAGGCTGCAATCCGCGTACCCGTATGGCGTTGATGGATGCCTTGCCGCAAATGCCACAGCCCGAAGCTGCAAAGAAACGTCGCTGCATGTCGCTTGCGAGATGGGAGCCATCCTTCACCTCAACCTTGACTACGTTGCTCTTGCTGCCCGTCTCTGATGCAATCGCGCGCAGACCGGCGATCTGCTCTCTCGATTGGATAAGTCCTTCGGTCCATAGGAAGCCTGCTGCAAGTTCGAGATCGTGGCCAGGAGTCCGCATGGTGACAGTAAACGGAGTGCCCCCGATACGAATCTCAAGCGGTTCCTCCGCTGCAAGGTAGTCCTGAAGCGAGTGGGCAACTCCCTCTTGCCACTCGATTACCTGCGTCAGTTCGACACTTCTCGCTGGAGTACGCACCCGCATCCCTTCTGCAGCTTCCATTGACGTTGAGGCACCATGCAAAGCCTGTCAACAAAGAGAGCCGCTGTTGCTTCCGCTTCTCTGCCTGGAGTCCCTACTGCGATGGCTCCGGCGACACTTCAATTGCATCGATGAGTGCGTAGTTTATGACAGGTGTAAAGGAGAGTTCGATCTTCCCCTGTGCGGTCGCCTGGAGATTGTCAAAGGTTTTCACTATGGGGGCTAATCCAGCCTCGCCCACAAGGTCGAAATTCTTAAGCAAAGAAACGCCATTGCACCAGACGTCAAAGACCCTGCTACGAGGACCCATTGGTGAACTGCTCTGCTTGCCAAACCAGTGCTCTTGAAAGTAGAGCCGTACTCGATACTTCTCAAGAGGAACGACAGGCAGGATATAACGAAAATGGCCGATACGCTGGTAAGCATAGATACCGGTTCCATCGCTCTTGCCGAACTTTGAAACTCTGCCGCGCCGGCCACCGATGAAATAACGGTCCGAGTACCAGATATGGCCTTCGGGGTCTGTATAGGGTTTCGAGCTGGCAACGATGCGGATAGGCAGCATAGCCTCGGTTGGCGTGGGTATTATTTCTACGGCCTTTAGCAGAGAAATTTCGCTGATGTAGTCGAGGTGGATGCTGTCATCGTTCTCCGGATGCACACCTCGGAAGACCTTTGTTGTCGCGGTTCCATTTCCTTCAGCATCGTCCACAACATCGAGAGTGATACCGTCGCTCCCATTGAGGAAGAAGACAGCGCGATTCGTTGCCTCCGGTAAAGTCGAATTTTCCGCGAAGAGCAGGTGCACCTCATACGTCCCGGGATCGACGGGAAAGACGCAGTGAACCGTGCCGCGCACCCCGCCCAGAAAAATATATGGGTCTTCCGTGCCCATAATATTTTGAGCAGATTCGGCAATGCTGTCGCCCCCGATGCAGTAGTTTCCGGGTGCCCACGTGTTGCCGGAGTGATCGACGTAGGGCTCACGGCCATTTCCCAGCAAGGCGCGGACTGTCCTTCCAGAAACGCTTTTCGCTGCCCCCTTTGAACTTGCGATGCTCGCCCACTGCGCCCGCCGATGACCTGCCACCAACAACACAACGCCCGCGAGGACGATGGCAGCGAGTCCCACCAGTCCAGGAATCAGCCATCTGCTGCGGCGCGCTAACTCCTGCGGAACGGCTTGGTAGTCCGCATCGGCAAGAGGTACAGCCTCCACGCTATCTGTTGGCTGGGTGATCTCAAGAGCGTTACTGTTCTGATGGAGAAAAGATGGGGCATATTGTCCGGGAGGGATCAGGACACAAACTGGGCGTTCCGCTCCGGGCCCCTGATAGATCTCCTGAAGGCGCTTTCGCAACAGGTGAGCCGTCACGCGGACGATCGTATCCACTTGCGGATCGAAGTCACTGCGCCTGCCGAGCGCCTCGATAGCGACAGTATGTTCGGTAATCTGATCAGCCTTACCGTCGAAATGCTTCTGGCAGAGGAAGGCGAGCATGTGCGCCAGGTTGTGGGACCGCCCCAGGACGCCTGAGGTCAGGAGCCAGTTGACTTCCTCGCGTTCGAGATCGATTCCATTGAGAACCGTCGACATCGCTCATCAAACTCCAAATCGATGGATGAGCGATTCTACACGACTAGGCTAACGATGATCCTTATCTTTCTGCGAACCCCGAAATGAGTCCCTTCCCTGCACTCATGACCGGCTGCACGTTAAAGAACAAAGATTAACGAAGATTAACGTCACCACACGTCGCCCGCGAATCCGCGGAGAACCTTTGATTCTTCCGGACTTACGTGCGCCTTGCCCCATTCACAGTCCGGCTCGCATTTTTACGTGCAAATTCACATGACAATTCTTGAAAGGCATTGCTAGGTTCCTCGCGTTCCACCACGAGTCTAACTGCCACTCTGCATCTGGTGACTCCAGGTGTCAGACAGTGGTTTCCCACGATGGAAATCTGGAAGTACTTTGGGAGGAAATACGCATGAATAGCGGTAAAGTTAGCAAGCTGGCAAGCTTGATGCTCTTGGTAATTTTGCTGATCGTTGCAGCCACAGCAAACGCCCAGGACATCTTTGGTGTGATTTCGGGTAGCGTAACCGATTCCACAGGTGCTCTGGTTGTAGGGGCCAAGGTGACGATCAGAAACGAGGAGACCAAACAGGGTAGAGTCGTCCTAAGTAATAGCATCGGCTTTTACACGGCGCCGCAACTTGCGGTAGGGCGCTACAGTGTGACGGCGGAGAAGCAGGGATTCAAGACCTACACCGTCGCCGGCACGGACCTGAACGCTGGCGCGCATGCAACCGTGGACCTTTCTCTTCCAGTAGGGTCAACCAGCGAATCCGTGATCGTCTCGACAACCGGCGAAACGATCAACACAGCCAGCGCAGAGATCGCAAGGACGGTCGACTCGCAGCAGGTGCAAACGCTGGCGTTGAACGAGCGTAATTTTGTGCAACTGACAACGATCGTTCCCGGAGCGGCAACCGTATCCTTTGACCAGACCGCTATGACCACAGGCATGTCCACCACCGCTGCAGCCATCAATGGCATGCGCACCGATCAGAACCTCTTCACGGTGGACGGCGGTTACAACATGGACTCAGGTTCGAACTCCTCACAGTTGAACAATGTGGGCATCGACTTCGTCCAGGAAGTGACGGTGCAGACATCGAACTTCTCTGCTGAATATGGCCGTAACGCAGCCTCCTCTGTGAACGTGGTTACCAAGAGCGGTACCAACCAATTTCACGGCGGAGTATTCGAGTTCGTGCGCAACCAGATCTTCGATGCCGCCAATCCTGGGTCCAAGCTCAACATCACGCCGACCACGAAGCTTAATACTATTAAGCCGCCATTGCGGTACAACGACTTTGGATGGGATTTAGGCGGGCCAATCTGGCATGATAAGGTCTTCTTCTTCGTCGGAGAGGAGTGGAAACGGCTTCGCCTCGCAGCCACGGCGCAGAACCTGACCGTGCCAACGAGCAGGGAGCTCTCCGGCGATTTCAGCGATACCCCCGCAATCACTCTGGTCAAGCCTCCGAATGCACCTTTGGGTTGCACCATCGTCGCCAATGTCCTTAGTCCCGCCTGCATCACGGCAGATGGCAAGGCCATCGCGAATGTCTATACCCTTATGGAGAAGCAGGCGGCAGCCTTCAACGACACGCCGAGCGCCAACAACGCCACCTTCCAGCCGAACAACCCACAGAATTGGCGCGAGGACATCATCCGCATCGACTATCACCCCGCACCGAAGCACAGCATATACTTCCGCTATCTTCATGACGACCTGAAGCTGATCGACGCATTCGGCACCTTTACGCCGGGCGGTCTTCCCACCACACCAACCACTCGTATCCGGCCTGGATACAGCTTTCAGCTTGGCCACATCTGGATGACCTCGCCCAAGCTCATTAACGAGGCAAAGTTCAATGTCTCGTGGAATAAGCAACGCATTCCTCCGGAGGGTGACACGTGGAAGCGCTCGACCTACGCGTTTGCCTTTCCGTTGCCATTCCCGAACGCAGGCAGCTATCCGCAGGGCATTCCCCACGTAACGTTCACCGGAGTCTCCGGAGCTCCGATCACTGGACTGGCGCAGTTCTCGGGCCCTTACTTCTCGCTCCTGGCGCCGACAACCGACATCTCGCCATCCGACACGCTCACTGCACTTGTTGGCCAGCACACTCTCAAATTCGGTGTGCTCTTCGCGCGCAATCGCAAGGATCAGAACTCGCGGCCAAACTCTTATAACGGAGCAATCAACTTCCAGGCCGGCGGCAACCCGAACTCAACCGGCAATCCTGTCGCCGATGCCTTGATGGGGAACTTCCAAACCTTCTCGCAGCAATCAGCCGATCCTGTTGGCCATTTCCGCTTCAACAACCTCTCGCTCTTCGCAATGGACAACTGGAAGGTGACAACAAAGCTCAGTCTCGAACTCGGCCTGCGCTTTGAATACACAACGCCCACCTACACGCAGGGAAACAACATGGCGAACTTCGATCCCGCCGCGTACTCCGCCTCAACGGCACCTACATCCATCAGCAGCAAAAATGTTCCCAGCGGACCAAATCTGAACAACGGCTATGTAGTCGATGGCCTAGTGCGCCCAGGCAATGTTCCGTCCGATCAGTATCGCCGCGTTCCTGGTGCAACGAGCAGCTTCGTGAATGCAGTGCCCGCTACTGCACCCCGCGGCTTCTTCGATACTGAGGCCCTCTTCGGACCGCGCATCGGCGTTGCCTACACAGTGGATTCCAAAACTGTGCTTCGCGCTGGCTTTGGGTTGTTCTTTGACAAGCCGGAGGGCAACATCATCTTCGGTCAACCGGGTGTCGTTCCGTTTCTGCAGTCTGTCACATACCAGAACGGCAACCTCGCCAACCCCACTGGAGGCGGCTCAACCGTCCCAACAATCTTCGGGATGAGTGCCGTCGATCCGAAACTACGCGTAGCGCGGAACGGGCAATACAGCCTTAGCGTTCAGAACCAGGCGGCCTATGGACTTCTGTTCCAGCTCGCCTACGTCGGCAACGCGTCGCGCCACATGGTACGCCAGCCGAATATCAACGCGCCGTCTTTTGCTGAGGTAGCCGCGCACCCGGGATTGGCAGCCAATCAGATCCGCCAATACTTCGGATACACCGACATCACCCAGTACCGGAGTGACGGCACTTCGAATTACAACGCGCTGCAACTTTCCGCAGTCAAGCGCCGGGGCAATTTGATGCTGACGCTCAATTACACCTGGTCGAAGGCCCTGGCTACAAACTCAGTCTATACAGACAACGCGGAGCCAGAGTGTCCGTTCAGCTGTGTAACCGCCGATGGAAAAACTCTATCCTGGAGACAGTTCCTATACGGCACACCCACCTTCGACCGCAGAAACATCTTCACGGCAACCTACACCTACACACTTCCGGTATTCAAGAGCCGTCACGATGTGCTGGGGCAGGCATTAGGGGGATGGTCCATCAGCGGCATCACCCGCGCCCAAAGCGGCCAACCACTCACCATCTCGGCAACGCAGTCCATCGGTCCGAGCTCCACTCCGGGGAGCGCCGCCTACAGCAGGCGCGCCAACTTCAATCCCGGCGCACACATTCGCTCCGGCTACCAATGTCCTACCGGCAAGATCTGCTGGTTCAATCCGGCAAACTCCGGCTCGACAGCGGCTTTCGTACTCCCCTCCAATAGCGCCCCCGGGAACGCCCCGATCGGCAACGTCATCGGCCCAGCCTACTTCGGAACAGATCTCTCGCTACGCAAGACATTCGGCATGCCGCGGGAGATGGGTTTGCTGATCCAGGCCGATGCCTTCAACGTATTCAATCGAACAAACTGGGGAAATCCCGGAACCTCGGTCAACAGCGGACTCGGACTGATCACGAGTTCCAATCCGCCGAGGCAACTGCAGTTCGGAGCCAAGTTCAACTTCTGACGCGGCTCTCCTGGAAGGCGATGGGCCTCGTACCCATCGCCTTTCCGCTTTAGTCCTTACATCATGCGCCGTGCCTTGACTTCGATCGCCTTTTGACCTGCCGGTCTTGGTACAAAAATATCCTGCCACACCAGGCCGCATTGCCTCACCATCTGGATCGGGTATTCGAGGCGTCCCAGGTTCGCGTCGGCATTGTTCGTTCCGAAGGAGAACTTCGCTCCGGCAGCTTTGGCTGCGGAGATAAACGCCGCACTCGGAATTTTGTAACGATTGTTGATCTCAATTGCCACATCGTTCTTCACCGCCGCCGTAATCACCCGGTTCATCCGCTCGGGCGTCCAGAGCGCATCGTACTCTGCGGAGATCTGGTGCGGCAGAAAGGTGGCATTCGCGTAGATGTCGATTGGCTCATGCATCACTCCCTCAATGCGCTTCACATACATCTCCATGAACGCCTGCTTGTCGGTGAGGTCACCGGCTTCTTCCTTAATCCAGATACGCCTGCGCTTCCCGTTATCATCGGTGAAGGTCATCGCATCCGTGAAGACATAGTCGAAGCGGGCAGCAGACTCCGGCGAGACGAGCGTCATCCATTCCCGCCCTTCACCCTGCAGAGCCACATAGCATGGCTGCCCCTTCATGCTCGCGAGATAATCGCGCACGCTGTCGTCGCTATGCACAGGGAAACCTAAACCGCAGTTCACCGCGATGCCATAGTTGATGCCCAGGCGACGAGAGTTGGCGAGCGCCTGCTCGATCGTCAACCCTCCCTTCAAATGCACGTGATAATCCACCACCGGATAATTCTCCGTGCCGAGACGGATCACCTGGCGATAGAGTTCGTCTACTTCAGGCTGTTCCATGGAGATCTGCGCGATGTTGTCAGGCAGCGGACGAACCCGGATGCTCTTAAAGTAGGTCGTGCTGCCTGGGTCGTGGCCCTGCAGCGCAAACGTGCCGTGATGCAGGACGCGCTGAAAGTTCAGATCGGCGCGAAACGGTGACTCTGGCTCAACGTAGTCCACCACAAGCATGTCGTTCAGGCGAATCTGCACTTGCTTGCCGCGCACCAGTACGTGCAGACGAAACCATTCATTGTCGTTGACGAACTGCTTGTAGACGTTGCGCACGCCGTAGAGAGAGCCTGTCTTCTTTCGCTCGCTGTGCCCGCTGCCCTCTCGATCCGTGTTGCACAACTGCACTTCAAAACCAGCCGCAGGCCAGCCCGATGGCTGATACGCAGTGTGAAAGTAAACGCCGGAGTTCGCGCCGGGCCCTGACATCGCCTCTACGCTTAGCTCAAAGTTTTTGAAGTCGGCATGGCTCACGGGTCCCACATAGAACAGGTGAGACCGGCCGCCGCGAGCGACAATCCGCCCATCTGCGACGGTGAAGGTGTCCGCGTGTTCGTTGGCTTTCCACCCCGCAAGCGATTTGCCATCAAACAGCGGAATCCACCCTTCGGACTCATCCAGGAACGCAGAAGCAGCTACTGGTGCAGCCAACAGAATAGCCATCAAATCGCGGCGCGTAAGGATTGACAAGGAAGCCCCCAGGTAGAGTTGGAATCGGACCAGCCAGTATAGGTCAGCGCGCTCTTTTAGTTCAGCCTTCCTGCGCTGTGTGCAACGCCGCGTAAAAAAGAAGGGAGCCTGCCCCAATCGACGAAGCCGTCGAAGTGGCAGGCTCCCCTGTTGATCTAGCAGCCCTCTTTATTAGCAGGCCCTAAAACGTTAGCAGGCCCTAAAACGTGAACTTGGCCGCGAGTTGAATTCCGCGCGGGCCTCCCCCTCCGAGAAAGGGATTGCCGATACCCACATCGCCGGTCGCAGTAATTGCATAGGAACCGGAGCTGACCTGCCGGTTGCCATTCGCGGTAAAGCCGTTGGGTGCAGCATCCGCTATAAAGTTCGGCAACTGCGGAGCGGTAAAGTTGGGATGGTTCACCACGTTGAATATTTCTGCGCGCAACTGCAGGACCAAGCTCTTTGCCAGGTGGGTAGATTTATAAAGAGCCAGATCCCAGTTCGTGTAAGGCAGGCCACGCAGCGAATTGCGGCCCAGGTTTCCGAAGTGGCGAGTACCCGGCACGCAGTCCTGTTCCGTGCCCTGCGAATTCCCAGCTAGAGCGACGCTGGTGGCAGCACAGGGAATGGCGAACGAACTGAGATCGAGAAATTTTGCTGGATTGTGGGAATAGCGAACCCGCCCAACGACATCGGGCCGGTCGAAGCCCTCGCCACTGCCGCTGAAGTCGCCTTCAAAGTTGTAGTTCAGGTTGAAGGGCTGCCCCGTCTGCCTTGTCAACGTGCTGTCCAGGCCCCAGCCATTCTTCAAAGACGCGAACTCCCCTCCTGAATCGGGCAATGTATAGCTCAGAATCCAGGTCGTGCGGTTGCGGACGTCGAAGTTGGAGTTGCCATATTCGGCGCGTGTCCTTGTGCTGTCATTGGGCTGTGCAGCGTTGGGGATGAAGTCCTCACCGTCGCTGGCGGTATCGATGGAGTGCGACCACACATAGTTCAGGATCGAAGTAATGCCATGCCAGTTGCTAACGCGCAGGCTCGCCTGCAGGGCGTTGTAATTCGACGTGGCCTTCGTCTCTTCCTGATTCACATAGAAAGCGCCATAGGGATTGTTCGCGTAGACACGGCTTGCCGAGTTATAGGCCGGAATGCACCCCGGACCACCGGTGACCGCGCCGCCCGTGGCACAAGACCCCGAAATGGTATTTCCCATGGCGTCCTGGTAGGAATAGCTCGCGGTCTGCGCATATGCCAGATCTGTCTGCGTGATAACTGCCTGGCCCGGCTGATTGATGTCGCGGAAGTGCAGCAGATGGCGTCCAAGCGAGCCGACGTAGCCCACCTGGAACATGGCTTTAGGAGTAATCTGCTGCTCGATGTTCAGGTTGTAGTTCTGCATGTAAGGCGTGCTCAAATGGCGGTCCACGCCGAAGATGTCTCCGGCAGGGGCGCCTCCGGGGGTATTGAACACCGGCTGTCCCGCGACAATCGTGCCGCCCACTGCGCTGACCGAGTAAATGGGTGCCGGGCCAATCGGATTGTAAGCAGGACCGGGATCGAAGCTGCTGTTGAATGGCAGGTGAGCCAGGAAGATGTCCTGCGAAAACGAGTCAAAGAATACGCCGTAGCCGGTGCGTAGAACCGTCTTGCCGCCACCGGTGACGTCCCACGCAATGCTGACTCGCGGGCTGAAGTTCTTGTAGCTCGGCTCGTAAAGATTCTTGAGGCTGGGCGACCCCAGCATGCTGAGAGTTAGCGTGCCCCCCACCGGATCGAAGCTGGTGATGTTACTCATCAGGTTGTTCTTCTCGCCGATGACACCGTAGTAGTCCCAGCGCACCCCAAAGTTAACCGTTACATGGGGAGTTGCTCGATAGGCATCCTGCGCATAGAAGCCGTGACTATTCTGAAGACCGTGGCGCTTGGAGTAGCCCGACGCCTGGTTGCCGCCGCTCACATTGCCTGCCAGGAAATCATCCAGCGAAGCGAAGGTGAGCTTTCCGCGGAAGTCGGTATCCAAAACCTGCTGGATCGTCGTACGACGAAACTCATAGCCGAACTTCAGATCGTGCTTGCTGCGATTCCACGAGAAGTTATCGAATGCCTGCCAGTTCGAGTCCACGCGGGAACGCGGATCGGCTTTGCTGGCTCCCAATGAGGAGAAGCCTGCAACCACCATCACCGGCAGCCCGGCGTTCGCCGCCCCGGTGCCAGTATTCAATCCAATGGAACTGGGTGCAAACGATTTATCCTGCGGGAAAAATCCCTCGGCAAAGCGATTCCACCCCATGCGAACCTCGTTCACCTTATTGGGGGTAAGCACGGTGACATCGGAGATCGAAACAAGCTGCACGCGCGTGGGGGTAAATGTGTTGAAACCAGGCAGAACACCTCCGCCGGAGAGCGCCAGCGGAAAGCTCTGCGTGCTATCGCCAAAATAGTAGCGGCCGCTCAGCAGATTGGAATGCGGCAGGTTCTGATCAATTTTGGCGATGACGCTGTGAATATTGTTGCTCGACGGCGCCACAATGGCTCCGTTCGCATTCGGCTGGGGCCAGGGCGTGCGCTTCAGCAGCGCTTGGATCACCGGGTTCGTGGCAGTTGCAAGCCGGGCAGGATCCGGCACGGAAGCAACGCTGACGGTACCGACCCCTTCGCGTTGTCCCTCATAGTCGACAAAGAAGAATGTTTTGTTTGGAACAATAGGACCGCCGAGCGAGCCGCCGAACTGGTTGTTGCGGAAGGGCGCCTGCGTATTGCCCTTCTCATTGAAGTAGTTGCGCGCATCCAGCACGTTGTTGCGGAAGTACTCCAGCGCCGTTCCGTGGAACTGGTTGATGCCGCTCTTGGTAACAATATTGATGACCGCGCCAGCGCTGCGTCCATATTCCGGCTGAAAGTTCGACATGACATTCAGCTCCTGCACCGCGTCAACCGGCAGGATGGTGGCGGGTGTACCAAAAACGCCCGGCTGGTTCAGCGCGGATTCGTTGCGGAAGCCGTCGTTCATGTCCGTGCCGTCGAGCAGGAAGTTGTTCGCGCGGCCACGGGCGCCATTCATCGAAAAGCTGCCATAGGAGCCGGGCGAATCGCTGATCTCGTCGGGCGATCCGGAGACGCCTGGCGTGAGGTAGATGAGCTTGCCATAGTCACGGCCATTGATGGGAAGGTTCTTGATTTCCTTCGTCGTCAGCGTGGCTCCCAATGTATCCGAAACCGCTTCCACCTGCGGCAATGCATCCGCGGAGATCTCGACCGTCTCGCTCACTGCGCCCGGGTGAAGTGCGGCATCCACCCGCGACTGAGCAGCAACATTCACGCTGACGGACTTCGCGACAAAGGTAGCAAAGCCTTGTTGTTCAACAGTTACGTTGTAAGTGCCGTTGGGTAGCTCAGGAACGGAGTAGGTTCCATCGGAACTGGAGAGGACCTGTCGATCGATCCCGTTCTCGGAGCTATGTACCGTGACCTTCGCGCCTGGGACGGGCGCACCTGTGGTATCGGTCACCGTCCCTAGAATCGTGCCTCGAAATGTTTGCGCAGAAAGGCTCGCCACACACAGCAAGCTAAAGAGGATTGCACTCCATACCTTCGTCATATCTTCCTCAACTGGTCTCTCGAAATTGTTGGTCGAAGCAGCGCTGCTTCTGCTCCCTGGCTGGGCGGTCTTTTCTAACTCATTTTTGGAAATATGAGCCTGTAGCTGCCTGAACTCGACTACACCCGCAAAGAATGCGTTACAAGAGCTCTGAATGTCCACGGAAATGAGTGGCCGCACCGCAAGGCTATGATTCAGCCGTAGATATTCAATTTTAGGCGATATGGTCGCTTGAGTGAAAAAGAAGTCTCCCAATAAACTTCTTCTATGCGCCGGATAACTAAAATGATATGAGATTTCGGTGAATTCTGAGCCAACTGCTACCAGTATTCGATCGCAAGAATGCGAGATGGCCCCGGATGCCCTTCAATCACCTGGGTCTGCACAACGGCCTCCATATTCACCGTCTTCCAGTCGCGGGGCGCATTCTGAAAAAGCGCCTTGAGGAAGCCCGGATCGGACAGAACCTCGCCCGCTGCCTCGGTCCCTTCGCTGGAGAGCCCAGCGGCCAGCACCACCGGTTGATCCAGTGTGGTGTCGTGATATCTGGCAATTATGGCGAAATCGGATGACTGCGAGGAGGGGGGCTGCTTCAGCAATACCGACCAGTTCCTGGCCGCAGGATTCTTGTGATCCACGATATACATCGCATTATTGTCCATCCCGAATCCATACCGCAGAGACTGCGTCAGCCGCAGTGCCCAATCGTTATCCAGGGCCCCCACCAGCACTACCGGCCCCTCGCGCAGCTCTGGAAAGCTTGCTTTTGACGCTAAAAGCAGCCGAAAAGGCTTATGCCGGCCTTCCAGAACGCCTCCCACGCGGATCAGCGTGGCCACGTTCGCTGTCCCCAAACGACCTGACCGGCGAATAGAGTCATATACGGTTGCGGGGGAAGGCGAATTCTGGAGCGCCTGATCCACCGAATCCGGCGAGCCAACGCAGAGCGTCACAAGGGAGGGAGAACGGGAGATAGGGGACCAGAACTGGTCCGCCACCGACGGTCGAAACCAGAAATGCCATCCCAGGCCAAGCCCCACGGCTGCCACCACGAGAGCCGCGACAGCATAAGGCCAGAAGCGGGTTCGAGATACAGCCATCCCTCGCTTCGTGTCCGCTGCCTCCGGCATGAGGATCGCGGACGGAGCAGACGCGGATTCAGTTGGAGCAGGCGGAGCCTGGGCCGGACGGAAGTAGGGCACATAGGAACCGGGATTCAACCCGATCATCAACTCATTCTTGTGCTGAGGTTGTTGATAATACAGGGCAATTCGCTTCCGGACCTCCGCCGCGCTCAGGCGAACTACCGGATCCTGATTTGTGTCATAATCGGCAGCACGATGAAAGACCTCGATACCGAGAAGCCGTTCTTTCAGTGCGTCTTCCTGCCCCGCCAGTGTCTGCTCCACCACAAAACGAAGCAGGTTCGGGTAGCGTTTGCTGATCAGGAAATGCGAACTACTGAGCAACTTCTTTAACTGGTCGCGAACCTGCTGCCGTTCGACGTCAGTCGTGGGCCGCCATGCATCATTTTCATAATCCTCAGATGACATGGTGCTTATCTTCCTCTATGCAAGATGGTATCAATGGGCGTAACAAGGCACTTGATACGTGCATCAAGAACACATTTCCCTTCAGCGATTTTACGCCGCGAGGCCCCAATACGTCTCCGGGTACTGCTCCCGGACTACCGTAGCAATCTTGTGAGTTGTTTTTTCATGGGCCTATTGTTGGCGCCGGATTAAAAGAACCGAATGCTTGGGCATGCGACCCCCGGAACCACAATTGAAGGAGAACCAAGAAATGAATGCCAGATTCACCCCCGCTGGGGGCGTGCCTGATATGCAATCTTCAGGGACACCTATTTATAGGACCGCCCGCCAGTTTCACCTCAAAACGTACTCTTCCCTGCTCCTGGCAAGCCTCCTGTTGACGGTTTGCCTGAACGCACAAACGACGACGCAGGACTCCTCCTCGTCCCAGGATTCGTCATCCCAGAGTTCCTCCTCGTCCTCCTCCCTGCCGGATGAGCCTGTCGCCGCCAATTCCACTCAAGCCGCAGCCGCCCCGCAGCCCGCGAAGGAGCCCACTCCGGCGGAGATGGGCGCGATATACCGGGGACAGATCCTGATGCAGCCGCCGGATTCCCAACGATTGTTCGGACCTTGGAATAATGTGCGCAACGCGATGCAGCGCCATGGTTTTGGCATTTACGCGATTAGCCAGACGGTATTCATCTACAACACGCTCAGCGCGCCGGTGCCGTATAACCAGATCCACTACCCCGGCCAGCGCCCTTTTATCCAATCTTCGAGCTATCCCGGCCTGACGTATGACATGCGCGCGTTTGGGCTTAAGAACGCGCAGTTCGCGATGATCGCCGCCATTCAGAAGATGAGTTGGAACCCTGCCGGACCTGAGGCAGTGGGCTTTGGCGGAATCTCCTATTATCAGTCGGTCTGGAAGAACCGTCTGGAGTTCAAAGGCGGCTATCTCGACGAAGCCGATGAGTTTATCCAATTGAAGGTCGGGGGACTTGCCAACAACGGCGCGCTCGGCGTCTATGCCGTGCTGCCTTATGAAGTCGGTCTGGCAAACCTGCCCCAGCAAGCGCCGGCGTTTAATGTCCGGGCCAACCTGCCCCACCATTTTTACGCGAAGGTCGGCTTCCAGAGGAGCTTCTCCAACAAGGGCGGAGTCGGCGAGCAGGCAAGGGACAAGCTTCAGCTCCGTTTTGCGCCAAAAGGCGACGGGCTGCTCTCCATCTTTGAGGGCGATTATCAGCAATCGACCTATAAGAATCCGATGAAGACCTGGGTTCGTGCCGGCTTCATGTACAACACAACGAAATACACCAACTTTAAGACGGGCCGGACGGACACTACGAATTATGGAACGTATCTGATCGCTGACCGCCAGTTCACCCATACGAGCGCCACCAACGAGCGCCGGGGACTCTATGCTGGCTTCTCCGCGATGTATGTCCCGCCGTCGGTCAACAAGTACACGCAGTACTATGAATTTCGCCTGTACGACAACGGGCCTATCAGCAAGAGGCCGAGCGATTTTGCCTCTCTTGTCTTCTCGCACACAGACAATAGCGAGTTCTATACGCGCACTCAGGTGGCACAGGGGAAGAGAGTCTGGAATAGTGCCTGGTCGGCAACAGGGACATACACGACCAAGCTGTATCGTGGAGCGTACTGGGTCAATGCTCTCGGCTACACCCAGGGCCCTTCAATCACTCCGCGTACACGGAACGCTCTGGAGTACAACACGATGCTGATGCTGTTCTTTTAGGGGGGAACCCGGCGCGTCCATCCGTAACGATAGAAGTGCCGTTGCGTTTTATTGGCGATTTAGACACAACCCGCCCCAGCGACGGTTAAACAGGTGTATCGGGAGCACCCCCTGGCAAGGCCAGACCATGGCACGTAGCCTCGAGGCATAGAGCGCCCCGGTACACCGGCTCCAAGGAGAGCAAAACGATGGATGACACGGCACTCAACCAGCAGACCGACGAGGATTTAACTCCCGGCATACCCCAAGGTCGCGTGCGCTGGACCGTCTGCGCCATGCTGTTTGCCGCCACGTCGATCAACTACATGGATCGCCAGGTCATCTCGATCCTCAAGCCCACCCTGGAACACACCATCGGCATGACCGAGGTGGACTATGGCTACGTTGTAGATGCCTTTCAGATTGCGTATGCGCTCGGCCTCCTGGCTGCAGGACGGTTCGTCGATAAGGTCGGCACGCGCATCGGCTACATGATCATCATGGCCATCTGGAGTCTCTCGGCCATGGGTCATGCGCTGGCCAACTCTGTGCTCGAGTTCGGTATCGCGCGGTTCTTTCTTGGAATAGGCGAAGCCGGCAACTTTCCCGCAGCCATCAAGACTGTTGCCGAGTGGTTCCCGCGCAGTGAACGTTCCCTGGCGACGGGCATCTTCAACTCCGGTGCGAATCTTGGAGCGATTCTGGCTCCGGTCATTGTGCCCTGGGTGACCATACGCTATGGCTGGCATGCGGCCTTCCTGATCACCGGCTGCTTCAGCGCACTCTGGATTCTGTGGTGGTTTAAGACCTATCACAAGCCCGCCGATCATCCCACGCTGAGCGGCCATGAGTTGCGCTACATCTATAAAGAAGCAGCATCCGACATGGGCCCATCCGTGCCGTGGGGTAAATTGCTCGGCTACCGCCAGACCTGGGCATTTTCCGCCGCCAAGTTTCTAACAGATCCCATCTGGTGGTTCTACCTCTTCTGGATGCCCTCGTATTTCAGCGCCAAGTTTCACCTGGACCTTTCGCATATCGGGCTGCCGCTCATCATCATCTACAACGCCTCGGCTATTGGCAGTATCGGTGGAGGCTGGCTGCCTGCGCCCTTCCGCCGTCTTGGACTCTCGGTCTCGAACGCGCGGCTGTCGGCTATGTTCATTTGCGCCGCGGTGGTCGTCCCCATCTTTGCGGCCACCTATGTCAAATCGGAGTGGTCTGCTATCGCGCTGCTCAGTGTGGCTGCCGCCGCGCACCAGGGTTGGTCGGCCAATCTTCTCACCACAACATCGGATATGTTTCCGCGCAGTGCGGTGGGTTCGGTCACGGGTATCGGCAGCATGGCAGGATCGGCTGGCGGCGCTCTCTTTGCTACCTATGCAGGCCACATCCTGCAGCTCACACACAGCTATTCCAGCCTCTTTGCCATGGCGGCAGGGGCATACCTGCTGGCCCTGCTCATCATGGTCCTGCTCGCCCCCGGATTGAAGAAAGTGGTGTTCGCTCAATGAGCCTATGCAGGTACGGTTCGCGCGGCACTCCGGGCACGCCTGCATCCTCGCCAACCCGGAACTGGGGCTGTAGCCACATTCCACAAACATTAAAGGGATAGAAAGAATGATTCTGATTTTGATGGGTGTGAGCGGCATTGGCAAGACGACCATCGGCAAGCTGCTCTCCGCAAGTACCGGCTGGGCATTCGAAGACGCCGACGATTATCACTCGAAGGCGAACCGCGAGAAAATGGCCGCCGGTATCCCTCTTACGGATGCCGACCGCCTGCCCTGGCTCGCCACTCTGCACGATCGCATGGCGAAATATTTTGAAGAGGACAGGAGCGCCATCTTCGCCTGCTCGGCTCTCAAGAAGGCGTACCGCGAACGGCTCGTCGATGGCTTCGGAGCAAACGAGTACCGCCTGATCGATCTTTATGCACCCGCCGACGTGGTAAGAGAGCGGATCCAGTCACGCCATCATGCTTACATGAACCCCAAGCTGCTCGACAGCCAGATGGAGACGCTCGAAAAGCCTTCCTCAGCCTGGTCGATCTCTGTTGCCGGAAGTCCGGAACAGGCCGTCGACGAGATCCTTGCAAAGCTGCAGGCTTCTGGCCTGCTCACAAACAGAACGGAGAAAGAAATCATGAACCAGCTCTTTGACCTGACAGGCAAAATTGCAGTTGTAACTGGAGGCACCTCCGGAATCGGACGCGCCCTGAGTCTTGGCCTCGCCGAAGCGGGCGCCGATGTTGTCGCCACGGCGCGCCGTCAGCAACAGGTCGACGATACCGCAAAGGAGATCGAAGCACGCGGACGCAAAACTCTGCGCCTTACTTCGGATGTTTGCGACCGCGCCTCGCTCGAAAAATTACAGGCGGCCACGCTTGAAAAATTCGGCAAGGTCGACATCCTCATCAACTGCGCAGGAGTCATCAAGCGCACGCCCACGCTGACCGTTTCGGAAGAAGAGTGGAGCAATATTCTCAATACCAACCTTACCGGCACGCTGCACGCCTGCCAGGTCTTCGGCAAGCCTATGCTCGATCGCGGCTACGGACGCATCATCAACATCGCCTCGCTGAACAGCTTTGTTGCTCTCACCGAAGTGGCCGCCTATGCAGCCAGTAAAGCAGGTGTGGCCTCGCTCACCCGATCTCTGGCCGTCGAGTGGTCGAAGAAGGGCGTGACGGTGAATGCCATCGCTCCCGGCGTCTTCCGTACCGATCTGAACGCAGAACTCCTCGACAGCACGCCCCGCGGCCAGGAACTGCTGATGCGGACACCCATGGGCCGCTTCGGCAAAACCGTAGAGCTGATCGGCGCCGCCGTCTATCTTGCCTCTGAGGCCTCATCCTTCGTCACCGGTCAGGTTCTGGTTGTCGATGGCGGCTTTCTGGCCAGTGGCGTCAACCAGTAAACTCCCCTCTAACTATTTGGCTCCAACACATCAGGACACACAACAGACTTAAGAAAGGAAGAAGAACATGAATAGAAAGCTGAATGTCGGGTTCCTGGCGAGTGGAGCCATGGCAGCTCTCGGAACTGCGCTGTGTTTGGCAGTGCCCGCAGACGCGCAATCTTCATCGATAGCGCCCAAAACGATGCCGCGCGTCGGCACAATCGATCCGCGCTTCCAGTCATACAACATCGAGATGGTCGAAGTTACCGGCGGGCGCTTCTGGCGGCCGTATGCCAGCAAAGCAGAAGTGAAGCAGGGCGCGAACCAGCCCACCGGCATGGATCCCTCGCTCTATGAATACCGTCAGCCGATCAATCTCTACAATGCCCGCCTGCGCAAACTGGCCGCAGCACTGGGACCCGTCTATGTGCGCGTCAGCGGCACCTGGGCAAACACTACCTTCTTTCAGAACTCGGATGATCCGGCGCCAGCAACCCCGCCCGCGGGCTTCAAAGCCGTGCTCACCCGGCAGGAGTGGAAGGGCGTAGTCGATTTTGCCAATGCTGTGAATGCGAAGATCGTCACCTCGGTTGCGATCAGCCCAGGCACCCGCAACGCTGAAGGAGTGTGGACTCCGGACCAGGCGCAACAGGTCTTTGCCTATACCAAATCCGTTGGCGGCAGCATTGCCGCAGCCGAATTCATGAACGAGCCGACCATGCCGGAGATGGGCGGAGCACCGAAGGGTTATGATGCCGCAGCGTTTGGCCGCGATATCGTCGCATTTCGCGCCTTCGCAAAGCAGGACGCTCCCGGCATGCTGGTTCTTGGCCCTGGCGGAGTCGGCGAGGGATCGCCGATCCAGTCGACCTTCAAGAACATCATGAAGACCGAAGATATTCTCTCGGTGACCGGCCCGGCCTTCGATGGCTTTTCTTACCACACCTATGGCGCAGTTTCCAGCCGCTGCGCAAGCGCCGGCCTGTCGGCAACAACCACCGCCGAGGCGGCGCTCTCCGAGGAGTGGCTCTCGCGCGGGGATCAGAGCGAACAGTTTTACGGAGCTCTCCGCGACCGCTTTGAGCCGGGAAAGCCCATGTGGCTCACGGAAACTGCACAAGCTGCCTGCGGTGGCGACCGCTGGGCTTCAACCTTCCTGGATAGCTTCCGCTATCTCAACCAACTGGGTGACTTGGCCAAGCGCGGCGTCCAGGTGCACATGCACAACACGCTGGCCGCCAGCGACTACGGTCTGCTAGATGAGAAGACCTACGAGCCGCGCCCTAACTACTGGGCTGCTCTGCTGTGGAGCAAGTTCATGGGAGCCACGGTGCTCGATCCCGGAGCCTCTCCTGCGTCCAGCCTGCATCTCTACGCACAATGCCTGCCGAATCACCCTGGCGGCGTGACCCTTCTCGCCATCAATGCCGACGCGAAGGAAGCACACTCGATCAACGTTCCTGCGGCATCCGAGCGTTACACCCTCACCGCCAAGGAGTTGAGAACCCGGCAGGTAGAATTGAACGGAAGTGAGCTGAAGCTGGGCGCAGACGATGCTTTGCCTGAACTGAAGAGTGTTGCTACGCGCTCTGGTAAAGTTACGTTTGCACCTGCAAGCATTACATTTCTCACCTTGCCGCAGGCGCACAATGCGAGCTGCCAGCAGTAACGGGAGACGCAGTTTGAAGCGGCTGTCGCAAGCAGGCTTTTAAAAACATGTGGCGGAACGCCAAGACGTTCCGCCACCTTCCAATCACCTCGCCGTGCAAGAATCCCCACCTGCACAGCCTTTATTTGCAGTCATCATTCCTTAGGAAATTCTGGAGATTTTATGACGCCAGCATCATGCGATATCGGGTTGATCGGGCTCGCAGTTATGGGACAGAACCTTGTCCTGAACATGAACGATCATGGCTTTAAGGTTGCTGTATTTAACCGCACCGTGTCTAAGGTCGACGACTTCCTGGCCAACGAGGCAAAGGGGACCAACGTCGTCGGCGCGCACTCTATCGAGGAGCTGGCCGGCCTGCTCAAGCGGCCGCGCCGCGTCATGCTGATGGTTAAGGCAGGCGACACCGTCGATCAGATGATCGACCAGTTGCTGCCACACCTGGAAGCGGGCGACATCATCATCGACGGCGGCAACTCGCTCTATGCCGATTCCAGCCGCCGCACCAGGGATCTTGCCGCTAAAGGCATCCTGTTCATCGGCACCGGCGTCTCCGGCGGTGAGGAAGGCGCACGCCGCGGCCCCTCCATCATGCCCGGCGGCAATCCGGCCGCGTGGCCGCATGTGAAGGAGATCTTCCAGTCGATCGCCGCTAAGGTCGAGGATGGATCGCCCTGCTGCGACTGGGTAGGCGAGGATGGCGCCGGCCACTACGTCAAGATGGTGCACAACGGAATCGAATATGGCGATATGCAGTTGATCTGCGAAGCCTACGATCTGCTCCACCGTGGCCTGGGACTGACCGCCGACGAACTGCATGAGGTCTTTGACGAATGGAACAAGGGCGAGCTGGACAGCTACCTCATCGAAATCTCCAGCCAGATCTTTACCAACAAGGATGCAGACGGAAAGCCGCTCGTCGATAAGATTCTGGACACCGCCGGCCAGAAAGGCACCGGCAAGTGGACGGCAATCAGCGCGCTGGATATGGGGCAGCCGCTAACTTTGATCGGTGAGTCGGTCTTTGCGCGCTATCTGTCGGCGCTCAAAGAGGAGCGAGTCACGGCCTCGAAGATTCTTCAGGGACCGGAAGCGAAGGCCGTGTCCAGCAGCGATCGGACCGCATTCATCGAAGACGTCCGGCGGGCGCTCTATTGCTCCAAGATGATCTCCTACGCTCAGGGCTACATGCTGCTGCGTGCGGCAGCCAAACAAAATGGCTGGAATCTGAACATGGGCGGCATTGCGCTCATGTGGCGCGGCGGATGCATCATTCGCAGCCGCTTCCTGGGCAAGATCAAGGAGGCTTTCGACAAGAACCCCGCGCTCGAGAATCTGCTGCTCGACAGCTTCTTCTCCGGAGCTCTGAACCAGTACCAGGCATCGTGGCGCAAGGCGCTGGTTCATGCCATCGAGTTGGGCGTGCCCACCCCGGCGTTCTCTACCGCGCTGGCGTTCTTCGACGGCTTTAGAACCGAGCGGCTACCCGCCAACCTGCTGCAGGCACAGCGCGACTACTTCGGCGCACATACCTATGAGCGCACCGATCAACCGCGCGGCCAATTCTTCCACACCAATTGGACTGGCCACGGAGGCCGCGTATCGTCCTCAACCTATAACGCCTGATGAAGTGAGCTGCGCCAGTGCGGCCTCATCTCCGCGCTGAGCGCAGCTTCCGTCAACAACTCCACTCTTGTCTATATATTTGTCATCCTGAACCCAGCTCCTTCACCCTTCACTCTGTTTTGTCATCCTGAGCCCCACTCCTGTCATCCTTCACTCCCTCTTTGTCATCCTGAGCGAAGCGAAGGACCTGCTTTTCCCACCGGAGCAAAACGCTAGCTCCCGCAGCACCCGCCTCCTTCACTCCGTTTTGTCATCCTGCCCCACCCCGCACTCCGTTTTGTCATCCTGAGCCCTCTTGTCATCCTTCACTCCCTCTTGTCATCCTTCACTCCCTCTTGTCATCCTGAGCGAAGCGAAGGACCTGCTTCTCCATCCCCGCAGCGAAAGACCCGCTCCCGCAGACTCAATCCGGCTGTATAAGACACGCCATCTTGAAGCCTCCACATCTCCGCCAACATCTAAAATCACATCAATGAAGAATCTCGAAAACGAGACGCTGCTGGACAATCCAATCTGGAATTCCCTTGTCACAGGTCACGCTCCCATCGCCGTGGGCGCGGATGTGGGGCGCGGCCTTGCGCGCCGCTATCCCGCGGATATTGGCCCCCTCTCCGCATTTCGAGAGCCAACGCCAGAAGCCTATGCGGATCTCGCCGCTGTTGTGCCAGCAGGCGATGTCGCAGTTCTCTTTCTTGAGGATCCCGCCGAGATTCCCGCAGGCTGGCAGTCGCTTGCCGGAGGAGTGCTCGTTCAGATGGTCTGCCCTGCGGTTCCAGATCGGCGGCCTCTTGCCGACAGGATCGTCTCGCTGGGGCCGGCGGATTTTCCCGAGATGGTAGCACTCACTGCCGCCACAGAGCCGGGTCCATTCCGCGACCACACGGCCACGCTTGGAGGCTTCCTCGGAATCCGCGTCGATGGCCGCCTGGCTGCAATGGCCGGCCAGCGATTGTCACCCACTGGATTTGCGGAAGTGAGCGCCGTTTGCACACATCCTGACTTCCGCAGCCGCGGCTATGCTGAGGCGCTGGTCGCCACCGTTGCCCGCAACATCCATGCCGAGGGGCGCATACCGTTCCTGACCTCATACGAGGCCAATGCGGGAGCGATCCGCGTCTATCAACAGGTAGGCTTCGTCCTTCGCCGCACGTTCCACCTGGCCGTTCTCAAGCCACCCGCAGCCGGATGAAGCTGCTATCACAACGACGGGCAGTTTACGTCAAAGCCGCATCTTCGATTTCAGTCCGCTCCTCATCTGTCTGATGTTCCGCAGCCAGCTCACGTACGCGTAACGATTTCTCATACCACTGGAAGCGCGATACGTGCCCTCGCTTGACCCGGGCCACGTTCGGGCCGGCGGTGGAGTCTATTCCGGCTTCGTGTTCGATGAAGCCGGAGAAATGCCCGAAGGCGCCCCTTCTCGGCGGAAAATATCAGTACCTGTCATCGTCCTTGCCCGAGCCGCTCACATCGACGATCGGGCGGAAGCGATGCACCGGCGGAGGCATCACCGAGTCCTTGCCCTTGACGCTCTTCCAGATAATTTCATTCAGAGCATGCATCGGAGCGCGGTCCACTCCGGAGAAATCCATCCTGCTGCTTTGTTTGGCACCTGCAGAGTCTTTCGTGTTCTTCTCATTGGTGTCGACGAGCGGAGCGATTCGATTGAAGGGCTTCATCACCGGCATCGTTCCGAACGAAGCGAACAGCGGCATAGCCGCCGCATCGTACTGGCTCATCGGTGGCAGCCCAAGCAACAGCTCCATCGATCGCAGCATCGAGGACGTTGTGTACAGCGTGCTATCCACGATGCCGCGCTTCACATATGGGCTGAGAACAAGCCCTACCGTACGGCGCGCATCTATATGGTCCGCTCCATCCTGCGCGTCGTCTTCAATGATGAAGATCGCTGTATTCGGCCAGTAGCGGCTGTGCGTCACAGTATCGACGAGCTGCCCGATGGCATAGTCGTTATCCGCCACCATCGCCGTCGGGGTATTCCAGCCAGGTCGTGTCCCAACTGTATGGTCTTCCAGCATCCGCATCACAATCAGGTTTGGCAAGCGCTTTCCAGCGTCTGAGCTATCGTAGTTATTCGCCCACTCGTCAAACTCGCGAAGAAAAATCTTCACCTTCTCCCCATCCCGCACGGCGATGTCGCCCGCGAACTCCTTCGTGTAATGGCCATAGAGACCATCCATCCCTGGCGCGGGAGTCGCTTCCCATACCGATCCATTCTTGGCAGAGGTCGTCATCTCTTCATAGATGTGGTATGTCAGTCCCTTGCGCCGCGCCAGATCCCATATGAAGCCTCCGGAAGGAATCTCCGCGTGGGTAAGGTATTCACCTTTAGTGATCCCAGCATAGCGAGCCGGCCACTGCTTCTCATTAAAGTCCGTGGCATAGGCCGCGGTTGACCAGAAATGCCCATCCTGACTCACTTCGCCATCGCAGTAAAGATTGTCGAGAACGACATACTCCTTCGCCAGCGCATGCTGGTTCGGCGTGACCTTTTCTCCAAAGATCGCCAGCCGCGGATCACCGTTGCTACCCGGTATATCGCCGAAGACCTGGTCGTAGCTACGGTTCTCCTTGATGATGTAAATGATGTGCTTAATGGGACTCGGCTCCCCTACGCTCTGTGGAAGAATGCTCGGCTCCAGCGGCTTCTTTGTCTCCGCAAGCAACGAGTCCTTATACGGAGTGTTCTTCGCCACCTGCCGCGTCCAGCCCTGAAGCTTCTCCTTTAATCCGACGACCGAAAGCATCTCGATGCTGCCTGTCTGGACCGTGTGCACACTTCCTCTGCCTTGCGAAAAAATTCCCGACGCAAAAGGAGAAATGGATGAACCAGGGGCAGCCTCTGAGAAGGGAATATCTCTCTCTGTGAGGGGACTATGCGGCCCCAATGGATCTGGATGCCCCTCTTCTCCCTTGGTATTGCCGATGTACAGCGTGCCGTTATGATCTGCTAGCGCAAGCGCCGAAGGATACCATCCTGTAGGAATAAAACCGACGATAGTGCTGTGTGTTCGGTTATCGATGCTCGCCACAGCAATCGAATTGTTATCGGCGTTCGCGATGTACAGCAGATGATGTGTATTGTCGATTGCAAGTGCGTTCGGCGTCGAGCCTTCCGGAGCGAGCGGGGTCATTGTCGTCGAAAGGCGCTCCGTCACCTGTAGCGTATGCGTGTCGATCACCCACACCGTGTTGTCGTTGGAGCAGGCAATAAAAAGCCTTCCATCCGCGGAGAGTTTCAAATCATTTGGGTTCATCCCGACATGCAGTGTACGCAGAACCTTGTTGTTGTTCGTATCGATAATACTGATCGATTCGCTCGACCAGTTCGAGACAAAGAGCCGTCTCCCATCGGCGCTCAGAAGCACCTGGTAAGGCGATACCTCCACCGGAATGCGAGTAACAATCTTGTGTGTCTCCGCATCAAAAACCACAACATTGCTCGGATTTTCGCCGGTTCCCCTGTTGGCTGCATAGAGCCAATGTTTCCCCGGGAGATACGCAACGCCGGACCAGGAGACCTCCTTCGGATCGATTGTCTCAACCAATCTTCCCGTCGGCTCATTGCTCAGCAATCCATTCGCATAAGAGAACAAATAGATAGGCGCAACCGGATCGCTCTTGCTCTTGCTGCCGGAGGCATTCCCGCCAGAGACAAAGAGCGTATGACCATCCGAAGACCATGCCATTCCCAACCATGCTGAGGTCAGCTTGATGTGTTGCAGTTGCTTATGCGTTATGGCGTCGAAGACATCGAGTCCATGCGGTAAAAAGCCGGAGTTAAGAGAGACGACGATCTTTCCGTCGGGCGAGACGGTGAGATTCGTAATGAGGTCTCCGACTGTGGCAATGACCTTACCGGCCGGCGTGATGCGCCAACCGTTGGGAAGGTCGGCACCGTCCGCGAAGTGCCGCGGGAGCCGCATTGTCTGTTCGCCGAGCGGATGATCCTTCACAGAAGTAGAGGGTTCGGCTGTTTGCGCCAGGCTCGGACGGTTCGCGCCAATGGCCGACACCGCAAGGAGCGCGGCAGCTACACCGAGCGGGGAAATTCTGTGACGTATCGGCATTGGTGAAACTCTCCGTTCGCTCTCTTTACTCTCTGCGTGAGCTAAAAAGTTCAGTGTTTTATTGAAAGGCCACGTGCGCGGAGCGCCAGACTCAGCGCTCGACGCGCGTGGCCGGAGTTAGAAGGTTAGGTGCGCCTCAACCTGCACAGTACGTGGAGTGAAGTTCTGACGCGTGGCCGCCTGTGTGCTCAGAATGCGTCCGAAATTTGCGTTGTTGATATCAGTCACAGGATCGCCGAGTCCGGCACGGTTGAGGGCGTTGGCCGCGACGACACGCAGCGAAAAGCTGCGGGTCTCGCCAAAGCTGAATGCTTTCTGGAGTCCCATGTTCTCGTATGCATAACCGGGCCCCTGGATTCCCGGAAGAACCGAGGGGACGTTGCCTGTCGTCAGGGCCACCTTGTTGTTTGAGGTATATGGGACATGAGTGAACGCAGCCGGATTGAGATAGACCGGGCCCCGGTTGTGAACCGTATCGATGAAGCCCTTCTGGTTGAGTCGGACGGCCTGGCCTGTGAAGTTGGGCCGGGTGGTCGCGAAAATGCCGTTGCTTACGAAGCTGTCCGTGATGGTGAGGGTGTCGCCCGACTGGTAGATGCCATTGCCGGAGAGCTTCCAGCCACCAGCGATCCAGTCGAGCGGGCCGTGTACGTTCAGCAGCTTACCCTTCCCGATCGGCAAATCATAGATAGCCGTGAGCTTGAACATCTGCGGGACGTGGATGAAGGACGCCTCAGCCTTGGCGGCCTGCTTGTTGGACACATCCTGCAATCCGCCGTTGGTATTGGTCAGGGTCTTCGACCAGGAGTACGTTGCGAAGATGGAGAGTCCGGAGTTCACCCGCTTCGTAAGCGTCACCTGCATCGCATCGTAACGGGACCAGCCGGCGCCAGGATCAAACAAGGAGACACCGCCTCCCGCAAACTGCGGATAGGGCGCAAGAGCTTGGCGCACCGTCCCGGCGAAAGTCGGATAGGGCTTGGGAATCTCCGGGTGAATCTTGATGTTGTCCAACAACGCATCACCATAGGTTTGCAGAGCGCTGAGAGGGAGCTGGTTCATCTGCGTCAGCGCGGCCTGACGGATTCTGCGGGCCACGTTGCCAACGTAATTGATTTGGGCGATGACGCCTCGGCCCATGTCCACCTGGATTCCCATCGTATAGCTCGCGTAGGTCAGGGGCTTCGAGCCGGCTGGATTATTCACCGTGACACTCTGCAGGTTTAGCTGTGCCGGGTTGTAGTTCGGCAAGGACGTTGTAGGAGCCGGATACGGGTCACTGAGCTTCGCCACCGCCATGCCGGCGTACGGCTGCGGGTTGTGCGTTGCGTCAACCGCGATCGACGCAGAGTAGCCCGTAGTAGGCGGTAGTGTTTGGCCCTGGAAAGGCTCAGCGCTATAGACCGGCGCCTGAGAGTTGATGCCAAAGCCCCCGCGGAAGACGATTCGTGGATCAGGGTTGTACGCGAACCCGACGCGAGGAAGGAAGACCCGCCAGTCGGGATTCTCAAAGCTTTTCTTGCCAAGCTGGCTGGCGAAGACGAGGGCTCCCGGCAGACCGGCGGCTGCGGGGTTGGGAATGGTCAGGTCAACGCCACTCCATTGCCCATTGGTCTCGTATAGCTTGCCGATGAATTCCCAGCGAAGGCCGAGATTCAAGGTGAAGTTTCGGGCTGCCTTCCAGTCGTCCTGAAAGTAGACTCCGGCTTGGCGGCGGCGGTAGTGCTGCGTACCAGCGTATACGGTACTGGACAGGGAGTTCACCTGCCCGAGCAGCAGACTGGCGAATGAATTACCCGCGTAGCTGGCGGTCGAGGTACCGTCGTCGGTCATCGCGCTGCTGAATTGGTAGGTGCCCGGAGCATTGCCGTTGGTCCAGTTGCTCAGGTAGAAGCGGCCTTCAAAGCCCCCCTGCATCTGATGAGCTCCACGGCTAACGTACACCTGATCAATCACCATGAAGTCAGAGTTGGAGCGTAGTTGGCCCTGGTACGAGCCGGCAACACCCAGCGTCTTCGTTCCTCCGCCGAGAGAAGTGCTACCCGTAAAATCGAACGTGGGGAAGCCCATTCCGCTGAAGTTCGGTATACCGAGCTGAGAGGCCCAGTTCCGCTGATCCACGCTGTTGAACGAGATGGGAATGCGGAAGTAGCCGGCACCAACGTGGTTCGAGATCGTCGGAGAGAGCGTCCAGTAGTGGTTCACGCGAGTGATCTGCGTATGGAAGGCCTGATTGTAGGCCACGTCGAGGATGTTTTTGTCGCTGGGCAGAGACCAATATGTTCCGCCGTTAATATTGCTGCGCTGGTTGTCGTCGAACAGAATGGAGAGCCTCTGATTCGCCGTCAGAACCTGATCGAACTTGATCGTGTAGAACTTCTGCACTAGCAGCGGGAGCGTCTTGGCCAAGGTGGGAATGTTGCCCACAACCTGACTGCTCAGGTAATTCTTGGGCCAGTTCAGCTTCAGCAGGTTTGCTGCCACAGGATCGAAGCGGGACGGACTGATCTTGTTGCCAGGGAAGGGATCGCGGACGAAGCCATTGCCTGTGGACTTTAGCCCGGTTACCGTGTCAATCTGCCCAGTCTTGAGGATGCGAGTCGTTGCTGGGTCGTAGATCTGCCCGAAGACGACTGGGCGGCCCAGGATGTCCTGGGTGACGGTCGTGCCCGAGCGCGAGTCGAGGGTCAATGCCGGACTCAGCCACGCCGAGAAGTCCCCGCCCAGCATCGCCTGGGTGGGAAGAGTAGCATTCGCTCCGCCGTACCCAAGGTTCTTAATCTGGTCCCGCTCAAAGTCGAAGAAAAAGAAACTCTTGTTTCTGCCGCCGTATATTTTGGGAGTATACACGGGGCCGCCCACTGTGCCGCCGTAGGTCGTGAACCGGTCCTGCGCACGCTCGCGACCTGCCTGCTTTGCGGCGTAGCTGTTCGCATTCATGTCCTCGTTTTGCAGAATGGCGATAAGCGAGCCGTGGATCTGGTTGGTACCTGACTTGACGGCGAGGTTGGTCACTGCTGTACCGCCGCCGTTGTATTGCGCATTCATGACCCCAACCTGCAGGTTGAGCTCGCGAACGGCATCGACACTGATGCCCTCCTCGGCAGTGTCCATCGTGCCCAGCGGCACTCCTTCCAAATAGATCTCGTTCGACCTCGTCTGCCCACCGTTGATCGAACCGGTGAATGAGACCCCGGTCGCGCCGGGCAAGTTGTTATAGAGGAATTGAGAGACGTCGCGCTCACCATCTGAGGTAGCGATGAGCGGCCAGTCTTCCATCTCCTTCTTGCCGATGATGTAGTCAATCTGCGGTGAACCCGTTTCGAGAAGTTGCGCGTCACTCGACACTGTTACGGTGTCCGAGGTGGATGCAATGTCAAGGTTCAGGTTCACCGTGATCAGTTGCCCTACGTAAGAAGTGATGTCCTTGACGACCGCCTTGTTATAGCCCTCATGAGTGGCCGAGACATCATAGACGCCGGGAGGCAGCGAGGGGATGGTGTAGACTCCAGCCTCGGTGGCTTTAGCCGTGTAGATGACGCCGGTCTCATGGTTGGCCGCCACAACGTGCGCATTGCCCACACCGCTGCCGGATCGGTCCGTGACCATGCCGGTAAGCCCTGCATTCGAACCCTGCTGCGCAAACCCTGCCATATGGAAGATAACCAGCAGAAGAAGAGCAAGCAGGGAAACAAATCGTCCCCGCCTGTTTCTCAATTGTGGTGTTGGTGACGCTTCCCGAATAACCGAATGAGAGCTTCGAAGAAACCGCTTTACCGACAATACATCCTCCCCTGGAATTTCGCGTGTATAGAACCCGGCAATCGGGAGTGATCGCCGGTCTTGCTTGATTGAAGCTGAGTACCGAGACATCTTCGCCCGTAAAGCTGCCACCCGTGAGGTGGTTCACAGGAGGTTACATACGTAAAACCTTTGTAAGCAGGCTTTGTTAACGAAAAAGAAACAGTTCATCGTTTCGACATACTTCATTGCTATGGTTGGGGAGAGTTGGATTCATGCCATTTTTGGAACAGAGAGAAGAACTTCAGGATCTCCCATCGGCTACGATCTCCGATCCTCGCTGGGCGGCAGCAGAACGGATCATTGCGAGCCGAAACTTCGCGAAGTCAGGGCGATTGAGTGCGTTTCTTATCTACATCGTCCGAAGTACGATTGAGAATCGAACCGAAGAGATCACCGAACAGCAGATTGGAACTCATGTATTTGGACGGGCACCCGGCTACAACGCTGCGGAAGATAACATCGTGCGCACAACTGCCCGGCAGCTTCGCCAGCGCCTCGCTCTCTACTATCAGGAGGAAGGAACAACTGACGATCTCCGCATCGAGGTGCCCCGCGGAGGATATCTGCCGACCTTCGTCCAGACCCGCGAGTCCCACTCACAGGATTTGGAGATCGCCCCCCTGCGCCCTCCGTACCCGCTCTCTCAGGAGGGCACAGTCTCCCACAGCATCCCCTCCAGCGCTCTTTTCCCTGAAAAGAAGATCCGGCGAGCTTGGCTTTACTGCGCACTCATCATCATGGGAGCCGCGCTTGTCCTTGCTCTCCAGTCTCTTCTATCCTTCAGGCATCTCCACTCATCCGCCACCGATCCCCTATGGCGTGAGATGTTCTCCCCCGGACAGACCGTCCTCTTCGTCCCTGGCGACGCCGGCCTAAACATTTTCAACAATCAGGCTCACTCCACTCACGAGGTCCATCTCTCCGACTACATCGGCGGCAGATATCTTTACTCCCCTAAGGCACAGTCCCCGGAATTCGCCGGAGCCCCTCTCGCCAGCCGCCGTTATATCGCCATGACGGACCTGCAGCTTACAGACCGCCTTGCGGAGGTCCCTCGTTTTCGTCGCGAGAACTACCAGATCAAGTTTCCCCGCGGCCTCCGGCCCGAGGACTTTCGCAATGCAAACGTCATTCTCTCCGGAGCCCCGGTCTACAACCCATGGGATGAGCTGTTCGACGTCCGCCTGAACTTTCACGTTCACTATAGCGGCGAGGGGCAAAGCTCCATGTACATCGAAAACCGCAAGCCTCTCTCTGGGGAGCTCTCCGTTTACACCACCGACTCGCAAAAGGTTTTCGGCTACATCGCTGTTACGGACAACCTGGATAGCAATGGCAAGGTGCTTCTCATCGAGGGGACCTCTCAAGTCGGAGTCGAGGCGACCGTCGCCTTTCTCTTCAACGACACGAAGATGGCTCCCATCATCGCCAAGGCAAGAAGAAGCGATGGAAGCCTGTCCAACTTCGAGGTTCTGTTGAACGCGACCTCCTTCACCAACAGCGTCATCGGACAGACCGACGTCATCGCCACGCGCTTTGATTCGCGCCCGTAGCCACCCACTCACGGTCGTCCGAAAATCGATAGGCCAGCCCGCAATTGTCCTCGAAGAAAATTGATTGTAGAGGGGTTTCTGCTGGCAACAATGGAATCTGAATCCGTGACTTCCACCGGTAGGAGCAGTTTGCTGCCCGCGCGATATGGATACCCGGATGCTGGTTCAGTCTCCAGTTCCTCGTTTCACCGCAACGGCTCCGTTCCTTCGTTGAGGATGTCCAAGTATCGACGGTAGACGAAAAGGCGATGCCGCTCGCGGCCAGTGGTCTCTTCGAGGATGCCGAGGTCGATCATGTGGCCTAGCGACTTCGCAACCGTCGGAGCGGAGATACCAATCCGCTTCGCCGTCGATGGAATCGCGATGATTGGGTTTCGCTGCATGTGCTGGAACACGCGCAGTACGGAGGCGGCGGGCCTGCCGAGCGTCTCGATCTTTTTCTGATCGCGGTTGAAAAGATTCAGAATTTCGCGCGCCGCGTTGGCTGCCTGGTCGGCGGTGTCGCGCACGCCAGTCAGGAAGAAATCAAGCCAGGCTTCCCAATCGCCCTTGGTTCGTACGCGGTCGAGCAATTCATAGTACCCCGCACGATTGGTTTTGAAATAAAGGCTAAGGTAGAGGATCGGCTCCCGTAGCGCACTCTCTGCGCAAAGCAGGAACGTAATGAGCAGCCGCCCAAGCCGTCCGTTGCCGTCCAGAAACGGGTGAATTGTCTCAAATTGCACATGCACCAGGCCCGCTCGAATCAGCAAGGGCAAGCCCGTGTGCTCGTCATGCAGGAATAGCTCCAATTGGCTGAGGCACTCATTCAGAAGTTCCGGAGGAGGCGGTACGAAGACCGCATTCCCTGGGCGGCTGCCGCCAATCCAATTTTGGCTGCGGCGAAACTCGCCCGGCTGCTTGCCGCTGCCTCTTCCTTTGGAGAGCAGAATCTCGTGAATCTCCCGAATCAGCCTAAGACTCAACGGAAAGCCCGAACGCATTCGCTCCAGACCGTGATTCATGGCCGCGACATAGTTCGAGACCTCCTGCACATCCTCTACGGGCACTCCCGGCGCCTCATCGTTCTCGTAAAGCAGGAGATCAGAAAGCGAAGACTGCGTGCCTTCGATCTGAGAGGAGAGCACGGCCTCCTTGCGAACATATGTATAAAGGAGCAGCGATAGGTCGGGAAGGAGCGAGGCCAGACCGTCGAGCCGGCCGATGGCCTGATTGCCCTGTTCCAGCAGGATCTGAAACCGCGCCAGATCCACCGGCGGCACAGGCGGCAACGGTGGAGGCATGAAAGCTCGAACAGTCTCGCCCTCAAACTGCTTAACGATATAGCGGCCTGGTCGGGCGGACGGATCGGTCTCTGACACGGTATCCTTTCGTTGATTTTCGAGTAACGAAAGAATAGCCCATCATCCTTTTGCTGGCAAACGTGAAACTAAGACAACGGAAGAACAGGACGTTCTTTGTCGAAGTGGCTTAACTGATTTGTTTTGAATGAGAAAGAATGGTCGGGGAGAGAGGATTTGAACCTCCGACCCCCTGGTCCCGAACCAGGTGCTCTACCAGGCTGAGCCACTCCCCGAACCTTGTTGACAGGAACCCCAGACGAAGGCGCCCTGGTAGATGCCTTCTGCATGCCTGCGGGCTACACCTGAGTGTATCAGAAAGCCTCCACGTCTTACCGCCCGGCCAGCACCAATTCGGCTTCTCTCCCCCATCTCGGCGGAAAAGGCGGTACAAACATAGCGTGGCCACCTTGCCAGACATCCTCTATCCCAAACTTTTACGCACCTTCCAGCTCCACAACCCCATATGTATAGAGCCTCGCGCGCCCCCCTTCTCTCAACCCGCAGCCTTTCTGTGGATAGAATCTCCGTATGACGCCGCGTGAAGAACTCAACCTGGATGGGCTCCGCGTCATCGATGGCGCTATGGCAACGGAGCTGGAGCGCCGGGGCTGCGATCTGTCCAGCGGAATATGGTCGGCACGCGTGCTGGAAGACTCGCCCGCCTCTATTGAGGAGGTCCACCGCAGCTATCTTCAGGCCGGAGCCGACTGCCTGCTCACCGCCAGCTACCAAGTCTCCATTGAGGGATATGCCGAACAGGGGCTGCCACCCGAGGCAGCCGCAGCCGCCTTGCGCCGCTCCGTCTCCGTGGCGGAGTCCGCTCGCACCTGGTATCGATCCCTTTCTCCACGCCACGTCTGGATCGGCGCCTCTCTCGGTCCCTACGGAGCCATCCTCCACAATGGCGCAGAGTATCACGGCAACTACGCCATCTCCTTCGACCAGCTCGTCCAGTTCCATGCGCAGCGCATCGCGATCCTTGCCGGGACCAACGCCGATTTCCTCGCGTTTGAGACCATCCCATCCCTCGACGAAGCCGGAGCCATTCTTATCGCGCTCGAGAGTCATCCTGGTGTCGCCGCCTGGCTAAGCTTCACCTGCACGGACCAGGCCCACATCGCCCACGGTGAGCGGCTCAGCGACTGCGGCAGGCTGCTCGATGGACACCCCCAGGTTGTCGCCATTGGGATCAACTGCACCGCACCGGCCCTCATCCTTCCTCTCCTCGGAGAGCTGCGGCCAGCCACCAGGAAACCGATTGTGGTCTACCCCAACTCCGGCGAGATCTGGGATGCCAGCCATCGAGCGTGGCGGGGAAGCTCGGACCCTGGCGATTTTGCCGCCCAGGCAGCCGCCTGGTACGCTGCCGGGGCGCAAGCCGTCGGCGGCTGCTGCCGCACCACTCCAGAGCATATCCACCACATTCGTCAGACCTTGCCAGCCTCTCTCGGATAACACTTCCTCTGCCGCCTGCGTCTTACCGCGCACGAGCGCCAGCTGGCATGCGACAATAAACTTTTAACCATCATGAAACCTGATTCCTCAGCTTTGGTCCCTGAGTCCACCTCAGTGACCCCTGAACTTCTTGCCCAGCACGGCATCACGCCGGAGGAGTATCAGCGCATCCTCTCTGCACTGGGCCGCACCCCAAGCCTGACCGAACTCGGCATTTACAGCGTCATGTGGAGCGAGCATTGCTCCTACAAGTCCTCGCGGGTTCACCTCAAGCGGCTCCCCACCAGGAGCGACCGCGTTGTTCAGGGACCAGGGGAAAACGCCGGAATCATCGATGTCGGAGATGGCTGGGCCTGCGCCTTCAAGATTGAGTCGCACAACCATCCCTCCTATATCGAGCCGTTCCAGGGAGCGACCACCGGAGTCGGCGGCATCCTTCGCGACATCTTTACCATGGGCGCACGACCGCTGGCCGTGATGGATTCGCTCCGCTTCGGCCCACTCTCCCGCGAGAAGAACGACGACACTCCCGACGAACTCATCCGCAAGGATCACTCCATCGTCGAAGGAGTGGTCAGCGGTGTCGCCTCCTACGGCAATTGCTTCGGCGTGCCTAACCTCGGCGGCGAAACCAAGTTTGAAAGCTGCTACGCCGGCAATCCGCTGGTCAATGCCTTCGCTCTCGGCATGGTGCGGCGCGAGGAGATCTTCTACGGCAAGGCCAGCGGCATTGGCAATCCGGTCATCTACGTCGGCGCCAAGACAGGCCGCGACGGCATCCATGGCGCCACCATGGCCAGCGAAGAGTTCAAGGAAGGCTCGGAACAGAAGCGCCCGAATGTGCAGGTCGGCGATCCATTTATGGAGAAGCTGCTGCTGGAAGCCTGCCTTGAGGCCATGCAGACCGGCGCAATCGTCGGCATCCAGGATATGGGCGCTGCCGGCCTCACCTGCTCCACCTGCGAGATGGGCGCACGCGGAGGCGTCGGCGTCGACGTCGAGCTTGATCTTGTACCCCAGCGCGCCACCGGCATGACCGCCTATGAAATCATGCTGAGCGAGAGCCAGGAGCGCATGCTGCTGGTTGCTGAAAAGGGCCGCGAGCAGGAGGTTCTCAGCGTCTTTGAGAAGTGGGGACTCGATGGCGTGATTGTCGGCGAGGTGATTGGCGAGAATCGCCTTCGCATCCGCCATCACGGCGCTCTGGTTGCCGATATTCCGAACACCTCGCTCACCGACGATGCCCCGCTCTATCACCGCCCCGTCGGTACCTGGAAGGCTCCCGTTCCGCTCGATCCTCCAGCCTCGGTTCTCGCGGAGATCAACAAGCCCCGCGACTACGCAGCCGATCTGAAGACCCTGCTCGCCTCGGCCAACATCTGCTCCAAGCGCTGGGTGCATGAGCAGTACGACTCCATGGTGCAGACCAACACGGTGGAGGGTCCCGGGCAGGAAGCCGGAGTCATGCGCATCAAGGGAACCAGGCGCGCACTGGCCATGGCACTCGACGGCAACGGCCGCTGGGCATATCTGGATCCGCGGCTCGGCGCGATGCACGCAGTCGCCGAGAGTTCCCGCAAAGTGGCCTGCACAGGATCTGTGCCCGTCGCTGCTACAAACTGCCTGAACTTCGGAAACCCCGAGAAGCCGGAGATCATGGCGCAGCTCTCCGCCGCCATCGACGGCATCAGCGAAGCATGTATTGCGCTCGGTACGCCGATCACCGGCGGAAACGTGAGCCTCTATAACGAGACCCGCGGCGAAGGCATCTATCCCACGCCCGTGCTCGGAGTCGTTGGAATCATCGAGGACGTATCGAAGGCCATGCCGGCAGACTTTCTACAAGCTGGCGATGCGGTGCTGCTGCTCTCCGCGCCCGCTGCTCCCAAAACGAATCTGCTGCGCGAGTTCGGCTCCTCCGAGTACGCCAAGACCATCATCGGCGCGCTATGGGGAACTCCGCCGTCTCTCGATCTTACCCACGAAGCGGCACTCCAGAAGTGCCTCATCGCTCTGGCTGAAGAGAGTGTCCTCCACTCCGCCCGCGATATTTCCGAAGGTGGAATTGCCGTGGCCCTGGCTGAAGCATGCTTTGGAAAGAATGTGGGAGCCATGATCACGCTCACCGAACCCGGCGAGGCAACTCCGCTCTGCACTCTCTTCGAAGAGGGAGCGACCCGGGTCATCGTGACTTGCGCAACAAATGACGTAGAGAAGGTACGAGCAATCGCCGCCAAATCCGGCTGTGCCATAACTTCCCTTGGCGTAACCGCGGCTCGCAAACTGGAGATTCGCTGGAACGGCCAGGTTGCCGTGTCGGAAGCGGTCGCCGATCTCCGCCAGCTCTGGGCTGGCGCGCTCGAATCCATGCTGTACACAACGCCCAGGGAGCTGAAACTCCCGATGCAATGCTGAGGAGCTGATACCGACGATGATCGAGTCTGCCATCGACAAGTTCGCCGACGAGCAAGAGAATCCGTCGGATCTGCACTTCGATAAGCTGCGCGAAGAGTGCGGCGTTGTCGCCATCCATGGCCACCCGGACGCCGCCCGCCAGGCTTACCTCGCATTGTATGCACTGCAACATCGTGGGCAGGAGTCTGCGGGAATTGCCACCGCCGACTACACCAATCTCTCCAACATCAAGGGCATGGGACTTGTCGCCGAAATCTTCACGGAAGATGTGCTGGCCAAGCTTCCTGGTGAAATGGCCATCGGCCACACGCGCTACTCCACCACCGGCGATTCGGCTCTGCTGAATGCCCAGCCAATTCGCGTTGACTCCACCAAGGGCCTGATTGCCATCGCGCACAATGGCAACCTGGTGAATCTTGGAAAGGTCCGCACCCGCCTGGAGCGGGAGGGCGCCTTCTTCCAGACCACCAGCGACTCAGAAATTATCGTGCAGCTCATCGCGCACTCCGCGGAAGATACCCTCGTAGACGCAATTGCCGACTCCTTAAGGCAAGTGGATGGAGCCTTCTCCATCGTCATGATGACGCGCGACCGGATCTTCGCCGCCCGCGATCCGTATGGCTTCCGCCCGCTCTCCATGGGGCGCATCAGCAATCCTGAAGGCCCGGATACGATCGTCTTTGCCTCGGAGACCTGCGCGCTCGATCTGCTGCGTGCCCAGTATGAGCGCGAGGTCAAACCCGGCGAGCTCATCATGGTGACCCGCGATGGAATTACCTCGCGGCAATACTCCACCGGCACTCCGCAGGCCAGTTGCATCTTTGAGCACGTTTACTTCGCACGCCCGGATAGCCGCATCTTCGGCCGCTGGGTGCAGGACAGCCGCGAAGAGATGGGGCGTCAGCTCTCACGCGAATCCGGCGTACCTGCCGATCTCGTCGTCCCCGTCCCTGACTCCGGCGTCACCGCCGCCATTGGATACGCAGCCGAAAGCGGCATTCCCTTCCGCTTCGGGCTCATCCGTAATCACTATGTGGGGCGTACGTTCATTGAACCGGAGCAGCGCGTCCGCGACTTCGGCGTCAAGCTTAAGCTCAACCCGGTTCGCAATCTGCTCGAAGGCAAGCGCATCATCCTCGTCGATGACTCCATCATTCGCGGGACGACCAGCCGCAAGATCGTGCGCATGGTCCGCGCCGCGGGAGCAAAAGAGGTTCACCTGCGCATCAGTTGCCCTCCCACCATCTCGCCATGCTTCTATGGCGTGGACACGCCCAGCAAGAAGGACCTGATCGCTGCCAATAACACCGTTGAGGAGATTCGGCAGTTTATTGAGGCGGATTCCCTGGCCTACCTCTCGCTCGAAGGGCTGGAGCACGCCTGCAACGGCGGCGAAGGCAATCACTACTGCACGGCATGCTACACCGGCGTCTATCCCACGCAATGGGTCGATGTAGACGAGATTCAACCGGCGACAGCAGGAGCAGATCCAATTCCCGCAGGCCGCAAGTAATCCCGGTCCCGTGGTGGACTGAAGCCAGATCCACCACGCTTCCCTGACATAGAAGCGCTGCGGCTCACTTCCTTCCAACCCCGCTCGCTGCTCCCACTGCACAACCTTCGCTGCACCCTGCGCTTCCCATATAGTCGGGGAGAAACTACATGGCAACTACAAAGAAGCGGAGTTCTGCGAAGAGCACGAAGAAGAAGTCATCTACCGCCAAGAAGTCATCCACCGCGAAGAAAGCCTCCACCAAAAAGAAAGCTTCCACTACGAAGAAAGCTTCCACGAAAAAGAAAGCCTCTACCAGGAAGTATGGCCCTAAAGCCTCTGCCAGCGTCGAACGTGAGATGAAGGCCATGAAGCAAGGCAAGCTGAAGTCAGGCCGTAGCGGAAAGAAGGTGACAAGTCGCAAACAGGCTATCGCCATCGGCCTGTCGGAGGCGCGCCGCGCCGGGGCAAAGGTCCCCTCTAAAAAATCCAAATAGCGCCGCAGATGATTCAGGCGCCCACCTGGCGAGCGCCCTGAATCCTCCGAACAGCTCAGCTATTGCCGGAAGGCGTATTGGACGAACTGGTCGTCCCTGGTGCTGCGGGTTTTGCGCTACTCGCATCACTCGCGGCAGAAGAGGACGGCGTTGCCGCAGGGCTCGGAGAGGAAGTGTGTGATTCGTTCCTCGTCTTGCTGTGGTAGTCCGTCTCGTAAAAGCCCGATCCCTTGAAGCGTATAGCGGGAGCGGAGATGAGCCGCTCCACCTCGCCCTTGCATACCGGACAAACCTTCACATAGGGCGCACTGAAGGATTGAATCTTCTCGAATTGGTGACCGCAACTCTTGCAGCGGTATTCATAAAGCGGCAACGTGAAACTCCTGGCGACCAGATATTGGTCTACTTCTATTGTAGCCGGGCGCGCATTATGCGTCGCCCAGCCGTACAAAGCGCGCCTCTGTGATTGCGTCCACCGCCAGCAACGCATCCAGCAACGCCTGCGTTACCGGTCCATCCACCTGCACCACCGCAAGCGCGATCACCGGCTTGCCATCGGCAGATTTCTCGGAGCGGCCCAGAGCAAAGTTCGCGATATTCACCTTGTGCTCGCCCAGAATCGTTCCGATTCTTCCGATTACGCCGGGCACGTCGCGATTTCGCATATAGATCAGCGTGCCTTCGAGTGGGGCCTCAACATCGATGCCGTCGCAGGAAAGCAGGCGCGGATACTTGCCGTGCAGCACCGTGGCGCTCGCCTTCGATTCACCGCTCCGCGCATGCAATTCGATCGTCAACACCGAACCCGCGCCACCGGAGACAGCCTCTTCCTTCTCCTCGTGAATCCGGATGCCGCGCTCCTCCGCCACGCTCGCCGCATTAATGCGATTCACCGACTCGGAATGCCCCAGCACGCCCTTGATTGCGCTGTTGCGGACCAGCTCCGTCTTGGCATCCGCCAACCTGCCTGTATAGGTCAAGTGGATGCTCTCCAGGTTGCCGGCGACCGACTCGGCGAGGAACTGGCCCAGCCGCTCCGCCACGTTCATGTAAGGAGCAAGCTGCTGATACTCCTCGTGGGTGAGCGACGTCATGTTCACCGCGTTCTGCACCACACCAAACTTGAGATACTCCCGCACCTGCAGCGCGATCTGCACCCCGACCGCCTCCTGCGCCTCCGCCGTGGAACCGGCGACGTGCGGCGTCAGAATAACGTTGTCCAGCGCGAAGAAAGGCGAATCCTTCAGCGGTTCCTTCGTGAAGACATCCAGAGCTGCGCCTGCCACATGGCCGCTCTTCAGTGCCTCGGCCAGATCGGCTTCCACCACCAGCTCGCCGCGCGCGCAGTTGATGATCCGCACGCCCTTCTTCATCGTGGCCAGCGTCTTCTGATTGATAATGCCGGTTGTCTGCGGCGTCAGCCCGACATGGAGCGTCAGGTAGTCCACCTCGCGAAACATCTCTTCAGCCGTCGCCAGGCGGATTCCATTTTCCCGCGCAATCGCAGCCGACACGTAAGGATCGTGGCCGATGATCTCCATGCCAAACACGCGAGCCCGCCGCGCTACTTCCAGACCGATCCGGCCCAGCCCGAGAATGCCCAGCTTCTTGCCGCGAAGCTCCACGCCCTGCAACGACTTCTTTTCCCACTTGCCGGCGTGCATGCTCGAGTTCGCCTGCGGCAGCTTGCGTCCCAGCGCCAGCATCAGGCCAATCGTCAACTCCGCCACAGCAACCGCATTCGCGCCCGGAGTGTTCATCACAATGATGCCGCGCCGGGTGGCCGCTTCGGCATCGATATTGTCTACTCCCACGCCCGCGCGTCCAATCACGCGAAGCTTGGGTGCGGCTGCCATCAGCGCATCATCCACCTGCACCGCCGAACGAACAACCAGCGCATCGGCGTCGGCGATCTCCGCCGCCAGTCCGTTCTGAATCTGATCGTGAGTCACAACCTGCCAGCCAGCTTCAGCGGCGAACACGTCCACCGTTGCGGATGAAACCTTTTCCGCCAGAACAATCTTCATTTGTCTCCCTATGCTTTCTTAGCTGCGTCTGATGACCAAAACAAGAACCGCGGACGAACTGCCTGTTGCTGAAGCTGCGGACAGCTTTTCGCCGTCCGCAGCTTCAACCATGGCTACTTGCGCGAGGCGTACACCTTCTGCGCGGCAACAAGCGCCTTGCCAAATTCAAATCCCGGCAGTTTGAGAGGATCGACAGCCACCTGTTCCAATGCCCCGACGAGCGAGATGGTGTCCATGTAGTCGAAGAATCCGAGATGCGCAATGCGGAAGATCTTGCCCTTCATCTCGCCCTGTCCATTGGTGATGACCGCGGCAAAACGGCTCTTCAACTCCTTGATGATCGAGCCCGAATCGACGCCCTCCGGCGGCAGCACCGCGGTTACAGCCGCGGCTGGAGAGCTGGGGGCAAACAGCTTCAACCCCATCGCTTCCACTGCCGCGCGCGTCATCGCTGCGCATGTCTCCGCATTCTCCACCAGCAGGATGCGTCCCTTCTCCAGATCGCCGCCACCTTGCGCGGCAATCCAGTCAAACGACGCGCCCAGCGCGGCAATCAACGCCACCGCGGGAGTGTAGGCGGATTCGCCCTTCTGCGCGTTCTTCCGCTCCTTGCGCAGATCGAAGTAATAGCGCGGATTCCGCGAGGAGTCCATCGCCTTCCAGGCACGGTCGCTCACGCTCAGATACGACAGCCCCGGCGGAATCATCACTGCTTTTTGCGAGCCGCCAATCAGCACATCGACGCCCCAGGCATCCACATCGAAGTGCGTAGTGCCCAGCCCGGTGATAGCATCCACCACCAGCAGCGCCTCGCTCTTTGCGTCCTTCAGCAGCTCCGCGACGCCCTGCACCGGATGCCTCACGGCGGTAGAGGTCTCCGTCGCCTGCATGTATACGGCACGCGTATCGGGCTTCAGAGCCTTGCGAACCTCGTCCAGCGAAAAGGTCTCTCCATAAGGAGCCTTCACCACATCGACGACGCAGCCGAATGCCTTCGTCAGATCGCTCCAGCGCTCGCCAAACTTACCTGCGGAGAGCACCAGCACGCGATCGCCCGGCGACGTCAGATTGGAAACTGAGGCCTCCATTGCGCCCGTACCCGAGGCCGAAAGAAGCAGCACATCGTTCTTTGTCCCGACGAAAACCTTCAACTGTTCAAGCACCCTCTGATACAGGGTGCGAAACTCTGGCGTGCGATGGTGAATATCGGCCGCTGCCATAGCGAACTGTGCAGCAGGAAGCAGAGGGGTCGGACCAGGCGTAAACAGACGGGTCTTACGAATCATAGATGTCGTTTTCCTTTGATTCATTGTACTAAGAGCCAGTTCTGAACCCGGGATTCTATAATTAGAAGTTTGCGCCGGTACCCGGCGAAATTCGGGTCACGCGCAGCGTCAAGCATAAAAATTAAAGTGTTTCGACAGGAGATCTCCGGTGAGCCTCGCGGAAAGAGTCAAGAAAGATATGGTCGCCTCAATGAAGGCCCACGACGCAGAACGCACCTCCACCCTGCGCATGGTGATGACGGCACTCAAGAACAAGGAAATCGACAAGCGCAGCGAGCTCTCCGAGGCAGAAGAGATGCAGACCCTGACCACCATGGTCAAACAGCGTCATGATTCCATCGAGCAATTTACCAAGGGCAACCGCCCCGCGCTTGCTCAAAAGGAAGCAGCCGAGATCGTCGTCATTGAGGCCTACATGCCCAAGGTCGCCGGGGAGAGCGAGATTCGCGATACTGTCTCCGCCGTCATCGCCGAGCTCACTGCCTCTGGCGCAAAACCCGGCCCCCGTGAGATGGGAACCGTCATCAAATCCGTTCAGGCGAAGATCCAGGGCTCTGGACTCCGCGCCGATGGCCGCCAGGTAAGCGACATCGTCAAAGCCGAGCTCGCCAAATAATCAGCGCCCGCGAAAAACAAGAATTGGTGCGAGGCGCTGTATAGCGCCTCGGCCCAGCCCCGGCCTACTCCCGCTCAATCTTCACAAACACTCCATCCGGCAGTTCGCCTTCCACCAGATGCACGACGCCGCCCTTCACAAATCCGCGGATCGCCTTCACCGGAGGCTTGGCAGCCGATCTGCCCTCGGAGCCCAAGCGCACCACCGGGATTTGATATCCCGCTGCGCTCGCGCCCGTAGAGGCTCGCCCCTGCCCTCGTTCCGGTCCCTGCTCCGATCCCCGCTCCGATCTATGTTCCGCAGCAGGCGCAGCAGCGCTCGCAGGTTTGCCCATTCCCCGGTCCATCGCCAGATTCGCCAGCCGGTCCGCCTGCTTATTCTTGTCCCGCAGCACATGCTGAATCTGGAAGCTTTTGAGTCGCCCGATGCGGCGTTTCGCCTCTTCGTAAAGCGGCCGCAGCTCCGGACTATTTACGCGATACTGCCCTTTAATCTGCTTCACCATCAGCTCTGAGTCGGAGATTACCCGCAACCTCTCGTGTCCTGCGTCCAGCGCGAACTCGAGCGCCGCCAGCAGCCCCGAATACTCCGCGTAATTATTCGTCTTCCGGCCCAGGAACTCGCTCAGTTCTCCGACAACGGTGCCCTTCTCATCCTGCAGGTAGACCCCGAACCCCGCCGGTCCTGGATTGCCGCGCGAGCCTCCGTCGCAATACGCGATCGTCCAACCCGCCTGCTCACGCTTCTCCGCTTTGGGAGAGTCGAAATTCAATTGATCCATAATTCCAGTCTACCGAACCAAAATAGCGGTCGCGGTGCTACATTTGGAAACGTTACCGTTCAACTCGACGTGGGATAGGACGAATGATCACAAGAAGAACATTTCTCGGTGCTGTTTCCGCTGTTTCCGCCGCCGGACTGGCAAGCTCGCACGGCCTGGACAAACTCGCTTCCGCCGTAGCCCGCTCCTCCTCCGCCCCTGACCTGACCAAATACGTCAAGCTCGCAATCGGCACCGGGGGACATGGACACACGTATCCCGGCGCTACCGTGCCCTTCGGCATGGTGCAGCTCAGTCCGGATACGTTCAACGAGGGCTGGGACCACTGCTCCGGCTACCACTACTCGGACACCTCCATCATGGGATTCAGCCATACCCATCTGAGCGGCACCGGTGCCGCCGATCTGCTGGACTTTCTGCTCATGCCCGGCACTGGCCCGGTCAAAACCGTTCCGGGCAGCCTGGAGCATCCCGAGGAGGGCTACCGCTCCCGCTTCTCCCACGCCGACGAGATCGCCGAGCCCGGCTATTACTCCGTCCTGCTCAAGGACTACGGCATCCGCGCCGAACTCAGTGCCACCGAACGCGCCGGAATTCATAAGTACACCTTTCCCAAGAGCGACTCCAGCCACTTCATCCTTGACCTGACTCACCTGAATGGCGGCAACCCAAAGTCCATTCTCTGGTCGAATGTGAAGTTCGTTGGCAACGACACCATCACCGGCGGACGCAGCACCGCGCTCTGGGCCGCTGGACGCGAAATCTACTTCGCCATGAAGTTCTCCCGGCCCTTCGCCTCCTCTGAGATCGTGGCCGACGATCAAAAGCTCGATCCCTCAGTGCGCCAGAGCGACAGCAAATCGCTCAAGTGCCTCGTCCACTTCCAAACCGCAGAGGGCGAAGTCATCTACGTCAAGACGGGAATCTCCGGCGTGAGCGCGGAAGCCGCAATGAAGAACCTCGATGCCGAAATCCCCGGCTGGGACTTCGCCAAGGTCAAGGCCCAGGCCCACTCCGCCTGGCAGCAGGAACTCTCCGCCATCACGGTTGAGTCCGCCAGCCAGAAGCACAAGGAAATCTTCTATACCGGCCTCTATCACGCCCTCGTCTCCCCTACCCTCTTCGATGACGTCGATGGCCACTACCGCGGCATGGACGGCAAGGTCCATCAACTGGAGCCGGGTCTGCACAACTACAGCACCTTTTCCCTCTGGGATACTTACCGGGCGACCCATCCCCTCTACACCCTCGCACAGGGCAAGCGCGTCCCCGATCTGGTCAACTGCCTCATCCGCATGGCGGACGAAAGCCCGGCAGGCATGCCTGTCTGGCCGCTGCATGCCAGGGAGACCGCCTGCATGACCGGCTACCACTCCGTCGTGGTGATGGCTGAGGCCCACGCCAAGGGCTTCCGCGGGATTGAGTTTGACAAGGCCTATTCCCTGGTCAGAAAGCGCGCCCTGGAAGAGGACTACCAGGGCCTCGCAGCCTTCCGCAAAGAGGGCTACATCGCCTGCGACAAGGAGCCGGAATCAACCAGCAAGACGATGGACTACGCCTATGACAGTTGGGCCGCAGCCCATCTCGCCCGCGCCGCCGGAGCCCATGAGGACGCTGCGCAACTGCTGGCAGGCGCCGGGAATTACCGTAATCTCTACGACAAGACAACGACCTTCATCCGCCCCAAACTTGCCAATGGCGAGTGGGCCGAGCCCTTCAGCCCGATCGAGATCGGCCACTCGAAGCAGTGGCGCGATTACACGGAGTCGAATCCCTGGGTAACGACGTTCTCCGCGCAGCACGACCCCAAGGGCCTGGGCCAGTTGTTCGGCGGCCGCGAGGCTCTCGTTGCCAAGCTCGACGCGCTCTTCAGCGCCCCCTCGGACCTGCCGCCCGATGCGCCGCCCGATATCGCCGGCCTCGTCGGGCAATATGCGCACGGAAACGAGCCCGGCCATCATATCGCCTACCTCTATGCCTGCGCCGGCGCACCCTATAAGACCCAGGAGCGCGTCCGCAGCCTGCTCGAAACCATGTACGACAACCAGCCGGATGGATTGGCAGGAAACGAAGATTGCGGCCAGATGTCGGCCTGGTACATCATCAGCGCCCTCGGCTTTTACGCCGTCGATCCGGTCAGCGCCAACTACGTCTTCGGCTCGCCGCTTTTTGACCGTGCAGCTATCCGGCTGGCCAACGGCAAGGAGCTCGTCCTGGAGACAAAGCGCAAGTCCCCCGAGGACAAATACATCCAATCCGTAACCTTCAACGGGAAGCCCCACACCAAAGTCTGGTTCAGCCATGCCGACGTCGCCAATGGCGGAACCTTCGTCTTTACCATGGGCAGCGAACCCAACAAGGCCTTCGGTGCCGACGAGAGCGCCGCACCGCCCTCCATGACCGCATAACCCCTTCAAAATCGACCGAACCGGCAGTATCCACGACAGGCGGCCCTTCAAGAGCCGCCTGTTTCCTTTTGAATCCGCGAATTCCCGCTCACAAAACCCTGCCCTCCATCGTCTAAACCAGTGCCGCTGCCACCGGCAGCGCTGGATTTGGCAAGGATGGAGCGTGATGATGCCTGCTGACGCCCTGACCCTTCGTTCCCCTTCGAACTGTGCTTCGGGACAAAACTGGACATCCGCGCGGAGGGTACAATCCTCCTCAAGCATGGTGAAGGACGAACGGGCTCGAGCTAGTGAGATGGAACTGATTCGTGAAGCCCAACAGGGCTCGCGAGCAGCGTTCGACACGCTGGTGCGCCAATACGATGCCCAGGTGTTACGCCTTGCGCTGCATCTTACGGGCTCCGAACACGACGCCGAGGATATCCACCAGGAAGCTTTTCTCAAGGCCTATCGCTATCTGGGGAACTTCCGCTTTGAGTGCTCGTTTTATACCTGGCTCTACCGGATCGTCACCAATCTCTGCCTGGACCATCTTCGCCGCCGCAAATCCCGCCGCGAAGAGCAATCGATACTGGTGGATTCGTCCGGCGAGGAGATCGACCTGCTGAGCAATGTGTCCGACGAGCGTCCGGGAGCCAACCCCGCCCGCGAACTGGACCGCAAGCTCCTTGCCCAGAAAATCAAGGCGGCTTTGGACACACTAACCCCGCGCGAACGCATGGTTTTTGAGTTGAAGCACTACCAGGGCCTGAAGTTGAGGACCATCGGAGAGATGCTGCACACCACGGAAGAGACGGCGAAAAACACCCTCTTCCGTGCGACCAGAAAGTTAAGGACGCATCTGACGGAACTACGTTGAGCGGAAGTACGTTGAGGCCAAAGGAAACATCATGAAGTGCGAACTGGCACAAGAAAAAATAGCGCTTGCCGTCTACGGGGAACTGCCGGACGAAGCCAGCCCGGAACTCGATCGACATCTTGCCATCTGCGACGCCTGCCGCCGCGAACTGGAGGCCGTACAGGCACTCCATCAGGCCATGTACCTCTATCCCGTAACGGAGCCCTCCGCCAACCTGCTGGCGCGGACGCGGCTCCGGCTGGAAGACGCCCTCGATACTCTTCCCCGGCAGAGCTGGATGGTTCGCCTGGCACAGAACATGCTTGCCGGAGCAGGCCGTCTGCGTACTGCCCCCGTTGCCGCATCTGTCCTCCTGCTGCTCGGCATTGGCGGCGGAGCTTTTGGCGGATATCACCTGGCGGAGAAACGGGCGGCGGCCAACGCCGCCATTGTTGCCGCTTCCAATGAGGACTTAAGCTCCGCGCAGATTGCCAACGTCAGCAGCATCGTGCGCGAGCCCGATTCGGAGACAGTGGAGGTCAGCTACGACCGCGTCGTGCCCGTCAAGATGCGCGGCTCGCTCGACGACCCCTTTATCCGGAGTCTGCTGCTGGCCGCCGCGCAGGCCAATGGCGATAACGAGATCCGCAGCAATAGCGTCGGGCTGCTCGCCGCCGAGTGCCGCGCCGGCCACCAGTGCAACGGAGGCCCCGTTCGCGACGCCCTGATGGTCTCCGCTCGCTACGATCGCTCTCCGGCGGTACGCCGTAAAGCGCTTGCCGGGCTGGAGCCCTTCATCGCGGAAGACATGCGCGTACGCGATGCCGTCCTGGAGATACTGATGAGCGACGGTGACCCGGCGGTTCGCACCCAGGCCATCAGCGTTCTGCAACCGGTCGAGGCCGACAGCAGCGTGCGCCAGGTGCTCCACACGGTTGCGGTTGAGGACCAGAATCCACACATTCGTAATGCTTCGCAACAGGTGTTGAGCCAGTTGCCCGAAATACAATGACGCCGGCGAGGTCTGTACGTCCGGAAAACGTCAGAGGAAGAAATGCAGTCAGGAGTCGTGCGATGAATCCTTTCTTGACGCGAGTTTCGTTCGTCATTCTTGGTTCGTTCTGCCTTGGTTCTCTCAGTCTCGCAGCGCCCGCGGCCTATGCCGCCATGGGAGAAGGCCAATTTTTCCTGCCCATGCAGGATTCGCCTGCCTATCTGGCGCGCCCCTCGCAGGGCTACCTTGGCGTCGACATTCGCGACATCGACAGTGACCGCGCCGGTGCCCTCAAATTGAAGGAGGCCAAAGGCGCGGAAATCGTCACCGTCGACCACGACGCACCAGCCGGCAAATCCGGCCTCAGAGTCCACGACGTCATCCTCGAAATGAATGGCCAGGCCGTCGAAGGCGTCGAGCAGCTCCGCCGCTTGTTACGCGAAACTCCCTCCGGAAGAACCGTTACCTTCGTCGTCAGCCGCAACGGTGTGCTCACCAACGTGAGCGTACAGCTTGCCGATCGCGCCACCGTCGAGCAGGAGGCATGGAACAACCACATCAGCGTCCCGGAGCCGCCTCCCGCCATGGGCTTCAACTCCTCCACTGCAGGCTCGCCCCACGGCCTCATGGGAGGCTGGTCCCTCGGCAAGGGCAGCGCCCTCTACGTGGGAGCCATAATGGATCCCGTCGCCCCCCAGCTCGCCAACTACATCGGCGTACAGGAGGGGATGGGTCTGCTGGTCAAGAGCGTGGATAGCAAGAGCCCCGCCGCCACCGCCGGGCTGAAACAAAACGATGTCGTCCTGAAGATCAACCAGGACACGTTGAGCACCCGTGCCGACTGGGAGCGCGAACTGCGCGAGAACTACGGCAAGAGCGTCCAGCTCACCATCGTCCGCGACCGCAAGCAGCAGGTCCTGACCATGCAGGCCGGCTCCCCCAAGAACCAGAAAAAGAAGAGTGAGCTGGACTGGCCCGGCTTCGCACCCTCCAAAGCCGAGATCGATGCCCTCGTAGCCAGTGCGAAGCAGGAAATGCCCAACATAGATTCCAGGGCTCTGGCGGAAGAGGTCCGCAAATCCCTGAGTGGCGTGAACCCCGACGCCATCCGACAGCAGATGGAGGAGATGCGCCAGCAGATGCCCGAACTCTTCACTCCGCAGCAGATGGATCAGCTTCGCCGCGAAATGGACCGCCTGCGGCAGGAACTCCCCGCGCAGCCGATGGACTGAAGTCCATCCTGAGCTCTCTCCCGGCGCAATCCCAGCCGGATGCGCCAGATACCGCTTCGCCGCCGATCTCCTACCATTCGTCGCCTGCCCCTCGCAGTCTGCGTCCTGGCTGTGATTCAATACAATGAGATATGTCCGTTGCTCGCAAAAAGACCCTTTCCCGCAGCCTGAAGGGCGCCTGGCGCAAGACTCGCGAGCTGGCGCTGGTGGGTCACGCCCTGCTCTCGACCCGGCATGCCGTTATGGCGCAGATCGTTCCCATGCGCTTCTGCAACCTCTCCTGCGCCTACTGCAATGAGTACGATAAGGTCTCCGATCCGGTACCGGTCGACGAGATGCTGCGCCGCATCGACCACCTTGCGCGTCTCGGCACCAGCATCATCACCATCTCCGGCGGCGAGCCGCTGACGCATCCCGACCTCGATCAGATCATCGCCCGCATCCGCCACCACGGCCGCATGGCAGGAATGATCACCAACGGCTATCTGCTCAACCCCGAGCGCATCCAGCGCCTCAACCGCGCCGGGCTCGACCACATGCAGATCTCCATCGACAACGTGGAGCCGGACGAAATCTCCAAGAAGAGCCTCAAGGTCCTCGACAAAAAACTGCAGTTTCTGGCGGAGCACGCTGACTTCCACGTGAACATCAACTCCGTCGTCGGCGGCGGCATCAAGAACCCCCAGGATGCACTCACCGTCAGCCACCGCGCCCTTGAGCTAGGTTTTACCTCGACCATCGGCATCATTCACGACGGCAGTGGCCAGTTGAAGCCGCTCCAGGATGAAGAGCGCCGCGTCTATTTTGAAGTTCGCGGCCTCAAGAAGAAGAACTACTCCCGTTTCAACAAGTTCCAGCTCGCCATTGCCGACGGCAAGCCCAATGATTGGCGCTGCCGCGCCGGATCGCGCTACATCTATGTCTGCGAAGACGGCCTCGTCCACTACTGCTCCCAGCAGCGCGGCTGGCCTGGAATTCCGCTGGCGAAATACACCCGTCAGCACCTCAATCACGAGTTCCTGACAGAAAAATCGTGCTCGCCGAACTGCACCATCTCCTGCGTACACCAGATCTCCTACATCGATCACTGGCGTGCCCCGCAGCATACCCGCGTCAATCCCCCCTCTCAGCACGAGGAGAAGTCTCCGCTGGTCCAGATTCACTAAAGCAGCCGTAAATAGGAAAAGCCGCGATTCGCTCGCGGCTTCACTATTTGGATTACTTGAAATTCTGCGGGGAGCTACTTCTTCGTCGATGCCTTCACGACCCGGTTTTTCGCCGGAGCCGCTGGACTCTTGGTCTCCGCCAATGCCTTGTCGATCATCTCGTAGAGCTTGCTGCGGTCCACCACCTCGACAAACGGCACGCCATTCGTTTTGTTGGTTACCACCCAGATCGTCGGCGTGTGCTCGATGCCTATCCTTTGCCCGAGGGCGTAGTCGGCCTTGACCGCATCCGACAACTTCTTCTGCGGATCGACGACAAAGGGCAACTGGATCTGGTGCTGCGCGGCAAACTTCTCCGTGAACGACCTCAGATCTCCCGGAGTGTGGATCGAGGGCTGCGAGGCATAAACGGCTGCCCGATATTCATCGCCCGTCTTTTTGCCCTTGGTGTCGAACCAGCGGGCATTCACCGCCGCGTCAAAGCTCCACGCGTGAAAGGGCAGCGGGAAGTCGTGGATCAGCAGCGGAATCTTGTACTTCTCCGCCGCCTCCGTCAGCAACGGATAGGCGCGCGAGCAATCCGGACACTCCAGATCCTCGAACACGTAAAGCGCCACGCGTGCCCCGGCGGGCGGCCGGAGCGCCGACTTGTCCCCCACCGGCGTGGGGTTTGAAAACTGGGCAAAGCCCGTCGTGGCCAGCAGGAAGAACACGGCCATCACGGGCAGACTGACAAGGGCATAGCGACGTACTCGTGCAAACAAGGACATGATGATTAGACTCGCGTATCGCGAAATTGTATCCGGACGTGCGTTTGGCGGATCCCTTTCAGCCTATCGCAATCCTGCCCGTCTTGCCATGCGGCTTTCCCCGGGCGAACCTTCCGGAGGCTTTTCTCCCAAGGCGCAGCTTTCAGTTGAGCAGGGCTCGGGACTACCGAAAATCAGCCCCGGTCCTTCGCCGCCCCGCCCTTCTCATCCAGTTCGCGTGCCTCGCGCCGCTGTGCCATCCACCGCTTCCAGCGATAATCGGCATAGAACGAGCCCACTGTTACCAGGCCAAAGACGATTCCCAGCAGCAGCATCTATTCGCGGACCTTTTCCGCCAGGATTCCATCCTTGAGGAACATGTGCCGGATGCCGCGAATTGCCTGCCTCGTGCGCTCTTCGTTTTCAATCAGCGAAAAGCGAACATGTTCATCGCCGTACTCCCCGAACCCCACGCCGGGGCTGACGGCGACCTTGGCATCGGTCAGCAGCTTCTTGGAGAACTCCAGCGATTTCAGACCGAGGTACGGCTCGGGAATCTTACCCCACACAAACATGGTGGCCTTGGGTAGCGCCACCTGCCAGCCGGCCTTGTTCAGCCCTTGCACCAGCACGTCGCGCCGCGAACGATAGTTTTCGACGATCTCGCGCACACAATCCTGCGGACCCTCCAGGGCCAGAATTGAAGCCACCTGGATGGGCGTAAAGGTGCCGTAGTCGAAGTAACTCTTGATGCGCGAGAGCGCGTTGACCAGCGTCTTGCTCCCCACCATGAAGCCAACCCGCCATCCCGGCATGTTGTAGCTCTTGGAGAGCGTGAAGAACTCCACCGCTATCTCTTTCGCGCCCGGCACTTCCATGATCGAGGGAGCCCGGTAGCCATCGAAGACGAGATCCGCGTAAGCGAGATCATGCACCAGCCAGATCTTAAACTCGCGGCAAAGCTCCACCAGCCGCGTAAAGAACGGCAGATCGACACATTGCGTCGTCGGGTTGGAGGGGAAGTTGACGATCAGCAGCTTGGGCCGCGGCGTCATGCGCGGAATCGTGCTCTCCAACTCCGCGAGAAAATCCTCTGTATTGTGGACCGGGATGCTCAGCACATCCGCCCCGGCAATCACCGGGCCGTAGATGTGGATGGGGTAGCTGGGATTCGGCACCAGCACCGTGTCTCCGGTGTTCAGCATCGCCAGGCAAAGGTGCGCGATCCCTTCCTTGGAGCCGATGGTGACGATCGCCTCCGATTCCGGATCGATATCGACCGCGTAGCGCGTCTTGTACCAGTTGGAGATAGCCTTCCGCAGGCGGGGAATCCCCTTCGACAGCGAGTAGCGATGCGTCGTCTGACGGCGCGCCGCTTCAATCATTTTGTCGACGATGTGTTGCGGCGTGGCGCCATCGGGATTGCCCATGCCGAAGTCGATGATGTCTTCGCCTGCCTTGCGGGCATTGGCCTTCAGCTCACCCGTGATGTTGAAGACATAAGGGGGCAGCCGCTTGATTCTTGAAAACTCTTCCATGGAAATCCATCTTAGTCGCTGCGCCGGGGAAGAGTCTGCATTTTCCCGGGAAATGTATGGACCCGACGCGAATTTTCATCCTGCGCGCAACGGCTCCGCTCCTCCGCCACTAGCTTTGTCATCCTGAGCCGAAGCGGCTCTGCTAGCCACACTAGCTTGTCATCCTGAGCGAAGCGAAGGACCTGCTTCTTCATTCCCGCAACAGCTCTGATCCCCACACTAGCTTTGTCATCCTGAGCGAAGCGAAGGACCTGCTTCTTCATTTCAGCGGATTGTTTATCGCCCAAGGTAAACCTTGTACTGCGTATCAACGATGCCAAGGTTCCGCGCCAGCCCCAACTTGGCCTGGTTGTAGCGGTACAGGCTATCCACCAGTTGCGATTGCGCATTCGCGAGGGTGCTCTGCGCCTCCACCACCGGAAGATTGTCGTCAATGCCCGCCTGATAGCGATCCGTCACCTGTTCCAGCGTCTTTGTGGCGAGGCCGATATTGCTCTGCGCCACGCGCACCAGGTCCTGGGAAGACTGCACGTCCAGCAGACTGTCGCGAAGCTGCGCGTCGATCTTCGACCGCATATCCGCCAGTTGCGACATCGCGCTGCCCAGTTGTGCCTCCGCCACTGCCCGGTCTCCGCGCAGCTTGCCCTCCTCAAAGAGAGGAAGATTCAGCGACCCAACGGCGGCAAAGGTTCCGTGATACAGCCCACCCGTGATGCCCGTAACACCGTAATTTCCGCCGAAGCTGAGCGTCGGCAGCCGCTCATACCTGGCAGCGTTGCGATGGAGCTGCGCCGCCTTCACCTGCGACTGCATGGAGAGGTAGTCCTGCCGGCTGCGATACGCCTGCTGCTGTGCCTCTTCCACCGTGATGGTTGCCAAATCTTGGTAGGGAGCCGCGTCGCTCAGGGCAATCTTCTGCTCGGCAGGAAGCCCGATCTCGCGATTCAGCGCGATCTTGGCCTTTTCAAAGCTGTTCTCTGCTGCAATGACGGTCTGCTGCTGGCTCTGGTAGATCACTCGGGCGCGCAGCTCGTCCAGATTGGCGACCACTCCGGCCTTGTGTTGCTCCACTGCCTGGTTCAGCAGCACTTCATCGGTGCGCAACAGGGCCCGGGCATACTCCACCCGGGACGCCGCCGCGACGGCCTGGAGATAGGTCGTGCCTACCGCCAGAACCACCAGCCCGCGCGAGGATTGCGTGTCGAACCGCGCCGCCTCCTCATTGGCGCGGGCGGAGCGATAACTGGCGATCTGCGATGCGTCGAACAGGGTCTGCGAATAATTAGCCTGGGCGGATGTCACGTCCACAACCACCACCATAGGGATGGCGCCGGGCGAAAGGCTGTGGACCAGCCCGGGCCGGAAGCCCTGGGCGGCAAGATTGTACTGGTGAACCCCGGTACTCGCCTCGCCGGTGACCGTAGGCAGCATCGGCGCCAGCGCCTCAAGCTTTTGTGCGTGGGCAATTCCTTCATCCTGCTGCGTTAAGGTCAGTGCCAGATTCTTCTCCAACGCCATGCGGATCGCATCGTCGAGCGATATCGGCATCACATCCGGCCTGGCTGCCGTAGTGGTCACGCTGCCAAAGTAGGGATTCTGGGCCGAAGATTGGTTCTGGTTCTGTGCGGCTCCCAATGATGCTGCAAACAGAGCGGTTAACGCCAGGAACGCCGCACCTGCGACTCCCCCCAGGACTGTCATCCTGGTTCCGTTGGTAACCATGCATTTTTCGTTACTTTGCAAATCCAACCGTCTCCCTGTGCCCATTGTCTCAGCCGTTTAGATCGCAAAACTGGTTATATGGGTGCCAAAAATCGTTCTCCACCGAAGCACTGGTAAGCGAGGGGCGCTCTGGGCCACTTCTTTTCTCCCTGTAACCTCAACACGCTCTCAGTATTGTGTTGATTTGCTGTATACCAACTTGTGCAAATTTGGCAACAAATGACGAATAAAGTACATCGTACCAACCAAGCGCGGCCAAGTATGCAGCGCGCAGGAAGCGCAATTCTGGGACCCTGGGAATCCAACGGAGGCGTAACCGACCGCAGTGATCATAAAACACACAACCCGAGCTTTGCTGGTAACAAGCAGCTTCCGCCAGGGCCACGAGATACGCAAAATTTTGCGTAGTAACCGGCAGAGTGTGGCGCTGGAGGTGGCTCCATCCCAACGGATTCTGCTGGACTGCCTTCACAAAAACCGGTCCAACCTCCTTCTTGTCGACCAGAACAGCGTTCCTGATCTAACGGCGCTGGACGTCATCGCAATGGGGCAGCGTCAATCCCCCCCGATTCCGGTGATCCTGCTTGGGGCCAGGAGCGAAGACCAGGTGCTGCTGGCGCTGCAATCTGGTGCAATCGATGCTTTACGTGAATCCGAAATGCAGAGATTGCCGGTGGCGATGAAACATGCGCTCCACAAGAACCCGCTGGTTGAAAACCAGCCGGAAAGACTGGGGGGTAAAGGTCTTGAATCCCCTCGGCCGGTGGATGCCATGCGCGAGAGCCAGAAGATGGCGACCATCGGAAGACTGACCGCCTCCATTGCTCACGAGATCAACAACCCGCTGGAGTCGATCACCAATCTTCTCTTCCTCATGGCCGACGATCCCATGCTCTCCGGCAGTACGCGGAATTATCTGCAGATGGCGCAACACGAACTGGCACGCGTGACCCAGATCAGCACCCAGACGCTCAACTTCTATCGCGAAGCGCCTGCCCCGATCGCCACAGACCTCTCCCGCCTGCTCGATGAGGTACTCGTTCTGTATGCGCGGCGCATCGAGGAAAAGCATCTGGCCGTGATCAAAGAGTATGAGGTCATCGAGCCGGTTACCGTGCTCCCCGGTGAGATGCGGCAGGTATTTTCTAACCTGATTTCAAATGCCATTGAAGCCAGCAGCGCCGGTGGACAGCTCCGTCTGCGCATCCGCGCAACCCGCCATGTGGCCGACGGAGAAGTGCGCGGCATTCGCATCTCCGTTGCCGATAGCGGCAGCGGCATCCCGGCGCAGGTTCGCAACCGACTGGGAGAGCCCTTCTTTACCACCAAGGGGGAGCGCGGTACGGGCCTGGGATTGTGGGTCACGCAGTCCATCCTGCAGCGCTATGGCGGGAACCTGCAGCTTCACTCCAGCGTGTCGCCGAGGCAGCATGGCACCGTCTTTACCGTCTTTCTGCCAACCAATCTGCGGCCAACCATCCTGCCCAGCACGCGGGCGGCAGTTGCGCTGGAAGAGCCCGCAGCCGCGGTCGACGAAACCACCGCCGCGAGCGCCCCGAACTCCGGCGCAGCCTAGTCAACTCGCCGAATCCACTCCTGTGGAGGCCGTTCCCTGGAGGAAACGGCCTCCGCCGAAGTGACTCGCCACGCTATATCCAGGACCGCTACTCCTCCTCTTCATCCACGGGCTTCTTCGCCGTCGCCAGGATCTTATCCGCGACCAGCTGGGGCACGATGTCGTAGTGGTCCATCTCCATGCGGAAGCTGCCGCGGCCCTGGGTCATCGAGGTCAGCGCTGTTCCGTAGCTAAGCATCTCCGCCATGGGAACCTCGGCCTTGACTATGGTGCTGCTGCCCCGGCTGTCCATGCCCTGCACGCGGCCGCGCCGCCCGTTCAAATCGCCCATCAACGCCCCGGCAAACTCCTCCGGTGCTTCGATTTCTACCCGCATGATCGGCTCCAGCAATGCAGGTCTGGCCTGCTCCATGCACTTGCGAAACGCAATGCGACCCGCCATTTTGAAGGACATTTCGTTCGAATCTACTTCGTGATAGCTGCCGTCGAAGACCGTTACCTTGAAGTCGACCACCGGATATCCCGCCAGATAGCCGCGAGCCGCCGACTCGACAATGCCCTTCTCCACCGCAGGTACGAATTGCCGAGGGATCGCACCCCCGAAGATTTCGTTGGCAAACTCAAAGCCCGCTCCGCGTGGCAGTGGCTCCAGGCGAATCTTGCAGTCGCCAAACTGGCCGTGGCCTCCGGTCTGCTTCTTGTGGCGGCCCTGTGCCTCCACCTTGGCGCGCACCGTCTCCCGATACGGAATCTTGGGCGCCTTCAGCATCACCTCGGTGTGATATCGCTTGCGCAGCTTGGAGACGATTGATTCGATATGCGGCTGGCCTGCCCCGGCTACAAGAAACTCATTCGTCTGCGGATCGCGGAAGAAGCGGACCATCAGGTCTTCTTCCATCAGCTTGTGCAACGCCGGGGCCAGCTTATCTTCATCGGCCCGGCTCTTCGGCTCAATGGCATAGGTCATGGCCGGCTCCGGCATCTTCAGCGGTTCGATCAGGACATCGTGCCCCTTCTCGCCCAGGGTGTCGCCGGTGAGCGTGACGCGCAGCTTCGCAACGGCGCCCAGATCCCCGGCGTGCAGCTCGGCCACCTCGATCGCCTTGCGCCCCTGCATAATCGAGAGGTGCGCCAGCCGCTCCGGCTCCTTGCGCGTGTAGTTCAAAACGCTGGCTTCATTCTTCACCGTGCCGGAGTACACCTTGAAAAAGGTGATGCGGCCAGCGAAGGGATCCGTCATGGTCTTATACACATAGAGGGTCAGCGGCTCCTTGTCATCGACCCGGCGCAGCACGACCTCCGGCTGCGCATCGCTGCCGCCGCCACCGTTGGCCGCCACCGCCTGCAGCACAGACCGCGCCTCTACCGGCTCGCGCTCCACCGGCGAAGGGGCATATACCTTTAGAAAATCCAGCAGATGATCCGTGCCCACGTTGCGCAGCGCGCTGGCATAGAGAACCGGAAAGATGCGGTCTTCGCGGATCGCCTCATGCAGAGCCGTGATCAGATGCTGCTCCGGGATCGTGCCCTGGGCGAAAAACTCCTCCATCAGCTCATCCTTGCCCTCGGCCACCAGCTCCACCAGCGCCTCGTGCGCCTCTTTGGCGGCCACATTCAGCGGGCCGGGAATCTCCCCGATCTTGCCCCGGCCATCCCCGTCGGGTGTGTAGAAAAACGCATTCATCGTCACCAGGTCGATCACTCCGTGGAAGCCCTGCTGATCCACAATCGGCAACTGGATCGGCACCACCTGCCGCCCCCAGCGCTCCTGCATCGCCGCCAGCATCTCTTCGCGCGCCGTGCTGTTATCCGCCTTCGGATGGTCCATCTGGTTAATCACGATCATGCGCGGCAGCTTGAACTCATCGGCAAACTTCCACACACGGTCGGTCACCGTCTCCGGGCCGGACTGGGCATTGATCACCACCAGGGCAGACTCCACCGGCATCATCGCGGCACGGGCCTCATGGGTAAACATGTGGAAGCCCGGAGTATCGATAAAATTGAGCTTCACCCCGGCCCACTCCGCAAAGGCAACGGCATTGGCCATCGTGGTGCGGCGAGCCACTTCCTCTTCGTCATAGGCGGTAACAGCCGAACCATCCTCCACACGCCCCAGCTTGTCGGTCATTTTTGCGGCATGCAACAGAGCGGAAATCAAAGTGGTCTTTCCGCTGTGTGCATGCCCAACTACAGCTACGTTGCGGATCTCACTTCCCATGTAGGTTTTCATCGATACATCCTCCCTGGTTCCTGAAATTGCCAGTCATTGAATTGCCAAATCATTGAAATTCCGCGGATGGCGGCCGCAGGCAGGCCTGCCTGTGCGCGACGGGTGCGCGCGCACGAGGGATCGGCCTGCAAAGAGTTATCTGAGGAAATTGCTAGAGCTACGGGTGAGGCACAGGAATAGTTCTGTTGCGGCGGGCGCCGCCACACTGACATTACAGTCAGGTAAATGCCGAATCTGCCTTGCTCGCCCATCCAGGCACCAGCAAATGGCGCTTAAGGCCGTCGATTGCAGACGTTCCGCGGCCTTGCGTCTGTAGGAAACCTCGGATGCTATCACACCGATCCGTAAGCCTCAATGTGACAGCCAATACGACACCGGGAGCATGCGATTCTGCGTGTGGCGCCCACAACTTAGCGAGGATTGAGTTCCTTCCAGCCGGGCAGCCGTCCTCGCCCCGTGAAGAGCAGGGAGCGGGGCTTGCGCGTTTTTCCCCGGCGGCGGCTTACCGCCGTCCTTCGCGCCTCTGCGCCACCACCAGCCCGCGAGGCGTGGGCAGCAGCACCACCGAAACCAGCCCTTCAGCCTCCAGCTTCAGCGCGGCATCGCGGACAATCTTCAGGTGCGAGCTGGCGTCGTGCATCAGGATGATCCCCTGCGGATTGATTTGCGGCAGGAAGCGCTTCACCTCCTGCTCGCGGATCGGCATGTCGCTGTCGCTGAAGAACAGATCGATTGTGCCGTCGACCTTCATCTCCAGGCTGGACTCGTTGCGCAGTTCGATCCACTGCCCCAGCCCCGACGCGGCAATCTTCTCCCTGGCCTGGGCGAAGACCACCGGATCAAACTCGCAGCTGATAATCCGGCCAAAGCCGTTCTGCTTGAGGCCTTCGGCGATCCACAGCGTGCTCACGCCCAGGAAGGAGCCCGTCTCCACCACCAGTTCCGGCTTGGTCGTTGTCACCAGGGTCCGCAGAAACTCCAGCACCTCAACCTCGGCGGTCATGGAGTCGTACATGCTCCAGCGCTCCGGGTGAGGGCACTCGGGAGTCGCCCGGTGATACTCCGGCAGCAGTGCACCCTTGGCGCGCTCCGCCTGCCGCATCACCTTGTGTTCCTGCTTCAGCTTCTTCCCGAACAGCCCCATGTATGCCCTTCTTTCCGCATGATTCTTCTGTGTGCTTTGCCAGTCGATTATATGGAATGTCCGGCATTGGTCCGCCAACCCGCTAACGCGATGAAGATGGTCACCGCCTGCATCGCCACGATGAACCCTACACACGCCGGCCACCCGCCCAGACGCCAGAAGAAGCTCGGCACCACTCCGGCGGCCGTTCCGCCAACGTAGTAGCAGGAGAGATACAGCCCCGCCGCCGACACCCGCCCGCCCTCCGGCGCTGCTTCCCGCAGAAAGCTGGTTGCCGAGGCCTGCGAAATGAAGACGCCGGTCGAACAGAGAGCCAGCCCCGCAATCACCACAGGCAGCGACGGCACCAGCGTAATGGCCACCCCGACCATCGAGATTGCAACTGCCGTGACGATCCCTCTCCGCAGCCCGACCCGGGTAATGACGTAGCCGGCTGCCGGCGTCACAAACAGGCCCACCAGGTACACCACGAACAGATAACTGAGTGCCGCGGTAGAAAGCAGGAACGGCGGATCTGCCAGATAGAACGTGATGTAGGTGAAGACTCCGACCAGCGAGAACAGCACGTTGAACCCGACCGCGTACGTGGCCAGCAGCCGCGGATTCCTTAGGTGTTGCAGCATCGGCGCCAACTGCGACCGGAGCGAGGGCTCCTCCTCGATCACCACACGGCGCTCCCGCGGCAGCCATCGGGCTACCGCAACCGCGCCCAGCAGCGTCACTGCGCCCAGCACGACAAACGAGTACTTCCAGCCGAACCAGTCTGCGGTAAGGCCGGAAAGCATACGCCCGATGAAGCCGCCAAGCGCCGTGCCGCTGACGTACACGCTCATCACCAGCGCAACGTTCCTGCGATCCCACTCCTCCGTCACATACGCGATGGTGATTGCGAAGATGCCCGGAGCCAGCAGCCCCTGCATGAATCGCCAAAAGATGAACACGTTCAGGCTGGAAGCCGTTGCCGCCAGAAAGGTCGGCACCGCAACCGCAGCGATCGACGCAACGATGACCCGCTTGCGGCTCAGCCTCTCCGCGAAGATGCCAAACAGAGGTGCCGACATGGCCACGCCCAGCGTGGAGGCCGATACAGTGAGCCCCACGGCAGCCTTGCTCGCGTGGAAGATGCGCGAGAAGAGCGGCAGCAGCGGCTGGGTGGCATACAGATCCAGAAACGCACAGACGCCGCAAAGAAACACCGCCGCCACGCCCGTAAGCGGGCCCAGCCCCGGCGTGCTTTCCGCACTGGACGGCCGCTCCGGCTCGATATCTGGGGTTGTTGCGGAGGTCTCGGTCACTCTCCAGCATAAACGAGTGCGAGTGCTTCTTGCGGCAGCCGGAGGACTCCCGCTGCCCGTTCTCGAAGCTGTATCTCCAAAGCTGTATAACTGAAATTCACAGCATGGCGAAGCCCACCCTGAGAAGCGCTCCATGAAAGATGGGAAACGAAGCAACGGAGCCGCCGCGTTCCGCTCCCGCGACTTTCGCCGTTACCAGATGGCGCGCGTCATGGCCATTCTGGGAGCGGAGGCCCAGTCCGTCGCCGTCGCCTGGCAGGTTTACCAGATCACCCACCGTGCGCTGGACCTTGGCTACACCGGGCTGGCTCTCTTTCTCCCCGGCCTCCTGTTCATCCTGCCCGCCGGACACGCCGCCGACCGCTACGACCGGCGGGCGGTCATCCTCGTCTGCTACTCGCTGCAGGCCTTCTGCACCCTGGCTCTCTTCTGGTTTGCCTGGCAGCGGATGCACAACGTTCTCCTCATCTATGCAGTGCTCTTTCTTATCGGTACGGGAAGAGCCTTCAGCGGGCCGGCAAGTGCCGCGCTGGTGCCGCACCTGGTGCCGCCGGAGCACTTCATCAACGCCGTCGCCTGGGGCGCCACCATCTTTCAGATCGCCAACATCACCGGCCCGGCGCTCGGCGGCCTGATCTTCACTCTTCCCGTCCATGGCCGCTTCGGCGGAGCGGCGCTGGTCTTCCTCTTCACCCTCGGCACCCTGCTATGGTTTGTGGCGCTGGTCGCCTCGCTACACGTGCGGCCTGGCAGGATGGAGCACCGCGCCGTCTCCGCGGAAGTACTGCTTGCGGGCTTCCGCTACGTGGCCGGCAACAAGATCCTCCTGGGATCCATCTCGCTCGACCTCTTTGTGGTGCTGCTCGGCGGAGCCGTCGCCCTTATGCCCATCTATGCAAAAGAGATCCTGTTCACCGGGCCTACCGGATTGGGCATGCTGCGCGCCGCCCCTGCTGCCGGAGCACTGCTCGTCTCCCTGGTCGTCCTGTGGCGGCCTATCGAGCGCCGGGCAGGAGCGAAGATGTTCCTCTGTGTCGCCATCTACAGCGTGGCGACCATCGTCTTCGGACTGTCGCGCAGCCTCAGCCTCTCGCTCACGGCGCTGATGATCGTGGGAGCATCGGACATGATCAGCGTCGTCATCCGCTCCTCCCTACTGCAACTGGCCACTCCGCCCTCCATGCGGGGACGCGTCGGCGCGGTGAACTCGCTCTTCATCGGCGCCTCGAATGAGCTGGGAGAATTTGAGAGCGGCCTCACCGCTCACTGGTTCGGAACCGTGCCCGCCGTAGTCGTTGGCGGCGTCGGCTCTCTGCTGATCGCCGGCCTGTGGAGTTTCCTCTTCCCTTCGCTCCGCAGGACCGACGAGCTCACACCGGAGGCACTGATCTCCCGCAGCAGCGCAGAGGACGCTGCCTCCTGACCGCGCGGGTCCAACCGGCTGTAAAAATACGTCCATCACTTTCGTGCATAATCAGAGTTATGCCGCCTCTTTGGAAACCTGAAAGTTGGCCGCAGCGCCTTGCTGAACTGGAAGCCCGCTCGGGGGACCTGAAGGAAGCACCGCTGCGGCGGGATGTCCGTTCACTAGGAATGCTGCTGGGAGAAGTACTGCGCGAGCAGGCAGGTGCCGCTCTTTTTCAGGAAGAGGAGGAGGTCCGCCAGATCGCGATCCGGCGGCGCGAAGCGCAGAACCAGGACCGATGTGCCGAGGCGGCTTCGCTGCTGGACTCGGCGCTGGCGAAGGTGCACGCGCTCTCGGTGGACGAAGCCTACACGCTGACGCGGGCCTTTGCGTTCTACTTCGAGCTGATCAACCTGGCAGAGACGAATCATCGCAAGCGCCGCCGCACATCCCTGCAATTGACGGAGGAGGCGAATACGCAGCGCGGCTCCTTCCGCGGAACTCTGCGCGAGATGAAGCAGGTTGGCATTACCGCCGAGGAAGCGCTGGACTGGCTGAGCCGCATCCGGGTGGTCCCGGTCTTTACTGCGCATCCCACCGAGGTCGCGCGCCGTTCGGTCATGTTCAAGCGCCGCCGCATTGGGGAGTTCCTCGAACGTCTGGACCGGATTCCGGTGCCGGATGAAGAGCTGGAGCGGCTGCAGGATTCCATCACGGCGGAGATTACGGCGCTATGGCAGACCGACGAAGTGCGCAGCCGGCGACCCACCGTGTATGACGAAATCAAGATGGGGCTGGACTTCTACGACATCTCCATCTTTGCCACGCTGCCGGGCCTGTACCAGGAGATGGCCGACGCTCTGCACAGCGAATATGGCCTGGATCTCGATATTTCGCAGCTTCCGGTGCTGCTTTCGTTCGGCTCGTGGATTGGCGGCGACCGCGACGGCAATCCTTTTGTAAAGCCGCAGATTACACGGGATGCAATCCGGCTGGCGCGGGGCCATCTGCTGACGCACTACCAGCAGCAGATCCAGTTGACGATCGATCTGTTGACCAGTTCGGCGCAGCAGCTTCCGGTAAGCGACGAGTTGAGCAACCGGCTGGAGAGCTACGTTGCCCGCCTGCAGAGCGCGGAAAGCCAGGTGTTCAGCGAGCGGTACGAGTTTGAATACTACCGCCGTTACTTGATCTGCCTGCGGGCGCGACTGGAGCAGACCCTGGCGGAGCGCGAGACGGAGAGCTCTCCCTCGCAACTGCCGGTGACGGAATTCACCATCTCGCAGTCGAAGGAGTTGCCGCTGGGGGCGTTGCCTCCTTACGGCTCCGCGTCGGAGTTTCTTGACGATCTCCTGATCCTGCGCCGAAGCCTCGAAGAGAATCGCGGGCTGCGCCTGGCGCAAACCCTGGTGGATCCCCTGATCCTGCTGGTGCGAACCTTCGGCCTGCATCTGCACACCCTGGACATTCGGCAGCACGCCAACGTGCATCGCGCGGCGCTGCGCGAAACCTCCTTGTGGAGCGACAGTGCGAGCCACGATACGGCCATTCCGGTGCCGCTTACCCCGCAGACCGCCGATGTGCTGGATACCGTCCGCGCCATTGCGGAGATCAAGAAGGGCCGTACTCCGGAGGCGATTCGCAATTACATCATCAGCGGCGCCACCAGTGTGGAGGACATCCTCGCGGTGTTGTGGCTGGCGCGGCTTGGCGGGGTCACCGTCGAGGGCAGCGAGCGGGATCCCGGGCTGATGCCCGTCCCCCTCTTTGAGTCGATCGAGGATCTGCGCAACGCTCCGGCGATCTGCCGCACCCTGTGGAACCTGCCGGAGTACCGGCAACTGCTGGCATCGTGGGGCAATACGCAGGAGGTCATGCTCGGCTATTCGGATTCCAACAAAGATGGCGGCATGATCGCGAGCACGTGGGAGATATTTCGCGCGCACCGGGCGCTGCATGAGGTGGCGCGGGAGTGCGGCATAACGCTGCGCCTCTTCCATGGGCGCGGAGGCACGGTGGGACGCGGCGGCGGTCCGACGCACCGCTCGATCTACGCCCAGCCCATCGGGGGATTCGACGGCCAGATCCGCATCACCGAGCAGGGCGAGGTACTGAACTGGAAGTATGCCGACGTGGTGCTGGCCGAGCGCAACCTGGAGCTGATGATTGCCGCATCGCTGGATGCGCTGGCGCGGCCCAATGTGCGCGATCCCCAGGGGCACCAGACAGGCGTGCTGACGCTTGACTGGGAGGCTGCATTCGACGAGCTTTCAGCAACATCGTTCAAGCACTATCGCACATCGGTGGTCGAGGATCCCGAAGTGCTGCTGTACTTTGAGCAGGCTACCCCGGTGGCGGAGCTGGAACATGCCAAGATCGGCTCCCGCCCCGCACGGCGCAAAGGGGGAATCGAATTCTCCAACCTGCGTGCGATTCCCTGGGTCTTTGGGTGGACGCAGAGCCGCCTGCTGGTTCCCGCATGGTTCGGCGTGGGCTATGCGCTCGAAGAGTTCTGCCGCAGACCGGGCGGCCTGGAGCTGCTGCAGGAGATGGCGCAGGAGTTCCCCCTTTTCATCGATCTGATCCGCAACGTGGAGATGGCGGTGGCCAAGGCGGATATGGGCATCGCGAGGCTGTATGCGTCGCTGGCTCCGGATGAGGCGATGCGCGAACGGGTCTTCGCCAAGATGGAGGGAGAGTTCCAACGCACGCTGCGGATGCTGCTGGCAGTTACCAAGCAGACGAAGCTGCTGGAGACGAACCCCGTGCTGTCCCGGTCCATCAAGCTGCGCAATCCTTATGTGGACCCGATGCACCTGATCCAGGTTGATCTGCTGCGGCGCAAGCGCGCAGGAGACTCAACGGACGCGATCCATCGCGCGCTGGCAGGAACTATCAACGGAATCTCTGCCGGACTGCGGAATACCGGGTAGAGCGGAACGAATCTAACTAATACGAAGCGAACAGGGAATCTGTCCCCGGTCTGCTTTCTGCCACCCACTCTTCGCAAGGAGCGTGAAGAGTGGGTGGCCCAATCCCCATCCCCGTACTGGGGATCGTTATCCCGCAAGCGCCTACTGCACCTCTCCGATATAGACACCGAACGGCGGCAGTTGAATCGCCGAAAGAGATGCGGGATCACTAGAGCCGGGAGTCTTCATCAGAGTCTTCGCGGATTTGCCTCCCAGGCCGACACCGGTCAGGTTGATGGAGATCTTCTGCGCCGCAGCAGTAAAGTTGCAGGCGACGACGACGGCAGGTTTGCCGGGCGCCTGCCGCAGCCATGCAAGCACATTGTTGTCCGTGGTATTGAGCGCCACGTAGTTGCCATCGCGCAGCGAAGGCTGCGTGCGACGCAACGCAATCAGCTCCTTATACCAGTTGAGCAGCGAGTTGAAGTTGGGTATCTCGTCCTTGACGTTGACGGTTTTGTAGTCCGCCGGAATAGGGAGCCAGGGCGTGCCGGTTGTGAAGCCGGCGTTGGCGGAGTCGTCCCACTGCATGGGAGTGCGCTCGCCGTCGCGGCCCTTCTCCTTGGGCCAGCCGGTAATGCCGATGGGGTCTTTGACGTCTTCCTTGCGGGCCGGCGGGGTGGTCTTCATGCCGATCTCGTCTCCGTAATACATAAGCGGGACGCCGCGGGTGGTGAAGAGAACGGTGGAGAGGACGCGCTGGATGTCCTCATTGTGGACGCCGTCGCCATAGCGGGCATCCATGCGCGGGTTGTCGTGATTGTCAAAGACGATCATCGGCAGATTTCCGTTCAGGCCCGTCTGTGACTCGAGGATCTTCTGGCGGAAGGTCGCTACGTCCAGCTTGTTGATCATGCCGATCTGCGTATCCATCGGGAGCTGCAGTTCGTCGTTTTTGGGGCCGTACATCTTGGCCAGCTCGGCGATATTGGGCATATAGGTTTCGCCCACGAGCACGCGGTCACCGGGGAAGGTGTCGGTAACGGTGCGCAGGCCCATGAGAACCTCGTGCAGCTTGGGAAGGTTGTTGGTCCGGCTATGGACGAGCTGCGGATCGCCATACGCATTGAGGATGGGCTTGCCATCCTTATCCTTCACCACCTCCTCGTCGGTAAGATCGGGATCTTCAAACAAGGTATCCACGGCATCGAGGCGGAACCCGGCGACTCCGCGCCTGAGCCAGAAGCGGGCCGCGTCGAACATCGCCGTCTTGACCTTGGGATTGTTCCAGTTCAGGTCAGGCTGCTGAATATAGAACTTGTGGTAGTAGTACTGCCCGGTCTTGGGATCGAACTGCCAGGCAGAGTGGCCGAAGCCGGACTCCCAGTTATTGGGCGGCTGATTGGGCCCCTTGCCATCCTTCCAGACATACCAGTCGCGCTTGGGATTCGTCTTCGAGCTCTCCGACTGAAGGAACCACGGGTGTTTGTCGGAGGTATGGTTCATCACGAAGTCCATCAGGACATGGATATTGCGCTTCTTCGCCTCGGCGATAAGCTTGTCAAAATCCGCCATGGTGCCGTACCGGGGATCGATGGCCACGTAGTTGGAGATGTCGTAGCCAAAGTCCACCAGCGGCGAGGGATAGATAGGCGTAAGCCAGATGGCGTCGATGCCGAGTGTCTTCAGGTAGTCGAGCCTCTGGGTGATGCCTTTCAGATCTCCGCGGCCATCCCCATTCGTATCCTGATAGCTGATCGGGTAAATCTCATAAAAGACTGCGTGTTTCCACCACGGCTCCGCGGCGGTGGTGGCAGCCTGAACCGCAGGCGCCTTGCCGGACTTCTGCGCCTGGGACCAGGCCGGCTGTAGAGCCAGGCTGGAGAGGAGCAACACTAGAGTTGCGACGATACCTGTTCGTTTGCCTGCTGCGATCATGTTTGTCCTCGTAATGCTTGGGAGTGCTTGGATTCACGGTTGAACTTAATCCATCTCAGCCGGAAGGGGAAAAATATCACAACCGGGGATGGCTCGTGGGGCTGGGGCGCTAATGTCCGAAATCAAGTCCAAAGTGAGGCTCGGATCGTGTGCCGGTGATCTTTACGGGGAGGACAGTGCCCGCCCCGTCCTTGGCAAAGAAGGGGTCGACGGGCTTGAGCAGCAGGCTCTTCCATCCGGTGGTCATATGGGAAAGCCTGGCATCAAGACGCGCCTTTCCATGGAAGTCGAAATCATTTCCGTCGAGGCTGTAGACGCCATCCAGATTTACCTGCAAACCCGGAACGTTGTACTGCAGCGCATCCAGCATAAGCCGATCGTTCCGCAGGGTGAAGTTGCCCTTCATGCGCGAAAAGACGTCATCCGGATTGGGTTCCGCCGCTTCTTTCGGCTTTCCCTGTCCGCGCAGGCTTAAGGAATCAATCTTGTTCTGAGTTGCAGGATTGGTGAAGTGCGCCCTCTCGATGGAAAACCGGCCATGCAATCGCAGTTTCCGGTGCACAGGAATATCGCCGGAAGGCAGCTCCAGCGCGGTCGTAAGCTGCGCGGCTCCGGTCATCACCGGCGGATCGGTACGCACGCCCAGGCGCAGGAGGTCTTCGACGCGAGCCTTATCGACGATGACGTGGAGGTGGATATCGTGCCCGCTGCGATCCTCTGCACGCACGATGCGCCCTCTGGCGATCAGGTGCGAGTGCGCCAGGGTTGCATCCACGGGATCGAGCAGCGTGTCTCCATTGGTGCCATCCACAATCGCGTGAAACGTAGTCTGGAGCGGCACGGGATGCCCACTGATCGAGACGCTGAAATCCGGTGTCTCCGTCGAGCCGTCAACCGTGATCTGGTTGAGAGTGCCGGAGTATTGCCCCTGCGAAGAGAGCATGCCGCCGATGCCTTTGATGGTGCTCAGGTCTGCATGGCTGAATTCGTAACTGCCACGGACGTTTGAATCCCCGGGGCTGTCGGCGTTGAAGGGACCGAAGTAGCCGCTCGATGCGATATCTCCTACCGGCTTGGGGTTAACCAGCGTTGTCTGGAACTTCATAGGCTGGCCCTGCGCGATGGTGTGGAGGACGAGCTGGCTGATATCGAACTCGAGTGGCAGCTTGCCCGGATTGCTTGTTCCCAGCGTCAGATGGGCCTCCGTTATATCCATTTCATGGACGTAAATGGATATCTTCTCTTGCGCATGGGTGATCTCCGGCATCTTGCTTCTCTGATCTTTCGGCGGAAGATTGAGCTCCATTCCTTCCACTTGCACCAGTTCGACGTGCATGGGCGTGCGCAACAGCTCCTTCCACGAGGTATGAAAGGAAAAGCGCCGGATGGCGAAGAGCGGCTTCTCCCACGCAATCGCGCGGGGATAGAGCTTGAGGTTCGAGCCTTGTACCAGCAGGCCGTCTCGCACCTCGCCATGAAACTCCCCCAGCTCGACCTTGCTGTTGAAGCGGGCGGAGAGCGACTCGATTACCCTGGCACGAAGGATCGGTTCCGCGTGGCGCCTGAGAATAAGAACTCCCGTCACAGCCGCCGCAAGGAGCAGGACAAAGACAGCCAACAGCAGCCAGAGAAGGGGGTGACGTGTTTGGGCAGGAGCATTCATCTTCGGCGGCCGTTTGCGAGGTGCCTCCAGGGAAAGCTGCTGGTTTAGATGATCTGTGGACTGGTATTGTTGGATCGCGTATGTGGCATCCAGGGTACACAGCGAGACGCCTCGCGCCTTCGCGGCGCAGGATTGCACAAGATAGAATTGCCGAGCGGCGGGAACCATGGACGGGATAGACCAACACGATATAGACGAACGCGATATAGACGAACACGGCACCAGAACAAAGCTCGTCGTTGGCCTGGGCGAACTGCTCTGGGACATGCTGCCGGAGGGCAGGCAGCTTGGGGGAGCCCCGGCGAATTTTGCGGTGATGTCCGCGCGGCTGGGCAACCGCGCTGCCGTGTTGAGCCGCATCGGCCGCGATCCCCTCGGGCGGGATGCGATCGACACGTTGAAGAGCTTTCCCATTGATCTGAGCCACGTGCAGGTGGACGAACACCACCGCACGGGAACGGTCTCCGTCACGCTGACCAATGGCCAGCCCAGCTACGTAATCGAGCAGCCCGCGGCGTGGGACTTTCTGGAATTCTCGGCAGACTGGCAGCAGATAGCCTCGCGCACGGATGCGGTCTGCTTTGGAACGCTGGCGCAGCGGGGACGGGACTCGCAGCAGACGATTCAGGATTTTCTGGCGGCAACTTCGCCGGAGTGCGTGCGCGTCTTCGATGTAAATCTGCGCGAGCCGTTTTACTCGCCCGAGGTGGTGGAGGAATCCATGGAGTTCGCCACCATTCTGAAGATGAATGACGGCGAAGTGGCAGAGGTGCTGCGACTGCTGGATCTCGAGGACAATGCAGGCAACGATGGGGACGACTCCGGCGATGGCCTGGTGGGCGATGCATCGGGCGGCTCGCTCGCCTCGGATTACCTGACCGCGGCGGCAACTCTGCTGCTCTCCGAGTTTCCGCTGCAGTTGGTCTGCATCACGCGTGGCGCCCGGGGCAGCATACTTCGAACGCGCGAGGCGACGCACCTGCATCCCGGTTTAGCAACGACGGTCGCGGACACCATAGGCGCCGGAGATGCGTTTACAGCGGCGTTGACGCGTTACTACCTGGAAGGCGCGCCCTTGCCGGTACTGAATGAAGCGGGCAATCGCTGGGGTGCATGGGTAGCCTCGCAGCCCGGGGCCATGCCTCCGCTGAGCGAAGCAACCGCTGCCGCGCTGGAGGCGCAGATCGCGCGGGCTGCAGGCTAGGGCCGTTGCGCTCCGGAAGCGGCGCGGTGTATGTTCAGCCACATGACAGACATGGATAGCTTTGAGACGCGGCGCGAGTATGGTCAGTCGCGCCGCAAGCAGCTTCCCCGGCAGAGCCACGGACGCTGGGATCCGAAGCAGCGCCAGCACTCGGCGCTGAGCCTGCTGGAGCAGTCGATGCGCGGGCGGGTGCCTTCGCTGGTGACGCTGAAATACGAGCGGATGGCTGCCTCGCCATTCGGATTCTTTCGCGGTGCAGTGCCGATCATGGCAGCCGATCTTGCGCAACTGCCGGATACCGGCATCCTGACCCAGCTCTGCGGCGATGCGCATGTACGCAACCTGGGAGCTTACGCAGGGCCCGACGGGCGGCTGGTCTTCGACATCAACGATTTTGACGAAACGATCCGCGGCCCCTTTGAGTGGGACATCAAGCGGCTGGCGACCAGCCTGGTGTTGGCCGGGCGAGAGGCCGGCAACAAGAACCATGATTGCAGCGATGCCGTCTCCGCATTCATTCGCACCTACTGCAAAGCCGTGCGGGGATTCGCCAACATGCCGGTAATCGATCTGGCCCGCTACCAGGTGCACCGCCTGCAGCGCATCGCTCCGGTGTCGCAGGCACTGCTGAAGGCGGAGCGTTCCACGGCTCTGCACACGCTGGAGACGCTGACGGAACCAGCGAAGCCGAAGCGGAATGAATCGCCCCACCGCATCTTCAAGGAACAGAAGCCGCTGCTGACGCGGGTGAGGCCTTCTCAGGCACGAGCCGTACTGGCCTCGTTGAAGCTCTATGAAGAAAGCCTTCAGCCGGATCGGCGGCACTTTGTGCATCAATATCGTCCGCGCGATGTTGCTTTCAAGGTGGTGGGAACGGGCAGCGTCGGCACGCGAGACTACTGCGTTTATTTTGAAGGAAACGGCAGCGGCGATCCCCTGTTTCTGCAGATCAAGGAAGAGCTGCCCTCGGCGTATGAGCCCTATCTGAAGGAGACAGGGGTTGCCCGGCACCAGGGACGCCGGGTTGCGGAAGGGCAGCGAGCCATGCAGTTTCAATCCGATATCTTTCTCGGCTGGACCACCCTGGCGGATCGCGACTACGTGGTACGCCAGTTGAACGACCATAAAGCCTCCATCGCCGTGGAGGATTTGAAAGGCCAGGCGCTGGTGGAGTATGCAGAGATCTGCGGGGAGTTGCTGGCACGAGGTCACTCGCGCGCCGGGGAGCCACAGGTCCTGTCAGGCTACCTGGGAAACGGCCGGAGCTTTGAGAAAGCCATCATGGAGTTTGCCGAGGCATACGCGGACCAGACGGAGCGCGATCGGGAGGAGCTGTTGAAGTCGAAGCATGCGCCACGGGCTACTGCGAAGGCGAAGGCGACAGCGGAGAAATAGCCCCCTCACCAGCTAGAATAGAAGCATGCTTCAGCTTTCTGGCGCGGGGAAACGATTCGGCCCACGGCTGCTGTTTGAGAACGCCAACTGGCTGATTACGCCGGATGAGCGGACGGCGCTGGTGGGCGCGAACGGTACCGGCAAATCCACAATCATGAAGGTGCTGGCGGATCTCGATTCGCTGGACTACGGCAGCGTGCAGCGGACTCGCGGCATGACCATCGGCTATCTGCCGCAGGATGGACTGGCGCTCACCGGACGCACCGTCTTTGAAGAATGCCTGTCGGTATTTGATGAGCTGCGCGGCATCGAGCAGGAGCTGGAGGATCTGTCGGTTTCTCTGGCGGACCTGGAGCACGACAGCGCAGCCTATCACGCCGCCGCCGAGCGCTTCTCCATGCTGGAGTCGCGCTTCCGCGCGCACGACGGCTACGCGCTGGATGCCCAGGTAGGCTCAGTGCTGACGGGCCTGGGCTTCAGCAAGGAAGACTGGGCACGCCGGACAGAGGAGTTCTCCGGCGGATGGCAGATGCGCATCGCACTGGCCAAGCTGCTGCTGCAGAGGCCGAATCTGCTGCTGCTGGATGAGCCCACCAACCATCTCGACCTGGAATCGCGCAACTGGCTCGAAGGATATCTGCGAACCTATCCCAACGGCTTCATCCTCATCTCGCACGACCGCTACTTTCTGGATGTGACGGTAAACAAGATCGTAGAGATCTGGAATAAGGGGCTGCACTCCTACTCCGGCAACTACGAAAAGTACCTGACGCAGAAGGCCGAGCGGCGGGCAAAGCTGGAGGCGGCATACAAGAATCAGCGCGACCAGATTGAGCACCTTGAGGCCTTCATCAACCGCTTCCGCGCGCAGGCCACGAAGGCGAAGCAGGTGCAGAGCCGCATCAAGGAACTGGAGAAGATTGAGCGCATCGAGATTCCCGAGGAGGAGAAGGCGATCCACTTCACTTTTCCGCAGCCTCCGCCATCGGGGCGCACTGTGGTGGAAGTCTCAGCGCTGTCGAAGAACTACGATGCCAAGCAGGTATTGCACGACGTCAACTTCACCATCGACCGGGGCGACCGCATCGCACTGGTAGGCGCGAACGGCGCGGGCAAATCGACGCTGATCCGCCTGCTGACAGGGGTCGAGCCGCCGACAGCGGGAACGCTGAAGCTGGGGCACAACGTGCTGGCGGAGTATTTCGCGCAGGATCAGTACAAGGTGCTGGACCCTGAGGCGCGCATGCTGGACGACATCAGCCGGACGGCTCCAAAGGTCACCGAGACAGAACTGCGAAGCCTGCTGGGATGCTTCCTCTTCTCCGGAGACGATGTGTTCAAGCCGCTCGGCGTCCTGTCGGGCGGAGAGCGAAATCGCTATGCGCTGGCACGAATCCTGGTTAGTCCGGCGAACTTCCTGCTGCTGGATGAGCCGACGAATCACCTGGATCTTCGCGCCAAGGATGTACTGCTGGAGGCGGTCAACAGCTTTACGGGGACGGTGATCTTCGTCTCCCACGACCGCTATTTCATTGATGGTCTTGCGACGCGGGTCTTCGAGGTGGAGGGCGGTCACGTCCACGTGTATCCCGGCAACTATGAGGACTACCTCTACCGCAAGGAGAGCGGTGCTGCGCTGGTGGGCGCACTGCCTTCCTCCACGCATGCGAGCGGCAATGCGAAGCCTGCCCCCGCCGCAGTGGCCGAGCCTGAGACTGCAGAGAAGGAAAAGAGCAAACGCCTGAACCCTATCAAGCTGAAGCAGATGCAGGAGCGATACGCATGGATCGAAGAGGAGATTCCGCGCGTGGAAGCTTCGATTGCCGATACCGAGCAGGCGCTGGGCGTGTTTGTGAGCATGGAAGAGACGCAGCGGTTGACCAGGGAGCTTGAAGACCTGCGCGCACGCAACGAGGCACTCACCGCAGAGTGGGAAGAGCTGATGGTGGTGCTGGAAGAGCAATCGACGGCGTAATCCTCTCGCTCTCGACGGGTGAGTTACGGCACGCCCAACGCGGCCTGAACGCGCCCTACGCAATTGTCCGGCGCCGCAGCTAAGCCATCACGACTTCCTTCGGCTTGCGCACCGTCTCATACGCCGCGTAGACACCTTCAAACACCGCATCCCAGGATGCGCTCAAGGCCTGCGTCCGCGCATCGCGACGCATCTGCGCATACTTCTCCGGATCGCACAGGACGCTGGCCACTGCTGCGGAAAACTCCTCGTCCGAGGCAATCAGCCCGGACTTGCCATCCTGAACGATGTAGCGCGGGCCGCCATCCGGCGTCACAATTGCGGGAACGCCCGAGGCCAGCGCCTCCAGCACAACGTTTCCGAACGTGTCGGTGTGGGAGGGAAATACGAAGAGATCCATGTTCGCGTAAGCCTGCGCCAGCGCTGCGCCGCGCAATACGCCGGTAAACTCGGCATTCGGCAGGTTCTCGCGGAGCCAGCCCTCCTCCGCTCCCTGCCCCACAATCAAGAACCGGAAGCGCGTCAGCCCCTGCTTCAGCAGATCTGCCCGCAACGTGGCCAGCAGGGCGACGTTCTTCTCCACGGAAAGGCGGCCCACATAGCCCAGCACTACCTCCTCATCGATTGCTTGCCGGCTGCGGCTCTGGGGAGAAAACAGATTCGTGTCCACGCCACGCTGCATCAGGTAGCAGGACCGATGTGTGGCCTTTTCCAGCAGATCGCAGAGCTCGCGATTGGGCGCGAAGAGGATCCGCGCCAGGCGGTAGAAACGAGCAGCAGCAGCCAGCGTCACCGCTTCGATGGTCTTCGCGGTTCTCTCAGCGCTTTCCTGCGGCAGCAGCCGCAGAAACCACCCCGAACGCCGCGCCGCGTATTCGTGCACATTGGTGTGCCACGAGGCCACCAGAGGCACATCGAGATGATGCGCCAGCGCAGCCCCAAGCATGCCCACCTCGCTCGGCCCGGTGATGTGCAGAATGTCCGGACGAAAGCCCCGAAGCGTGCGAATGATGTCCGGCAAGTGGCGCACGAATGCAGGATCGAAGCGAAGATCCTTATCCAGGGCAAAGGACAGAAAACCCCGCGGCAGCTCCAGGGTGGAAACCTGACCATCCTCAAAGAAGGGCTGCGCCCGGTCCCCCGCACGCACGCAAAGGAAGGGAAGATCCCTGCGTTTGGCAAAGGCTTCAAACTGGCGGCTGGTATGCGCTACCCCGTTGATCTCGTGAAAGGAGTCGGGGAAATAGGCCACCCGCGGCTGATCGATTTCCATATCAAAAGTTTAGCCGTGCGTGCCATCCCCGTACAGGCGCTTTCCCTGGTTCCGCCGCCAGTCCGCAGATCTTCGCCTCCCGCTGCCTCGAAACGATCGCACACCGGTTCTCTCTAGAACGCTTCCTGTTCGCCAAGCGCAAAGCGCAGTTGCCGTGACTCCGCCCAGGCGAGACGAAGACTGCTGCTCACCGGCTTGCTGCCCATCATCCTCACCGCTTCCAGCGCATAGCGCATCGCCCAGGGAGCTTTGTCGTTGTTCCACAGCTCGCACAGCGGCCGAATCACTCCATTCCGGTCCGGATGATAAACACGTTCATCCCATCTCCGCGAACCCTGTGGAAAGTCCGGGTAGTGACGGATCGCGTCCAGTGTCGATTGCAGAATGCGGTGCTTCCAGGGCTCGGCATATTGGGGCATAAAGAGCACGTGGCTCCGGCCCTCGTAGCGCACCTCGTGCACAAATTCGGTAAAGCTGGTCGCCTGCGAAAGATTGATGTTGGCATTGGGCTCAACCCCGTGCCGGTCGCCGCCGGAGATGAGCAGCTTGTTCCACCGCTTCGCCATCCGTTTTACCGAGCGATTCTCTTCCCAGTTCCGCAGCCCATTCAACTCCAGCGCATGCATGAACTCGCCATTCCGCCGCATGAACTCTTCGACGCGAACGGCGTGCTTCTCTTCGCCGATCAGGTATAGATCCCACAGGGGATGATTGAAGATCACCAGCACATTCGGCAGGGCATGCAGCTCCGCCAGCAACTCCGTCAGCCGGTCATCGTTGGGCTTCGCGGTGAACTCCTCGAAGATCTTCATCCACTCCGCCCCCGACTCGCTGGGCAGGTTGTGAATCCCGAGATGGAAGGCCTGATCCGAGCCAAACGGGGCCGTCCACTCCACCGATACCGGAATGTGGCGCGCGCTGGCTACCGTGCGCAGCAGCATCGGCGCGTTGATCGTGTCGTGATCCGTAATGGAAACCAGCGGCGCAAGATTCAGGTTTTGAATCTGACGTCCTTCCAGCTCAAATGCCAGGCGCGGGGTCAACGGAGGCGTCCAATAGCTGCGCGCATAGTCGAGAGGAAGCTTTTGTTTTTCCCGGCAATAGCGCTCGCTGCGCGCCAGCACGGGACGAATCCAGGGGTACTGGTTGCCGAGGTTGGCGAGAAAATCCAGCGTTTCCTTCGATTGGTTGGTATGGCTATGGAGAGAAACACCAGAGACGAAACCACGCGCGGCCTGATTATCGTCCCAAAGATACGAAATCTTCGATTCGAGCATCTAAGTGTCCTCCTTGCATCCCAATTCCGATGGCAGTATCAACGCGATGCCATGAACACCGGATTACGGACACAAGAAAGGAACTTCAATTCCGACGCGAACATAGAAAGATACCGGGAAGACCAAAATCGTTCGCTTCAGCAATGCAAAATATTTACCGCTTCTTCATACACGCACTCATCCACAGTGCGCTTTACATGCTCGTCTTAGTAATCTCAGGACCAAGAAATTCTTCTTCAGTCCAGCCGGAGAGCACCTCTTCCTCCGCGCTTTGCCGGGCGCGCAACGCCTCCGGCTCCAGATGATTCCGCGTCAGGCCCTCTTTCAATATGGCGAATGCGTCTTCCGGCGTATCGACCATCTGAAAGAGTTCACGATCCTTCGGCGAGATCGCGCCCTTGTCCACCAGAACATCCAGATTCAACACCTGGTTCCAATAGGACGAGCCGTAGATCACCACCGTCATCTTCTTGGCCAGCTTGTTGGTCTGCGACAGCGTCAGCAGCTCAAACATCTCGTCCAGCGTGCCGAAGCCGCCGGGGAAGACCACCAGCGCCTTGCTCATGTAGGCAAACCAATACTTACGCATGAAGAAGTAATGGAATTCGAAGTTCAGCGATGGAGTGATGTAAGGATTCGGCTCCTGCTCAAATGGCAGACGAATATTTAACCCGATTGTCTTTCCGCCTGCCTCGTATGCCCCGCGATTGGCCGCTTCCATAATGCCGGGGCCGCCGCCGGAGGTCACCACAAAGCGCCGGCGGCGATAGTTCAAGGACATCGACCACTTGGTCAGCATGTAAGCGAGACGGCGCGCATCTTCGTAGTAGCGGGCCATCTCTACCGCAGCCTCGGCCCGGCGTAAACTCAGCTCGGTTGCCGTTCCCTGCTCCAGTTCTGGAAGCCGCGCCGGCTGCTCCTCCGATGGCGCGGCCTGTGCTGACCCGGTATTCTCCAGCACTTCGAGCGTGTGATTCGCCTCATCCATTCCGCGAAAACGTGCCGACCCGAAGAAAACCACGGTGTCCTGGATGCGCTCGCGGCGAAAACGCGCCAGCGGTTCCGAGTACTCCGACAGGATGCGGATGATGCGGCCATCCGGCCCATTCAGGAAGTTGGGATTCTCATAGGCCAGCGGCGCTTTGGCAAGATGCGGCGGATCAGGAATGTTTATGCTCATGGCTCACTTTATTCGAAGTTACGATTCACGATATTGAATCGCGTCGGAGAGAGCAATCCATAGATTGAGAAGCCCGATGCCCGAGACAATTCCTCGAACGACACCCAGCGTCGCCACATGCGCCATTTGCGGGAAATAATTCAGAAAGTGATTGTCCTGCCAGAGATGCGTCCACGGCAGCAGCAGGACCAGAACCCCGATGTAGAGGCGGATCACCACGCGCAGGAACAACTCAACCCGCTTGAGCCAAAGCACTTTGCCGGCATGGGGATCCCGCACCGGATTGCGGTCAGGATCGGCCGAGCCGTGAGATGCGTTCGGGGGAAGCAGGTTCGGCGAATGCGACATTTTCAATCTATGCTACCGCGTTCTAAAGTACGCGCGGGGCAATACCTTAAGCCAACGTTACCACAGTGTAACTACATCGCCCGCGCCGGAGGTCGGCTGGCCGGAACACGGCTCCTCCTCGCAGGAGAAGCCGCGTCTATCCGTTTCAGGCCATAACGTTGGTGGAGCGCTTCGGGCGCCGGTTTGCCTGCAGAATCTTCTTCCGCAGCCGCAGGTACTTCGGTGTCACTTCCACTAGCTCATCTTCGGCGATAAATTCAATCGCCTGCTCCAGATTCAGGGACTTGAACGGGACCAGGCGGATGGCCTCATCCGCGCTGGAAGCCCGCATATTCGTGAGCTTCTTCTCCCGCACCACGTTCACGTCCAGGTCGTTGTCGCGCGAGTGTTCGCCGACGATCATCCCCTCGTAAACATCCACTCCCGGCCCCAGGAAGAGCGTGCCCCGCTCCTGCAAGCCATTCAGCGAATAGGTTGTGGTCACGCCCGCGCGATCCGAGATCAGAGCCCCGGTGGGACGCTGCGGAATCTCTCCCTGATGTGGAATGTAACCATCGAAGATCGTGTTCATCACGATCGTGCCGCGCGTCTCGGTCAACATCTCGCTGCGCAGTCCGATCAATCCCCGGCTGGGCACGCGGAACTCCAGCCGCACGCGTCCATAGCCGTGATTGTGCATCTTCAGCATCTCGCCCTTGCGCGGCCCAAGCTTTTCAATCACCACTCCAACAAAGTTCTCTGGAACATCGATCGTCAGCCGCTCCACGGGCTCCATCGTCTTGCCATCTACCTGGCGAGTCACGATCTCGGGCCTGCCCACCATCAACTCAAAGCTCTCGCGGCGCATCATCTCGATCAGGATGGCGAGCTGCAACTCGCCGCGTCCCAGCACCTTGAAGCTGTCCGGGCTGCCCGTATCCTCAACGCGAATCGAAACGTTGGTCAGCAGCTCCTTTTCCAGCCGCTCCCGCAGATTGCGCGACGTGACATACTGGCCCTCCCGCCCCGCGAAGGGCGAGTTGTTCACGGAGAACTGCATCGCAATCGTTGGCTCGTCGATCACGATCAGCGGCAGCGGCGCCGGCTTGTCGATTCCGGTGATGGTCTCGCCAATCGTGATCCCTTCCACGCCGGCCACGGCGACGATGTCGCCAATCTCGGTTTCGGTAATATCCACGCGCTTGAGGCCCATATACGAGAAGAGCTTGGTGATCTTTGTCTTCTGCAGCGAGTGGTCGCGCTTGGAGATGTATACCTCGTCGCCGGTATGCAGAGTACCGTTGAACACGCGGCACACCGCCAGGCGGCCCAGGTAATCCGAGTAGTCCAGGTTGGTCACCAGGATCTGCATATCGCCATTCGGGTCGCCGGTTGCCTGCGGAATGGTCGAGAGGATCGCCTCAAACAAAGGCTGCAGGTCGGTGCCTGGTTCGGTCATCGAGAGACTCGCCGTTCCTGCCTTGGCGTTGGTGTACAGCACCGGAAAATCCAGCTGGTCTTCTCCCGCATCCAGATCGATGAACAGGTCATAGACCTCGTTCAGGACCTCCTGCGCGCGCGCGTCGGGGCGATCGATTTTGTTGATCACCAGGATGGGCTTCAGCTTGGCTTCGAGAGCCTTGGAGAGCACATAGCGCGTCTGCGGCAGCGGCCCCTCGGAGGCATCCACCAGCAGCATCACGCCGTCCACCATCTTCAGTGCGCGCTCCACTTCGCCGCCAAAGTCGGCGTGGCCCGGCGTGTCGATGATGTTGATCTTGGTATCGCGGAAGTGGATTGCCGTGTTCTTGGCGAGAATGGTGATGCCACGCTCACGCTCCAGATCATTCGAGTCCATGACCCGCTCGGCTATGGCTTCATTGGCGCGAAAAGTTCCGGCCTGCCTCAGCAATGCGTCCACGAGCGTTGTCTTACCGTGATCGACGTGGGCGATGATGGCGATATTGCGAATTGTCGTACTCACAGGCGCGGTTTTCCTATTCTTTTTGCAGTGCTTGCAGATTTGGATTGCTATCGGGCGGGAACAGCGGGCAGGACTGCGCAGCAGCCGTCCGCCGCAGTCGATGCTCCCAACCCCTGATTGGGCACAATACCTAGTCTATCAGCTTGTGCACCCCGGCAGCTCTACGGGCCCTTCTTCGCCTGCCGCCGGGCCGCTGAACCCTGTACGTCAGGCCCAGGCGCGAAGAGAGAGAAAAAGGTGTCCTCCCTGAATAGCAAGGCGCAGCGGGACGAGACCCGCGGCGCCCTGGGAACTACGCCAGCTCGTAGCCAGCGAAAAAGTAGCCAATCTCAAACGCCGCCGTATCAGCAGCATCCGAGCCGTGAATCGCGTTCTCTTCAATCGACCCTGCATATTGCTTGCGGATCGTGCCTTCCTCGGCATTTGCGGGATTCGTTGCGCCCATCAGCTTCCGCAGATCCGCGATCGCGTTGTCCTTCTCGAGCACCATCGGAAAGATCGGCCCGGAAGACATGAAGGTTGTTAACGAATCGAAGAACGGCCGCTGCGCATGCACGTGGTAGAAACCTTCGGCCTGCTGCTTGGAGATGGAAAGCCTCTTCACGGCGACGATCTTGAATCCTGCCTTTTCAATCTCCGCTAGAATCGCGCCGGTGTACCCCTTGCGGACGGCGTCCGGCTTGATGATGCTGAACGTGCGTTCTGACACTCAGTTTCTCCTGTAAACGTATAGTTGCGATCTCTTATGCGAATAAGTCGCTGCAATCCTTCAAGTGTACCTGTTTAGGCTCCTTTCCTGCGTTCCCGGGGGTTGCTGTCTGTTAAAGTTTGTGCCAATGACCTTTGGACGAAATCTGCTGCTGAGCCGCGGAGCCGGGGACAATCGCGCTGCTGCTTCCATCACCGGCGTCGTGGCTGCCCTGCTCCTTACGCTTGCGCCCGCCGCGCTCACCGGCCAGACTCCCACGGATTCGCCTTCGCGAAATACGCTCAAGGTCTTCGACGCTTCGCTGGTCGACACGGCGATCGATCCCTGCCAGAACTTCTATCGCTACGCCTGCAATGGCTGGTTAAAGAAGAATCCGCTGCCGAAGGACCAGACCACCTACGGCCGCTTCACTGAGCTGGCCGATATCAATCGCGAGAAGCTGCGCCTCATACTGGAGAGCACCTCCAGCGCCTCTTCCACCCGCACCCCCAACGAGCAGAAGATCGGCGACGAATATGCCACCTGCATGGACGTAGCGGCAGTCAACGCCAGGGGAACCGCGCCCTTCCAGCCCGAGCTGGACCGCATCGCGGCTCTCCGCGAGAAGCGGGATCTTCCCGTTCTGCTTGCCGAGTTGCATCGCCAGGGCGTGGACGCGTTCTTCGCCTCCGGCTCCAACCAGGACTTTGCCGACTCCACCCGCGTCATCGACTATTTTGTCGCCAGTGGATTGGGCCTGCCGGAGCGCGACTACTACACCCGCACCGACGCCAAGAGCGTGGAGCAGCGCAACCAGTACGTGCTGCATGTCGCCAACATGTTCCGACTGCTGGGCGAGCCGGCCGGCAAAGCCTCCCAGGATGCGCAGACCGTGATGGCGCTGGAGACGCGGCTGGCCAGGGCCTCGCTGACGGTCACTGAAGCGCGCGACCCGCAAAAACTCAATCACCCGATGAAGCTTGCGGCCTTTGAAGCCTCTGTGCCTGCCTTCGACTTCAACGCCTACCTTGCTGCGCTGCACGCGCCTCTACACAATCCCGAAACCGATGGCATCAACGTTACGGAGCCGAAATTCTTCACCGAGATGAACGCCCTCCTCAACGACACCGATCTGGCTGCCATCAAGACCTATCTCCGCTGGCACTTCATCCACGCCATCGCCGGTACCAGCACGCCGCAAAGCTTTGACGATGAGGACTTCAACTTCTACGCGCACACTCTGCGCGGGCAGGAGGAGCAGCAGCCCCGCTGGAAACGCTGCACCCGTCGCGTCGACAGCGAACTTGGCGAGGCACTCGGCCAGGTCTATGTAAGCCGCTACTTTCCAGCCTCCGAAAAGCAGCGCGCACTGGATATGACGGTTGCGATTGAAGCGGCCATGGGGCGGGACATCGACAACCTGGATTGGATGAGCGCTGCAACCAAACTGCGCGCCAGGGAAAAACTCCACACCGTCGTCAACAAAATCGGCTATCCGGACAAGTGGCGCGACTACTCCCGGCTGGAGATTGTTCGCGGCGATACGCTGGGCAACATGCTGAGGGCCCGCGAGTTCGAGAGCGACCGCGACCTCGCCAAGATTGGCAAACCCGTCGATCGGGCCGAATGGGGTATGACTCCCCCCACCGTCAACGCTTACTACAACCCGCAGATGAACGATGTGAACTTCCCCGCCGGATACCTGCAGCCGCCCTTCTTCAGCGCGCTGGAGGATGACGCCGCGAACTATGGCGACATGGGCTCCACCATCGGCCACGAGCTGACCCACGGCTTCGACGATGAAGGACGCCAGTTCGATGCCAGTGGAAACTTGACCGATTGGTGGACCGCACAGGACGGGAAGAAGTTCACCGAGCGCGCGACCTGTATGGTCCGGCAGTTCAACGGCTATGTGCCGGTGGACAACGTGCACATCAACGGCAAGCTCACGCTGGGAGAAAACCTCGCCGATCTCGGCGGCCTCTGGCTGGCCTACCTCGCCTGGACCGACGAAGCACAGAAAAACCATCTCGACATGGCAGCGAAACAGGACGGCTACACAGCGGAACAGCGCTTCTTTGTGGCCTATGCACAGCAGTGGTGCACGCAGACCCGTCCCGAAGCTCTGCGCACGCAACTGCAGACCGATCCCCACTCCCCCGACGAATATCGCACCAACGGCATCCTCGCCGACCTGCCGCAGTTCGCCAGGACCTTCCATTGCAGGAAAGGCCAGCCCATGGCCGCCGAAAAAACCTGCAGAGTCTGGTAATCCCCGCGCCTTGCTGTGGCTGCTGCCAGCATGGCGCTGCTGGCTTTGCCATCCTGAGCGCAGCAGCTCTGCCCCCCACGCCAGCCTTGTCATCGCCCACGCCAGCTTTGTCATCCTGAGCGAAGCGAAGGACCTGCTTCCCCCACACCAGCCTTGTCATCCTGAGCGCAGCGAAGGACCCGCTTCTTCATCTCCCGCCTCGTCCTCAGCAAAGCGCTCCCTGCTCGCCACACTGGCTTGTCATCCTGAGCGCGGGAGCTCTGTCTCCACATCGCATTTGTCATCCCCCACGCCAGCTTTGTCATCCTGAGCGAAGCGAAGGACCTGCTTCTTCATCTCCGCAGCGAAGGATCTGCTTCCCCCTCATCAATCCTCAACTGCTCTTCTGAGTACCATCCTTCGCTCAAATCCTCCCACGAGGGATTCACCTCTTCGATGAGTGCAATCTTTCTTGCCCGCAGCCACCCCTTCAATTTCTTTTCCATGGCGATGGAGTTCCGGACGTAATGGAAGTTTTCGTACCAGACAAGGCGGCTGCACCGATACTTCGCAGTGAAGTCCGACCCTCGTTTTTGCTTATGCTCGAATACTCTTTGTCGCAGGTTTCCAGTCATGCCGATATACAGTGTCCGGCTCCGGCTCGCCATAATGTATGTGCTATAAACGCGCTCGCCATGCATGAAGCGAGCTTACGGCTGACAAAGAGCGAGGCGCAAAGATTTTCGTGGGCAAGGGGAAGAAGCAGGTCCTTCGCTGCGCTCAGGATGACAAGGCTGGCGTGGGCGATGACAGAGCTGGTGGGGGGACAGAGTTGCTGCGCTTAGGACAAGCCAGTGGGGAGGAGCACGGAGCGCTTTGCTGAGGACGCGGCCGGAGATGAAGAAGCAGGTCCTTCGCTTCGCTCAGGATGACAAGGCTAGTGGGAGATGACAAGGCTAGTGTGGGGAACAGAGTTGCTGCGCTCAGGATGACAAAGCCTGTGGGGGAGCAGAGCCGCTGCGCTCAAGATGACAAGGCGGGCCTTTTAATCCGGATGCTGCGCTACGGGGAGACGCCAGCCGTTCCGAATGGCCAGCAGCCGCAGTGCGACGCATAGAAACCCGCCAACCGCTTCCGCTGGGGCGGACGGGAGGGAAAGCGCGTGGCCCAGCACAACCACAATCGAGCCAAGCAGGGCGGCAACCGCATAGAGTTCGGCGGTAAAAACGATGGGAACCTCTGCGACAAGCACGTCGCGTACGACTCCCCCGCCAACTCCGGTCATCACGCCCAGAAGGACGGCTCCTCCCGGGGCGACATGGAAGGCAAGCGCCTTACCGGCTCCGACAACCGCGAAAAGTCCCAGCCCGATTGCATCGAATAGCTGGACCGGACTCTTCAATTTTGTCGTGAGCGGGTACCAGAAAAATACAGCCAATCCTGCAAGGATCGACACGGTGATATATCGCCAGTCAGCGACCGAAGCCGGCGGGATCGCTCCGATCAACACATCGCGGGTGATGCCCCCTGCCGTGGCCGCAACGAAGGACAGTACGAGCACCCCAAAAAGATCGAGCTTGTGCTTGATGCCGGATACCGCTCCGCTAATCGCGAACGCGAAGGTACCTACCAGATCCAGCAGGTTCAGGAAATCACTCACCAGGATTTGATCGTTAACAATCATAGTAGCTACGAGGCCAGCCAGGCCTGGGCGGAAACCACCAGGGTCTGCACGCCTGTTTCCAGCGTTGGATGGATCACTGGGGCAAATCGCGGATTATGGTTGGTTGGAAGCTCGCCGAGCTTACCAGCGGCTTTGGCCTTCTCGTACACATTGGGATCCGTGCCGCCAACGAACCAGAATACAGCCGGTACGTGCCACGAGGATCCGAAGCATCCAAAGTCCTCGCTTGCAGTCGAGGGCTTGGTTTCCCGTATGCGGTCGTCTGCAAAATACTTATGGAAGGCTTCCACCACCCGATGAGTTGCCTGGTCATCGTTCCGAACGATTGCGTAGTGGTCGAGCGGCGTAATCTCCGGCGGCCTGGGAGCACCCGAAGCGGCGGCTTCCGCATTCACAATCCGCGTAATTGCGGCCAGAACACGCGTCCGAACACCTTCGTCAAATGTACGCACATTGAGCTTGATAACAGCCTCGTCAGGAATGACATTTTCCTTCGTCCCTGCCTGGAGCGAGCCGACTGTAACCACGACAGCTTCCGTCGCCGCGACCTCGCGGGAGACAATGGTCTGCAGTCGCAGGACGGTGGATGCCGCCATCACTACCGGATCGATACTGGCTTCCGGCATGGACCCGTGAGCGCCGCGCCCAAACATCCGAATCTGGAAGCTGTCGCCGGCAGAGGTCACCACGCCCGTGCGCCAGTAAAGCACGCCGGCAGTGGGGTTCATGACGTGCTGCCCCAGGATGACGTCGGGTTTGGGGAACCGCGTCAAGAGCCCGTCGGAGATCATCGCCTGCGCACCTTCGCCGGTTTCCTCCGCCGGTTGAAACACGGCCATCAGCGTACCGTGCCAGGCATTGCGAGACTGAGCCAGGAGTGTGGCCGCGCCAATCAGCCACGTCACATGCATGTCGTGTCCGCAGGCGTGCATCACAGGCACCGTCTTTCCTGTGCGATCGACAGCGGTAACCGTGCTCGCGTAGGGCAGGCCGGTGGCTTCCTGAACCGGCAGGGCGTCCATGTCGGCGCGCAGCATAATCGTAGGGCCGTCGCCGTTCTTCAACAGACCGACTACGCCGGTCTTCCCCACACCTGTTGTCACTTCAAAGCCCGCCTTGCGCAGGTGATCCGCCGCGATGCCCGCAGTCCTCACTTCCTGCATCGACAGTTCGGGGTGAGAATGAATGTCCTTGTAGATCGACTCAAGATCTGGAAGCAAAGCATCGAGATTTGCAAGCACCGGTCCGAAAGATTTTGTCACTTTCTGATCCATGACCATTCTCCTCTTCCGTGGCTGCCGAGCCACTCGCGTGCGTTCCATGACTCCAATCAGGACTTCGTTGCTAAGGCTGACAAAGCATTCGCAACTGCAATGCCTGGCCCCGCTCTTATGGTTCCGTGCTTATGGATCCCAGTAATTCCAGGCCCGCACCCAGTGGTCTCCGAAGGAAAGCGAAATCCACCAGGGTGCGGGCCCATTTTGTTTGCTGCTTCCGGCGTGGCTTAAGCTTTCCCGATCACCCGGGCCAGCGTCTCGCCGATCAAGGCCGGGGAAGCCACTACGTGGATTCCCGCTGCCTCCATCGCCTTCATCTTATCGGCTGCGGTGCCCTGCCCGCCGGAGATGATGGCGCCTGCGTGTCCCATGCGGCGTCCCGGAGGAGCCGTCTGGCCGGCGATAAAGCCGACTACCGGCTTCTTCACATGGGCCTTGATGTACTCCGCCGCAGCCTCCTCCGCCGTGCCGCCGATCTCGCCGATCATAATGATCGCTTCCGTATCGGGGTCCTCGTTCAACAGCTTCAGCGCGTCGGTATGATTCGTCCCGATGATCGGATCGCCGCCAATGCCAATTGCCGTCGATTGTCCGATGCCGCGCGTCGTCAGTTGATATACCGCTTCATAGGTCAGCGTGCCCGAGCGCGACACAATCCCCACCGTTCCCTGCTTGTGAATGCGTCCCGGCATAATGCCGACCTTCGCCTTGCCTGGCGAAATCACGCCCGGGCAGTTGGGTCCGATGAGTCGCGACTTCGAATTCTTGATCTTCGCCCACACCTTCACCATGTCGAGCGAGGGAATCCCCTCCGTGATGCAGACGATCAGCGGCAGACCTGCGTCTTCCGCCTCCAGAATCGCATCGGCGGCAAACGGCGGCGGCACAAAAATCACCGTCGCATTCGCGCCCGTTTCGGCCACGGCCTTCTGCACCGTATCGAATACCGGCCAGCCCTCATGCGTGGTTCCGCCCTTGCCGGGAGTGACGCCGCCAACCACCTTGGTACCATACTCCGCGCAACCCTTGGCGTGGAACGTTCCCTCTCTGCCCGTAATTCCCTGAACAATCAACCGTGTATTTTCGCTTACCAGTACAGACATTATTTGTCTCCCTTCGCCGCCGCAACGGCCAGCGCAGCCGCATCCTGCATCGTCTCGCCGACGAGGAAGTTCAGTCCCGACGCCTTCAGAATCTCGCGTCCCTGCTCCACGTTCGTGCCCTCAAGCCGCAAGACGATCGGCACGGTCACATTCAGCTTCTTTGCCGCAGCCACCACGCCCTGCGCCAGAGTGTCCACCCGCAGAATCCCGCCAAAAATGTTGATGAAGATCGCCTTCACATTCTTGTCCGAGAGCAGAATCTCGAACGCATGCTCGATCTGCTCCTGGTTGGCGCCGCCGCCTACATCCAGAAAATTCGCCGGGCTTCCGCCTGCGTACTGGATGATGTCCATCGTGGCCATCGCCAGGCCCGCGCCATTCACCATGCAGGCAATGTTGCCATCCAGCTTGATGTAGTTCAGCGCGTACTTCGACGCCTCCACCTCAAGCGGATCCTCTTCCGCCACATCCCGTAGTTCCTTCAGATCCTTGTGGCGGAACATCGCGTTATCGTCAAAATTGATCTTGCAATCCAGCGCGAACAGCTTGTCGTCCTTGGTGGTGATGAACGGATTGATCTCCAGCAGCGAAGCATCCGTGTCCACGTAAACCTTGTACAGCCCCTGCATGAACTGCACGGCCTGGTTGAGTTGCGTCGGCTTCAGCCCCAACGCAAAAGCCAGCTTGCGCGCCTGGTAGGGCTGGAATCCCACTGCGGGGTCGATGTACTCCTTCACGATCGCATCCGGATCCTTGGCTGCAACCTCTTCTATCTCCATGCCGCCGGCCTTCGATGCCATAAAGACCAGCTTGGCCGCCGCACGGTCGAGCACGATGCCGAGATACAGCTCGCGGTCGATGGCCGCCGTCTCTTCCACCAGCAGCCGCTGCACCTTCTGCCCCTGCGGTCCCGTCTGGTGCGTTACCAGTTGCATCCCCAGAATCTGCTTGGCGTAGCCCTCGGCCTCCTCCAGCGTTTTGGCCACCTTCACGCCGCCGCCTTTGCCTCGGCCTCCGGCGTGGATCTGCGCCTTCACTACGACACCGGTCGCGCCTTCGCTGAAGAGCTTCTTGGCCACATCCAACGCCTGTTCCAGCGTGTTGGCCACTTCACCCCGCGGAACGGCTACGCCGTGCTTCGCCAGGATGTCCTTTGCCTGATACTCGTGAATTTTCATAGCCTGCTTGAGAATTCCCCTCGCCGCATACCCTTGGGCACGCGTCTTCCTAAAACAGTGATGCTGCTCACAAACACCTTGAATAGTATCGGACGGCGTAACCCATCAGCAAACACAGCCCGCGCATTGGCTTCCCCCGCTCCGCTCCGCTACGATGGTGCCAGACCATGCCGAAACTGAGAGAGACGCTCAAGCACCTCGCGGAAAACTCCGCCACACTGACCCGCGATGAAGCGCGCGCGGCTCTCCATGAAATGCTCGCCGGCGATGCCAGCGATATCGAGATTGCCGCCCTGCTGACCCTGCTCAACACCCGCGGAGAAACCGTGGACGAGCTGACCGGCTTTGCCGAGGCGATGCGCTCCCTCAGCGTTCCCATCCCCCTCACCGACGCCGAGCGCGCGGAGCTTGTGGATACCTGCGGAACCGGCGGCGGCGACCGCAGCACCTTTAATGTCTCCACCGGAGCGGCTCTGGTGGCGGCCGCCGCGGGCGCAAAGATCGCCAAGCACGGCAATCGCAGCGTGACCTCGCAATGCGGCTCCGCCGATGTGCTGGAGACCCTCGGCGTCGCGATCGCTCTCTCTCCCGCGCAATCGGTGGAGTGCCTCCGCGCCACCGGCTTCATGTTCCTCTACTCCCCGGCGCTGCACCCGGCGATGAAGCGCGTCGCGCTCGTCCGCAAGGCGCTGGGCTTCCGCACCATCTTCAACCTTGCCGGTCCGCTCACCAACCCCGCTTACGCTCCGGTACAGGTCATGGGAGTTGCCCAGTACAAGCAGTTGCCGCTGGCTGCCGAAGCCATGGCCCGCCTCGGCGTACGCCATGCCTTCGTGGTTCGCGGCTCCGACGGACTCGATGAAATCACCGTCACCACCGACAGCACGCTCGCCGAGGTACGCGACGGCACCGTTGCCCTCTACCGCACCAAGCCCGAGGATGCTGGGCTCCAGACAGGCGCTTACAGCGAACTCACGGGCGGCGATGCAGCCGCGAACGCCGCCGTGCTGGAAAGAATCTTCCATGGCGAAAAGGGTCCCCGGCGCGACATCGTGCTCATCAACGCCGCCGCCGCACTGCTGGCCGCCGGACTGGCCGGGGATCTGGCCGAGGGAGTCCGCCTCTGCGCCCATGCCATTGATTCCGGCGCCGTCAACCGCACCCTCGAATCCATCCGGGCCTTCTCCCGCACCGTTCAGCCTTCGGCCTAAAAAGTGCCGGGCGGCCATTCCTAAGATGAATTGCCGGAGCGGATGAATTGCCGGAGAGGTGGAATTGCGGAAGTGGTTTGGAGTAGCCTGCTCTCACAAGAGGACTCCTTTACATGCGAAATGCCCTTAAAGCTGCTTTGCCAGTTGTGCTCCTTGCGCTCAACCTTCCACTGACAGCCCAGCAGATTCAGGTAAATAAGGACAACCGCACCATCGCCGTCTCCACCACGGACACCGCTACTGCCGACGCCGATACCGCCACCGTCCACATCGGATTCCAGATCTACGCCGCGGACGAGCAGGCCGCCTACGCCAGCGGCTCCCGGACCTCGAATGCGATTGCTCGCGCCCTGGAGGCCGCAGGGGTCAAGAAAGATGCCATCCAGAGCCAGTCGCAGAACATAAGCCACGTGCAGCCCTATGAGTTGCAGAACCTGACGCCCGACCAGAAAGCACAGCACCAGTTCACCGTGCAGCAAAGCTGGAGCGTGAAGACCTCCGCCCAGGCCGCCGCCTCCATCCTCGACACCGCCATCAAGGCCGGAGCCAACCAGAGCGGCGCCATCGACTGGTCCGTTGCCGATGCCGATGCGCTCGAATCCCAGGCCGCGGGCAAAGCCCTCAAGCGCGCGCAGGAGATCGCCGACCGCATGGCCAAGGGTCTCGGCGCCAGGCTCGGAACCCTGCTCTATGCCAGCAACCAGAACCCGGAAGCACCGCGCCCCATACCACTGATGCGCGGCATGGCGTCCTCCATGGCGATGAAAGCCGAGACGGTGGAGCCGCTCGCCATCAGTGCCCGCAAGGTTACCAGCTCGGCTACCGTCTACGCCGTCTTCGCGCTGGAGTAAGCCCGGCGTACACTGACCCTGATATTGAACCCGGATACTGGCACTGACTGACACGCACCATCTCACGCGAAGGAAACCGAATGTCCCCGGCACAAGAAACCACTCCTCCCAGCATCCTCGCTCCCCAGCCCACCCCGGAGGCCGAGGAGATTTACCTGCGCTGGATCGGCTTCCTCGATAACGAGTTTGGCCGCCACCACAAGCCGAACGTGCGCGCCGAGATTGTTCGCGAGCAGTTGCACCAGCTCTACTTCAGCCAGCCCGGAGGAGCCAAGCTCAACTTCACCCTGACCACCGAGTTGCCCACCAACGTACTGCAACTCTCCCTCGACCCGCGCAACGTCACGCTGCCCGAGGAGTACGACGAGACGCTCGATCACGCCAAATACGATCAGCGCAAGCCGCTCATCTGGTTCTGGCGGATGTTCGACCGCTCCCCCGTCGGCCTGAATCTATGGCTGGGTTTCCGCTTCCGCATTATGCTCGGACGCCACATCTTCCGCCACATCGGCAGCAACGTGCTCCTCTACCCCAACATCCATTTCACCTTCGGCTACAACCTGACGATCGAAGACGATTGCAGCATCCACACCAACGCCATTCTCGATGACCGCCAGGCCCTCACCCTCCAACGCGGAAGCAACATTTCGCCGGGGGCCACATATCCGGCTACGAAATAGGCTGTCTGGCGCATTGAGGCTGCTTCGGCGGCGATCGTGACGCTGGATTGCGCGGGGATTCTTCGGGTCGATCTGGCTCCTGTCCGGGGCGCGGTAGACTCCAGGGCACGGATTCCTGAACCCTCTGCGTGCTACCATCAGCTTTCCATGCCTGGCACACAATCAGGCGTACTCAAGTAATCAGGCGCAACCACGCAATGAATCAAGATCTCGTCATCAAGCTGTTTCAATTTGCCATCCTTCTCTTCGCCCTCAGCCTGCATGAGGCGTCGCATGCCTGGATGGCCTCGCGCCTGGGAGATCAGACCGCCCGCATGCTGGGACGGGTCACCCTCAATCCCGCCAAGCATATTGACCCAGTGGGGACCATCCTGATTCCGCTCTCCATGCTCTTCATGCCGGGATTTGGCCGCTTCCTCATCGGCTGGGCGAAACCCACGCCAGTCAATACCCGCAACTTCAAGAACCTGCGCCGCGACGACGTTTTGACCACCCTCGCCGGTCCCTGCAGCAACCTCCTCGCCGCCATCGTATGCTCGCTGGTGCTGATCTTGCTTGAGGCCACAAGCTCTGCCGGAAAGCTCTCCGTCATCGTCGCCGTCTTCACCGCCAACCACATTCCGGTACCCGTGGAGGGAACCCTGCCCGCGCTCTTTCCGCTGGCGCTTCTCCTGTACCTGGGCTTTATCGTCAATCTGCTATTGGCGATCTTCAACCTGCTGCCACTGCCCCCGCTCGATGGCAGCCACATCTTCCGCCACATGCTGCCCTATAATGCGCTCCGCGTGTATGACTCGCTGGGCCTGATCAGCCTTATCCTCATCCTGTTCGTCGGAGGAAGGGTCGTGGGCCTGTTTATGAACCCCGCCGTCGATGCCCTCAACCGCGTCCTGCTCTCGCTCTGACTTCTCGTACAATGGAAGAAAGTTTCTTGTAGCGAAGGACATGGTGGCAAACTCTTCTTCCTCTCCTATCTCGGTCCCGCGCGTGCTCAGTGGCATGCGCCCAACCGGCAGGCTCCATCTGGGCAACTACATGGGGGCTCTCTATAACTGGGTCCGCCTGCAGAACGAGCTCCAGGCCTCCGGCAACCGTGCCTATGAGTGCTATTTCTTCATCGCCGACTGGCACGCGCTCACCACGGATTACGCCGACACCTCCAGCATTCAGCAGAACACGCTCGACGTGGCCCTCGACTTCCTCGCCGCCGGGCTCGATCCGGAGAAGTCCACCATCTTCGTGCAGAGCCACGTCCTGCAGCATGCGGAGTTGCATCTGCTGCTCTCGATGATCACCCCGCTGAGCTGGCTGGAGCGCGTCCCCACGTACAAGGATCAGCAGGAGCAGCTCAAGGAAAAGGATCTGGCCACCTACGGCTTCCTTGGCTATCCGCTGCTGATGTCCTCCGACATCCTCATCTACCAGCCGGATTTCGTGCCCGTCGGCCAGGACCAGATAGCCCACGTCGAGATCACCCGCGAAATCGCCCGCCGCTTCAACTCGATCTATGCCCCGCAAAGAAAGACGGTCGCGGCAGTCTCTTCGCGCGGAAGCGCGGTCGCGCTTGAAGAACCGGAACCCATCCTGCCCGAGCCCAAAGTCCTGCTGACTCCTTCGCCCAAACTGCCCGGCACCGATGGCCGCAAGATGTCCAAAAGCTACGGCAACACCATCGACCTGAACGACCCGGAACCGGTCATCCGCAAGAAGCTCAAAACGATGGTCACGGATCCGGCGCGCGTCCGCCGCAGCGATCCCGGCGACCCGGACAAATGCCCGGTGGGCGATCTCCACAAAGTCTTCTCCACTCCGGAGACCATGGCCAGGGTATACGCCGGTTGCCGCTCGGCAAGCATCGGCTGCATTGAGTGCAAAGGCTGGGTCGCCGACGCCATTGTGGCCGAGCTCGCCCCGATTCAGGAGCGACGGAAGCAATATGAGAACGATCCGCAACTGGTAAAGCAGATCCTCCGCGCCGGCGCCGAGCATGCCGCCGCGCGCGCCGAGCAGACCATGCAACAGGTGCGCGGAGCCATGAACCTGATGGCTCCCCATAAAGCAGGCGAATGACCGACACGCGACAGAACCAGGACGAGATTCTGCCCAACGATGCCAACTCGACACCGGAGTCGCAGCCGGAACAAGCTGCAGACCCGGTGGTCGACACCACGCCGTTGCCGGAAGCTGCATCTCCCGCGCCTCCGCCCGCTCTTACCGCGGAGCAGAAGACCGCTGCCCGGCATGCTGCCTCGGCTGCCTCCGCACAGGCCGCTGCCAAGGCCGACCCGGACCGTGCGTTCCCGTTCAACATCACCGTCGGCCGCGTCTACGACGGCCCCATGGATCTGCTGCTCGACCTCATCCGCAAGCAGGACATCGACATCTACGACATCCCCATCGCCAAAATCACGGCGCAGTTTCTGGGATACGTGGAAAACCTGAAGCAGACGGACGTGGACGCCGCAGGCGAGTTCATCTACACCGCCGCCCTGCTGATCCACATCAAGAGCAAGATGCTGCTCCCACGAACACCCGACGAGATTGCCGAAGGGGTGGAAGAGGATCCCCGCCGCGAACTGGTGGAGCGCCTGCTCGAACACGAGCGCTTCAAAAACGCCGCCCAGATGCTCGCCCAGAAGCAGCAGATCGAGGAAGCCACCTGGACCAATCCCGGCATGCGCGAGTTCCGCAACGATGCCGCCGCCGAACCGGAGATTGCCGCCGATACCGTCGATCTGGTCCGCGTCTTCCGCGAGATCCTGGAACGTGCCCGCAATCGCCCGGTCCTCGATGTTCGGGAAGATTCGGTCACAGTCGGTCAGATGATCCGCTACGTGGGCCGCAGGCTGGTCATGGAAGACAAGCCCATCGCCCTCCATCGCCTGCTCCAGAACACCCGGTCCGAGCGCGCCCTCATCTGTATGTTTCTGGCGCTGCTGGAGCTGGTGCGCCTGCAGGCGATTCTTCTCCGGCAGGACGGCAACTTCCGCGAGGTCTTCATCAAGAAGCACCCCATGTTCGACACCACGATGAATGAAACGCTCTCGAACGCCCAGGACGACTGGCAATAGGCCGGGCTTTGCGATCCCGGTCTGTCATCCTGAGCACACCCAAACTTGTCATCCTGAGCCACAAACTTGTCATCCTGTTGACCTGCTTCTTAATCCCCCACACAAACTTGTCATCCTGAGCACCCAAACTTGTCATCCTGAGCGAAGCGAAGGACCTGCTTCTTCATCCCCAAAGCGAAGGATCTGCTGCCCCCTTGCCACGGTTCTTCGGTAGTATCAAAGAGACACGTCAGAAGACACGCAGAGAGGCCAGCACAGAAGAGCGCACTCCCTGTCTTACCCGGCGTCGCTACTTTATCCAGCTATTTACCTATGAGTCTGAAAGCCAAGATCGAAGCAGTTGTCTACGCCGCCGAAGAGCCGGTTACACTGGCCCAGCTCGCAGCATTGTTCGCCGAAGAGGCGCTGGAGTGGAACCGCGAGCACCAGGCTCCAGCCGAGCCGCCCTCGGACAACGCTGCTCCCGCCGCCGAGCAGGTCACCCTCTCCGCCAGCCTGGATCCGGCAACCGATCCTGCTGTTTCGGCGCCTGCCGTTTCTGCAGAAGATACGCCCGTGGCCGAAGCTATCCCCGAGGCCGAGGCTGCTGCCGAACCGCCTGCGGCCTCTGAGCCATCTTCAGAGCCGCCCTCCGAAGCCGCCGCATCCCCGGAGGCAGACGCCAAGCGCCTCGCCCGCCAACGCGACCGCGAAGTCCGCGAGACCCTCCGCCTCCTGCTCGATGAGCTGATAGAGGAGTATGACCGGAGCGACCGCGGAATCGAGATCCGCGAGATCGCCGGTGGCTACCGCGTCGGCACCAAGCCGGAGTATCACGACAGCGTCCGCGCCTTCGTCAAGAGCCTCAAGCCGCCCATGAAGCTCTCCCTGCAGGCCCTGGAGACGCTCGCCGTCATTGCCTACAAGCAGCCCGTCACCGCGCCCGAGGTCAGCGAGATTCGTGGCGTTGATTCCGCCGGAGTCCTGGGCAGCCTGATCAGCCGCAAACTGATCACCACCGCCGGGCGCAAGCAGGTCATCGGCCGCCCCATCCTCTACAAAACCACCAAGGAATTTCTGCTGCGCTTCGGTCTCAAGGACGTCAACGAGCTGCCCAGCATCGAGGAATTCGAAAAGATGGCCGGAGAGCTGGCCGACTCCGAACTGGCCGAAGAGCCGGAAACGCCGGTCACGGAGGAGCTGCCCTTTGCCGAAGCCGCAACCTCGGAGGCCTCCGCCGCAGAAGGCGAGAAGCAGGCAGTCGAGGCCGTGGAAGTCCAACCTCACGAAGGCGAGTTCCAGACGGAAGCACCAGCCGAGCCGGTAGACGAGTCTGCCAGCGAGGCCGCTCCTTCCCCGGAAGAAGCATCTCACGCTGCGGAGCAGAACCCGATCGACGCGAACCCGGACGATGAGCCTCAAGCACCCGAAGCCGATGCCCAAGCCGATAACCAGGTCGATAGCCAGGCCGATAACCGCGCCAATGCCCAGGCATCTGCTGATCCGAAACCCGAGCCAGCCCCTCCCGTAACTGTCCCGGCGAAAGAAGAGGATTGATGGAGACCAAACCGGACCAGATCGACGAGAACCGCCAACGGCCCCGCCACGAAGAGCGGCTGCAGAAGATCCTGGCCGCTGCCGGGATTGCCTCCCGCCGCAAGTCAGAGGAACTGATCACCAGCGGGCGCGTGCGCGTCAACGGGCAGATCGTCACCGAACTCGGCAGCAAGGCCGACCCCGACCAGGACCACATCCGCGTCGACGGCAAACTCCTCCAGGGCTCGGAAAAGCATCGTTACTACATGCTCAACAAGCCCAAGGGGTTCGTCACCACCGTCTCCGATCCGGAGAACCGCCCCACGATCATGAAGTTCTTTGAGCGGGCCGGTGCGCGTGTCTATCCCGTCGGACGCCTCGACTACCAGAGCGAAGGCCTCCTCCTCGTCACCAACGATGGTGAGCTGGCCAACCGGCTTACCAAGGCATCCTCCAAGGTCGAGAAGACTTATCTTGTGAAAATCAGCGGCAAACCCAGCGAGAGCGAACTCAACCAGTTGCGCGGCGGCATCATGATCGATCGCGGCAGAAAGGACTCGCATGAGGGCCGCGTCCTTACCCAGCCCGCTTCCATCCGGCTCGTCCGGGATGCCGAGAACCCCTGGTACGAGGTTATTCTCACCGAGGGCCGTAACCGCCAGATTCGCAAACTCTTTGAGGAGATCGGCCACTTCGTCGAAAAGATCCGCCGAGTGGGCTACGGCCCGCTGGTCCTTGACGTTCCTCCGGGCGAGATTCGCGAACTGAGCGAAGACGAAGTTCTCTCCCTGCAAAGGGCATCAGTTGGCGTGCGCACCAAACGAGCTGCGCCGCTGAAGATCCCGAAGCTGCTCTCTGCATCTAAGCGAACAGGCACCCGCCCCGCCACTCGACCGGCAGGTCGACCAACCGCTAGAAAGAAAGCCCCATCCCGCCAGCGCTAATATGGTGCGGGGAAAAGGAATGCGAGTGGAGTGGCAGCAAGTATGGGTGCCCGGTCCCGGCTGGTCCTGCAGACAGCCGGCAACTGACCACCGTTAACCAGGATGGAGACGATCATGGAAAAAGCAACATTTGGTGCCGGGTGCTTCTGGGGAGTAGAAGCCTCATTTGCAAGCATTCCCGGCGTCATCGAGACGGCTGTGGGCTACGAAGGCGGCCAGCTCGAAAATCCCAGCTACAAGGACGTCTGCACGAATCAAACCGGGCATGCCGAGGCCGTCGAGGTCACCTTCAATCCCGACAAGGTGAGCTATGAGGCGCTCCTCGACGCTTTCTTCGCCATGCACGACCCCACCCAGCTCAATCGCCAGGGCCCGGATTGGGGCACGCAATACCGCAGCGTCGTCTTCTTCCACTCTCCCCAGCAGGAAGCTGCGGCAAAAGCCAGGATTGCAGCTCTGAATGCCTCCGGGAAGTACCCGAAGCCCGTTGTTACCCAGGTCGTGCCGGCGCAGACCTTCTGGCGCGCTGAGGAGTATCACCAGAAGTATCTGGAAAAACGCGGCGCTGTCACCTGCCACATCTAGAGCCGAATCCTCGTAAGATCGGATCCCCAGGGGCAACATCTATCCCTGGGGATCCCTGGATCTTCCAGTCCTTGCGCCCCTCAAGAATCTAGGCTGGTTTAAGAATCTAGGCTGGTTAAGCGGCCGAAGGTCCCGCTCCGGCAACCGGCTTCCGAAGACCTCGTGCCGCTGATCTCGCAGAGCCATCGTCCAGCCACAGGCTCACAACCCAGTACAGCACCACCGCCAGATAAGCGACCGCCGCGCTCGCCTGCATCCATTGCCGCAGAAAGGCCGCATGCTCGCCATGCGGATTCGCTGCACTGCCGCCCCAGAGCTGCATCGCCTGCAGCGACAGGAAGATCAGAGCATAAAATGCCAGCCCGCTACTGATGGCGAATATATGGCTGCGCCATGGCAGATGCGTCTTGCCGCGCGTCCAGATCAGCGCCACCAGCGCCAGCAGCGACAGGATGGCCACCGCCAGGTTTCCCTTGGCGAAGATGCTCCAGACGAGCATCCGCTGCATCGGACCGGCCAGAACCGCCAGCGCCACCGAGAGCGCCACAGCTACCGCGCTCCACGCCGCCACCCGGGCCAGCGGAACCTCAGTTCCCTTGAAGGCAAGCCGCAGCAACTCGCCCAGCACCAGCGCCCGCAGGATCACGTCGCCAATTTCGAATCCCCAGAAGAGCCACATGTATGTGCCCGGTTGCAGGGTGTGAGTAAACGGCATCTGAGGAGTCGCCGTCCGCACGATGTAAAAGATAATCAGCGCGGTGAATAGCGGAAAGCGCGCCACCCGTCCGCGCACCAGCAGAACCATCACCAACAGCAGGTGTCCCACTAACCCTGCCATCCACACAGAGCTTTGCAGATTTTGTATGAGCATTCCCCTCAGTCTAGCGGAATCCTCCAGCAGAATCTTAAGAAGATGAGAGGTTTAGCAAATTCCCGGTCGCGTCAGCAGCGGAACAGGAGGAAAATGCAGGGCAGGCTGTGCGGGGAGATGCAGGCATAGTATCCTGATGTAGCGCGCCCGTAGCTCAGCTGGATAGAGTGAACGCCTCCGAAGCGTTAGGTCGCAAGTTCGAATCTTGCCGGGCGCACCATATTCATTCTCCTTCCCTTCGCTTTATTCCTTCCCAGCTCCCTTTGACAAACCGGCGCCGCGGGTTTTTGATGGATGCACTTCGTCGAAATCTGCTCCAAACACGTTCAAGGAGTACTCCGCATGATGGAACTGACACGACGCCATACGATTGCGATGCTTGGCGGACTCTTGCTCGCACTGGGAACCACGCACATTTACGCTCAACAGGCCAAGAAGCCGCTCAGCCCGCCCGCCCAGGCCTCCGTCGTACTCAAGGGCAAAACCATCACCATCGACTACAGCGCACCGTCGATGCGCGGCAGAAAGATCGCGGGTGAGCTGGTTCCCTACAACAAGGTATGGCGCACAGGCGCGAATGCCGCCACCACGCTCAAAACCCCCATTAACCTCAAGATCGGGACGCTCTCCGTTCCCGCTGGCACCTACACCATCTACTCGCTGCCCACGGCGAACGATTGCACGCTCATCATCAACAAGCAGACCGGCCAGTGGGGCACCGAGTATGACGAGAGCAAAGACCTGGGCCGCGTCGGCATGACAGCGATCACGCTGCCCGATCCTGTAGAGACCTTCGTCATCAAATTTGATCCGGTTCAAAAGGACGCGACTGAACTGCACCTGGTCTGGGAGAACACCGATCTCTCCGTCCCTGTCGTGGCCGAGTAGTCCTCGACGCGCAGCCAGCAAGCCCGCGATGGCTCTTCTTCGCGAAGAGCCGCGCCGGGCTTGCAGGCCGGCGCATCGGCCCGGCCTGTTTATTGCCTTGCTTCCCTCTCCGCGCGAATCTCTTCCATGACCGACTGAATCAGCTCCTTCGCGCCCTTGATCTCGCCCAAAACCGTCTCCAGATCAAGCGCCGGCTTGGACGGGTTGCGGCCCGAAGTGCAGTACACTCCATGCTGCCCAATCAGGATCAGCGCGTCCGTCAGCATGTCCAGCGACACGGCCAGGCGGCCCCGCGCAGCACCCATCATGAACTCGTGCTTCTCCAACTCTTCCCGCCGCTCGTCAAACACTGTCATGCCGGCCTCCTATGAAATTTCCAGTCTCATGTATTTCGTATCTATCACTGATACATATCAATTCAAGGCTGAGACAAATCAATCGCCACTCCTGGGCGATCACAAGAAAAGACGCGACCACCATCCCGGTAATCGCGCCTTTTGTTATCTTGCAGTGTCCTGTCGTGCCAACGCTGACCCGTTTTACTCCGCCTTTGGCTTCCAGCGCAGCACAGGCTTTCTTGCCGCAGCCACTTCATCCAGGCGGCGAATCCGCGTTGTGTGCGGAGCCGTCAGAATCAGCTCCGGATTCTCCTCTGCCTCGCGGGCAATCTGCTGCATCGCGTCGATGAAGAGGTCCAGTTCCTCCACCGATTCGCTCTCCGTCGGCTCGATCATCATTGCCCCGGAGACGATATGCGGAAACGAAACGGTGTATGGATGGAAGCCATAATCGATCAGCCTCTTCGCGATATCGCCCGTCTTAACGCCCTTCGCTGTCTGGCGGCGGTCGCTGAAGACCACCTCATGCAGCGTCGGTGTCTTAAAAGGCAGTTCGTAGGAATCTTCGAGGTTCTTGCGAATATAGTTCGCATTCAGCACGGCGTCTTCGGTCGTCTGCCGCAACCCATCGGGGCCATTGGCCAGGATGTACGCCAGCGCCCGCACAAACATGCCGAAGTTGCCATAGAACATGCGGACACGGCCCACCGACTGCGGCCTGTCGTAGTTCAAGCGCAGGCTGCCATCCGGCGCCGTCTCCACCACCGGAGTCGGCAGAAACGGCTCAAGAATCTTTTTGCAGGCCACTGGCCCGGACCCTGGACCACCACCCCCGTGCGGGGTGGAGAAGGTCTTGTGCAGATTCAGATGCATCACGTCCACGCCGAAATCGCCAGGGCGCGTCTTGCCCACCAGCGCGTTCATGTTCGCGCCGTCCATGTAGAGCAGCGCGCCCTTCGCATGCAGAATCTCCGCAACCTTGTGGATCTCGCTCTCAAACACGCCGATGGTGCTCGGATTGGTCAGCATCAGGGCAGCGGTATCTTCGTCCACCAGCTTTTCCAGTTCGGCCAGATCCACCATGCCAAGCGAATTCGACTTCAGATTCTGCACCTCGTAACCGCATTGCGCGGCGGTCGCTGGATTGGTGCCGTGCGCCGAATCCGGAATGAGAATCTTCTTGCGCGGATTGCCCTTCGACTCGTGATAGGCGCGCACCAGCAAGATACCGGTGAACTCGCCATGTGCGCCGGCAGCGGGCTGTAGCGTAATCGCATCCATCCCGGTGATCTCCAGCAGGCTCTCCTGCAACTGCTGGATCACCTGCAGAGCGCCCTGCGACAGCGACTCCGGCTGGTAGGGATGCGCCTCCGCGATGCCCTCGACGCGAGAGACAAATTCGTTCACTCGGGGGTTGTACTTCATGGTGCAACTGCCCAGCGGATACATGCCCAGATCGATGGCGTAGTTCCAGGTAGAAAGCCGCGTGAAGTGGCGAATGATCTCGATCTCGCTCAGCTCCGGCAGACAGCCTGCATCTTTCCGCACCGCTCCGCCCAGAACAGCCGCCGCGTCTACCTCCGGTACATCGAGCGGCGGCAGCTTGTACCCCTTCTTGCCGGGCGAGGACTTCTCAAACACCAGAGCCTCGTTCTGGCTCAGGTGCGAGGAGACCTTCTTCCGCGTGCCTTCAAATTTGCTGCCTGCACCTGCTGCCTGTTGCGCGTCTTGAATCGTCGTTGCCATCTCGTGTATGCCTCAGTGCGCTTGCGCGCGGAATGTGGATCTTCTCCGCATCCCTGTTATCTCTTCGTTACTCGTCCGTTCCCTTATGCGCGGCTCGCCGCTTCCACCTGCGCGCTGACCACCGCCGCGGCGCGATCGATCTCTTCGCGCTTGCTCAGCTCCGTGGCGCACCATAGCGTGGCGTTGCCCAGCTCGGGATACCACTTCTTCAGCGACAGCCCGCCAATGATCTTCTGCTCCAGCAGGCGCGCGTTCAGCTCGTCCACCGCTTCATCGGTCTGCAGCACGAATTCGTGGAAGCGCGGCGTGCCCGCAAACAGCAGCTTCGCTCCCGGTGCGCCGCTCAATGCCTCGGCCGCATAGTGCGCCTTCGCCAGGTTCTGCAACGCCAGCTCGCGAATCCCTTCCTTGCCGTACACCGTCAGGAAGATCGTGGCCATCAGCGCCACCAGTGCCTGATTGGTGCAGATATTCGAGGTCGCCTTCTCCCGCCGGATATGCTGCTCGCGCGTGGAGAGCGTCAGTACAAAGCCGCGACGGCCTTCGCTGTCCCTGGTTTCGCCGCACAACCGCCCCGGCATCTGCCTCACATACTTTTCTTTGGTGGCGATCACGCCGCAGTAAGGGCCGCCATAGCTGAGCGCCACGCCAAACGACTGCGCTTCCATGGAAACAATATCGGCCTCTGCAGGCGGGCGCAGAATGCCCAGCGAAACCGCCTCCGCAATCGAAACAATCAGCAGCGCGCCCTTGCTGTGCACCAGCTCTGCTATCGCGGGAATATCCTCGACTACGCCAAAGAAGTTCGGCGACTGCACCACCACGCAGGCCGTCTCTTCAGTCAGGTTCTCTGCGAGCTGGCGCATATCGATGCGGCCATCTTCGCCGTAGCCGACGCGTGTAGCCGGAAGCCCCTGGTGCTGCGCATAGGTGTGCATCACCTCGCGGTATTCCGGGTGGACCGTCGCCGCCGCCAGCACCTTGCTGCGACCGGTGATGCGAGCCGCCATCATCATCGCCTCGCCCGCACCGGTCGAGCCATCGTACATGGACGCGTTGGCGATATCCATCCCCGTCAATTCGCAGATCATCGTCTGGAATTCGAAGATTGCCTGCAGCGTGCCCTGCGTGATTTCAGCCTGGTAGGGCGTATACGAGGTGAGAAACTCACCCCGCTGCACCAGCGAGTCGATAATTACCGGGCGATAGTGCCGGTACGCACCTGCACCCAGAAAGCTGGCATATCCGTTGGCCGACTCGGCCCCCAGCGCCTTGAAGTGTTCGACTATCTCTGACTCGGCCATCTGCCGCGGAATGTTCAGATCGCGGTCCAGGCGATACTCTGCCGGGATCGTCGAAAAAAGGTCGTTGATCGATGCCGCGCCAATCTGGCGCAACATCGCTTCCCGTTCCGCAGGAGATTTCGGTAAATAACGCATCGTGTTTCCTTCTTAATGCTTCAGACTATGGCGCTCAGCGAACCCGCAAGTCCTCTGCCAGCCAATCCCTTTGCCGGCTCGCTGACCGCCTTCTTACCTTGCTCTTTAGTGTCCCGTCTCTTCGGTCACAAACTTCTCGTAATCCGCCGCGGCCAGCAACCCATCCGCCTCAGCGGGATTCGACAACTTCACCTGGATAATCCAGGATCCGTGGGCATCCGTGTTGAGCTTTTCCGGAGCCTTCACCAGTTCCTCATTCACCGCCGTCACGGTACCGCTCACCGGGGAGTAGAGATCGGATACAGCCTTCACCGACTCGACGCTCCCGAAAACCTTGCCTGCCTCAACCGAGGCGCCGACCTTGGGCATGTCCACAAAAACGATGTCGCCCAGCGAACTCTGGGCGTAATCGGTAATTCCGATTTTTCCGGTTTCTACCTCAATCCATTCATGTTCCTTGGTATAGCGGTACGTCGCGGGATATGCCATCGAATCTCTGTCTCCTTAACCTCTTGGGTGTGCACTGCGGTCTGGTGTTGAGCAGGCCGGGAATTCCTCTCCCCAGCATCCCGGTATTGCGCGTATCTCCAGTCTATGCCTGCTTTTTGGGTCGGCGGTAAAACGGCGTCGGAACCACCTTCGCTTTCACCATATTGTTGCGCACCTGCACCAGAACTTCGGTGTCCAGAGCGGAGAACGCAAGCGGCACATAGGCGAGAGCAATGTTCTTCTTAAGGAAGGGTGCAGGCGAACCGCTGGTGATCGAGCCAATCTCCTTGCCCTCCAGGGAAAACACAGCATAGCCGTCACGGCCGATTCCCCGCTCGATCATCTCCAGCCCCACCAGCTTACGCCTGGGGCCGCCCTCGGCCTTTTTCTTCGCCAGGGCATCCGAACCCACAAAGGGGCCCTTCTCCAGCTTACAGAAGCGGTCAAGCCCCGCCTCGAAGACGTCGATCGTATCGCTGATCTCGTGCCCGTAGAGCGCCATGGCGGACTCCAGCCGCAGCGTGTTGCGCGCCCCAAGCCCGCATGGCAGGATGCCGAACTCCTTGCCCGCCTCCAGCACCTCGCCCCAGACCCGGGCGCTGGTCGCCTCATCGGAGGGCACATAGATCTCGAAGCCATCCTCGCCCGTGTACCCGGTGCGCGCGATCAGCGTGTTGGGGAGGCCGCAAACCTCTCCCCATGTGAACCAATAGTTCTTGATGGCCGACAGATCCGTCTTGGTCAGCTTGGCCAGAGTCTCCGCCGCGCGCGGTCCCTGGATGGCAAGCTGGGTGTACATGTCGCTGTAGTCGCTGATGTGCGCGCCCTGGAACCGGCCCACCTGCGAACGCACCCATTGCACGTCCTTCTCCCGCGTGCCGGCGTTGATCACCAGCAGGTAGTCGTTGTCGCTCAATTTGTGCACGATCAGGTCATCCACAAAGGTTCCCTGCGGATACAGCATCGCGGAGTAGTGCGCCTGCCCCACGGCCAGCTTCGAAGCATCATTCATCGAGATGTGCTGCACCGCGGCCAGCGAACCCGGGCCGCGAAACTGAATATCCCCCATGTGGCTCACGTCAAAGAGACCGACCCCGGTGCGCACCGCCATGTGTTCCGCCACCAGGCCGGAGTATTCGACGGGCATATCCCACCCGCCAAAATCGACCATCTTCGCGCCAAGCTGGCGATGTACGGGGTTAAGTGCAGTCTTGCGCAATACAGGCGTGGGAGCGGCTGGAGTAGACAAAGCAGACCTCGAAATGGGCATAGAGAGCCTTCTTAACGTTAGCACCGCAATTTTTCTGGGGTCAATCCGCCGTCAGCCCGACATTCTCCCGCTCCCCGGACATTTCCCAGAAAGCCCTTGAGCAACCTTCGTGCCGGGGACTAGCATGGTTGGCCATGAGTGCAGAACAGGCAGCAAACCCAACGGAAATCAGGTCAGACGGCAAAGAAGCAATCGCTTTGCTGAAGAAACAACTTGTAGCTCTTGAAGAAATTGCCGAAGGCTTTTTCGGCGAGGTTCAGGACAAGGAAAGAGAGTGGACCTTCCTTTCGGAAGCACTCGTCTCAAAAATCTTTGGGCCCGACAGCCCGCAACTGGAGAAGCTCGTCAAAACCCGCAGCCTGGGAACCGCCGATGTTCAGGTGCGTTTCGGTGGGCCGGAGCACGAACGGCTCCAGCAGAACTTCGAAGAGCGCAGCCGTAAGCGCCGGACCGTGATCAAGGAGTTCATCGAGGAACTCAAGATCAGAGCCCACCTCGAAGAGAAGGAATAGCGCCCCGGCGACTCCGGCTGCCAGGGACAGGAAGTTCAGCTCATACCGCGGGCGTCTGGACTCGATTTTTCACCAGGCGCCCTGCCGGGGAGAGCTGTTTCCCAATATGCAGACACGAACACTCCGCCGCAGCCCCTTCGCACTCTGCCGCAAACCATCCCGCGAACTCTCCCGACCCTCTTAATGCCCGTTATTTTCCCAATGGCACATGATTATGGCGCATGATCGGCCGCCGGGGAGAACGGCGCGCAACCTCGACAAATCCTGCCTTCTGAAAGGCTCCGGCAAGCCCCGTCCAGACGAATGCGTCCGGCAGATCGGCGTCCAGCTCTTGCGGATAGCCCTCCACAATCGCCGCTCCCTGAGAGTGGGCAAACTCCGCAGCAGCCTGCAACAGCAATACGCTCAAGCCTTTACGGCGGAAGCCCTTTGCTACAAATAAACACGAGATGGACCATACTCTCTGCTCATCGACCGGACGCAGCACCCGCGAGCGCGCCAACGCGACATAGTGCTCTCGCGGCGCCACGGCACACCAGCCCACCGGGCGGCCCTCGCTTAAAGCCAATACACCGGGCACCGCGCCCGACTCCACCAGGCTGCGCAACGAGTCGCGATTCGCCTCACCCTTCTGCCGATTGAATTCGGCGCGGCTCAGCCTCCAGGTCATGCACCAGCAGCCACCGCACGCGCCCCGGCTGCCGAACAGCGATTCCACGTCCTTCCAGCGCTCCGGCGTTGCCGGCACAAACTCCAGCGAGGATTCTTTCGCCTGCAATCTTCCCCCTCAAACCACTACGGATTCCTGGTATTCCCCAAAGACGCTGCGCAGCGCCGTGGCCACCTCGCCGACCGTGGCATAGCTCTCCACCGCTTCCAGAATCACCGGCATCAGGTTCGCCCCCGAACGCGCCCGATCCACCACCGCCGCCAGCGCCGTGGCATGCTTCGCAGGATCGCGCCGCGCCCGCAATGCACGAACCCGCTCCACTTGCCTGCGCTCCAGGTCCTCGGCAATGCGCTGGATAGGAATCGCCGCCTCATTCTCCGTCGCAAAGCGGTTGACGCCCACCACCACGGCCTCGCCGCTATCCACACGACGCTGGTATGCATAGGCCGCGTCCTGAATCTCCTGCTGCACCCATCCCCGCTCGATCGCCCGCAGCATTCCGCCCATGGCCGCAATCCGGTCCAGATATCCGCGTACCTTCTGCTCCAACTGGCTGGTCAGCGACTCCACATAGTACGACCCCGCAACGGGATCGACCGTCTGCGCCACACCAGACTCCGATGCCAGGATCTGCTGCGTGCGCAGACCGATTCGCGCCGCCTCTTCGGTAGGAAGCGCCAGCGCCTCGTCGTAGCCGTTCGTGTGCAGAGACTGTGTGCCTCCGAGCACCGCACTCAGAGCCTGGATCGCCGTGCGGACAATGTTGTTCTCCGGCTGCTGCGCGGTCAGCGTCGATCCCGCCGTCTGCGTATGAAACCGCAACATCCACGACCGGGGATTCTTTGCTCCGAAGTGGTCCCGCATCAGGTGCGCCCACACCCGCCGCGCACAGCGGAACTTCGCAATCTCCTCAAAAAAATCATTGTGCGCATTGAAGAAGAAGCTCACCCGCCCGGCAAAGTCATCCACGCCCAGGCCCGCGTCCATAGCCGCCTGCACGTAGGTCATGCCGTTGGCCAGGGTAAAGGCGACCTCCTGCGCGGCCGTCGATCCTGCCTCGCGCATGTGGTAGCCGGAGACGGAGATCGTGTTCCACTCCGGCACCTGTTCCTTCGCCCAGGCGAACATATCCGTCACCAGCCGCATGCCATGGCGAATGGGATAGATATATGTTCCCCGCGCGATGTATTCCTTCAGGATGTCATTCTGTACCGTGCCGGAGAGTTTGCGCGTCTCCGACCCCGCCCGTCGCGCCGTCGCCACGTAGAGCGCCAGCAGAATCGACGCAGTGGCATTGATCGTCATCGAAGTCGAAATGCTGTCCAGCGGAATGCCGGCGAAGAGCCGCTCCATATCTTCGAGCGAGTCAATCGCCACCCCGACCTTGCCCACCTCGCCCAGCGCCATCGGGTCGTCGGAGTCGTAGCCGATCTGGGTCGGCAGATCGAAGGCTACCGAGAGGCCCGCGGTCCCGTTGGCCAGCAGAAACTTGTAGCGCGCGTTGCTCTCCTCCGCGTCGCCCATGCCGGCGTATTGCCGCATCGTCCAGAGCCGCCCGCGATACATTGTCGGCTGGATGCCGCGCGTAAAGGGAAACTCCCCCGGAAACCCAAGATCCCGCTCCGCATCGAAGCCTGCGGCCGCAAGCTCCGCCTGGGTATAGACCGTCTTCTCGCCCGCACCATTCCCCGCGGCTCCGCTCATTGCCGCTCCTCTCGGGCCTGCGTTTCGCCCCGGACTTCCTTTTGCTCCCGGCTCCGATCTGCCAGGAACCTCAATTGTTGTCATCCTGAGCGCAGCGAAGGATCTGCTTGCGTTCGCTCCGGGCTCAGATCTGCCAAAGAAACGGTTGCCCCGCCCCCCTGCAGCGTCATCGTACGCCAAGGCCGGGCGAATCAACTCCGCCGCTTCTTCTCTTTCCTGCGTGCGATGTAGAACGAGCTCAGCGCGAAGTAGCCAAACACCAGCGTCATCGCCACATCCAGCACAAACTTCTCGTGATCCGGCCCCGCCTTGTATTGCGCCCGGTAAACAAAGATTCCCCGGGCAAAGTAGAACGCGAATAACCCAAAGAAGACACCCGTAACCTCGGACCACAGCACGCTGGAGACGTGAGCGAAAGGCCCCCAGATCGCCTTACCGAACCGCTTCGCGCCCTCTCCCACGCCGCGCGCCTGGGCCACGACCACCGGAGCCTGCTGGCGTACGGTGCGCGTCGCCGTTTCGGCGCTCTGCCGGACCTTCTCCGCAGCCTCGCGAGATGCCGTCTCCACTCGGGAGGGCGGCGGCGGCGGCGCTGCGGGCTGGACGGCGGGCGCTAAGGGCTGGGCGGGTGCTGCTGGCTGGGCGGGTGTGGCCGAGGGCGGCGCAGCCTGCTGCTTCGCGGCAGCCTCCTGCGACGATTGGGCATGCGCATCCACACGCTCCTTCACGACGCGAGTGGCGACTCTGACCCCTATCCCCAACATCCGGCCAAACGAACTCGGTTCCACAAGAAAAGTTTAGCAGCGACCCGGCTTTCGGATTGCCCCGCTCCGACATCAGAAGTAAGGTAAGGGAATCCGCACAGACTGTCTTGAGGCATTTTTCACGACAGCCACCGAGTGGCGATCCGCTGCGCAGGCGGTGGATCGGCAGCAAAACAACACGCAAAACGTCCAAACAAGGATGTCAAACCAGGGTGTCAAAAAGGGGGCGACCTTGAACCAACGACTGCAAAGCCTGATTCAACAACTGGGCGAAGCCATACACGAATCGGTCGCCGAATCTCCGCAGATCGCGGGGGTAGTACAGGACATACGCAAGCAGGGATTCGACGTTCTGCTGATGCTGGAAGCGACCATCGGGCTCAACGAGGTAGAAGAAGAGCCTGCCGGCGCGACTGGCGACGAGAGGGGCGAGCCCTTCTCCCCGCAGGATGTCAGCTTTCTCCGGTCCCTGCGCATTGCGGTGGAAGATGGAGCAGGAGAATAACCGCAGGCTCTGGAGTTAACCAGAGCCACCGTATTGTGTTAGGATCGCTCGTCCACCGGAGCACACTGTAGTGTGTGTGCCCTCAACCCAAGGAGATTCCGGCAGCGCGGGCCGATCAGGAAGCGCGCACCAAGGGTACGGAACGATGATGAAAGACACGCTGGGAGTATTGCTGGCAGGTGGGGCGGGGGAGAGGCTCTTCCCCCTCACAAGAGATCGCGCAAAACCTGCGGTGCCGTTCGGTGGCACGTACCGCATCATCGACATCACCCTCTCCAACTGCATCAATTCCGAACTGCGCCGCGTCTACATCCTTACCCAGTACAAGGCGCTCTCCCTGAACCGCCACATCCGCGAGGGTTGGACCGGCATTGTCGCGCAGGATCTTGGCGAATTCATTGAGATCCTCCCACCCATGCAGCGCGTCAGCGCCAACTGGTACATGGGAACCGCCGACGCCGTCTATCAGAACATCTACTCCATCGGCGCCGAGCAGCCAAAATACGTGCTCATCCTCTCCGGTGACCACATCTACAAAATGCACTATGGCAAGATGCTGCAGCAGCATAAGGACTCAGGCGCCGACGTCACCCTGGCCACGCTGCAGATCGATCCCTCCGAGGTCTCCCGCTTCGGCGTCGTGGAAGTGGCCCGCAATGGTGACGTCACCGGCTTCCATGAGAAGCCCAAGGAGACAAGCGTCCGCTCCGCCTTCCACCCCGATAAGGTTGACGCCTCCATGGGCATCTACATCTTCAACACCGATGTCCTGCTGCCGGCCTTGATGAAGGACGCCGAAGACCCCTCCTCGAAGCACGACTTCGGGCATAACATCCTGCCCGCCATCCTCGGCAAGTACAAGCTGATGGCCTACAACTTCGTCGACGAAAATCGCCAGGATGCGCTCTACTGGCGCGACGTGGGAACGCTCGACGCCTACTACGACGCCAACATGGATGTCGCCGCCGTCTCCCCCATATTCAACCTCTATGACCATGCCTGGCCCATGCGCACACGGCAGCGGCAGTATCCCCCGGCAAAGTTCGTCTTCGGCGAACCGGGCCGCTCCGGCATGGCCATCAATTCGGTCATCTCCGCCGGTTGCGTCATCTCCGGCGCCGTGGTGCGCAACAGCGTCCTTTCGCAGGATGTGCGCGTCAACTCCTACGCCGAGATCGACTCCAGCATCATCTTCACCCACGTCAACATAGGACGTCACTGCCGCATCCGGAACGCGATCATCGACCGCGATGTCCATCTGCCGGAAGGCACGGTGATCGGCTATGACCACAACGAAGACAAGCGGACCCATTTCGTCACCCCATCGGGATTGACGGTCGTCACTCGCGATTACTCTCTTTATGAGAATCCCGTCGCCGCGGATTTCCTCCGGCAGGGATAAAGCCTCCGCGGCTCTCGATGGCTCTGGACGATCTCTTCTCAAGCAAGCGGCCTGGAGGATTCCTCCAGGCCGCATCATCGCCGCGCAGTTCTTGCGGTCAAGGCCGCGATCCTTGTCATCCTGGCAAAGCGAAGGATCTGTTATTGCCCGCCGCACAGCTACGATTTATCGCGTCTTTCTTGCAGAAAAAGGACGAGATGGCCCTCGGCCACCTCGTCCTTTGTGCATCGGTGTGGAAGAGTGTTCCTACCGCCCGGACAATGCCCCGATCATGTCTACTGCATCCATGATCACGCGCGTCCGGCGGTCATACACCACGGCATATCCATCCACGTAGCCGCGCTCGCAATAAGCGGGAACCGGAGGAAGCTGCTGCACGAGAACCATGGGCATCGGCTGAAAGCGCTTCTGCCAGCCGGGAGGCAGCGTTCCGGTGCGGTAATACTTCTTGCGCAGGCCTGGGGGCAGGTCCCGCGGCCCGCTATAGTACTGCTGCAGCATCCCGTAATCCGAGTCGCGGAAGTAGCGCCCGCCACCGTGACCGTGACCATTGCCATGCTCCCCTTGCCCCTGGCCCTCGGAATTCCCACGACCATTTCCATGACCATTCCCGTGGTCATAGCCCTGATCATTGCCTTCACTATTTCCGTGGCCATTGCCCCCACCATTGCCGTGGCCATTGCCATGTTGGGCCATAGCCACTGGTCCCATAAGAAAGCCGGGCACAAAAGCGATAAGTAGCAGTACCAAAAACAATCTCTGTTTCATTCTTCTCCTTGGCGGCAGCTACGAGCCGTAGTCCGTTTCGCAACAACAACTTTGTTAGATGCGCCTCTACTGGATGCGCCCTAATGTATACCCGAGAATACCTCTCCAGTTGCTTCTGTCTGCACCCGAACGACAATTACAGAATTCTGAAGCGGGAGCGGCGGTCCGCGCCATGCCCCGATTTGGTGAGTCTCCCCAAAGGCTCGAGGCAACCCCAGAATACCCCGGACCATCCTTCCTCGCTTCGGTACACTGAGCCAGAGACGGAAGACCATACATGCCAATCACTCTGACAGAGAACGATGTGCTGCTCATTGTCGATGTGCAGAACGACTTCTGTGAGGGAGGCGCGCTTGCCGTTCCCCGGGGAGAAGAGGTTGTCGACCTCATCAACCGTATCGCGCCTCTCTTTCGTCACGCGGTTGTCACCCAGGACTGGCACCCCGAAGGTCACCTCTCCTTTGCCTCCAGCCATCCCGGCAAGGCTGCCTACCAGACCATCCAGGCTCCCTATGGAGAGCAGATCCTCTGGCCAGATCATTGCGTGCAGGGCAGTTACGGAGCGGAGTTCCACGCAAAGCTTGCGGTGCCCTCTGCCGCGATGATCCTGCGCAAGGGGTTTCACCGCGCCATCGACTCCTATTCCGCCTTCCGGGAGAACGACCGGCAGACGCACACCGGGCTCTCCCACTACCTTGCAGAGCATGGCCTGGAGCGCGTTTTTCTCGCCGGTTTGGCCTACGATTACTGTGTTCGCTTTTCCGCTCTGGATGCCAGACACGCGGGATTTGAAGCCGTTGTCATCGAGGACGCCTGCCGTGCCATCGGCCTCCCCGGCTCGGTCGAGGCCACCCGGCGCGATTTCGCCAGCCAGGGAATCCACTCGATCGCCAGCCGGGACTTACGGAATTTGATCCTCTGACGGTTGCAATTGGATGCGGCAGGAGAGACTTTTTCCGGATTTGAAATTTCGGAGATTTTTTCCGCAACTACGACAAATGCCTTGGGTTATTTTTTGTAAGTCACCCAAGGAGGGGACGCACGATGAAACCAGGACTCGCTGTAAAACCAGGATTAATGATTGCTATTTTGGCACTGTCGTCCTTCGCGCTGGCACAGCACGGGCGTGGCGGCGGAGCGTCGATGGGCGGCGGAGGAGGGATGGGCGCCTCCGGAGAACGCGGAGCTGGCGTGGGTGCCAGTGCGAGCGGAGGAATGGATGCCGGGACTGGCCGGGCTGGTTCAGCCAACGCCGGACGCACGGAGATGGGCCGTACGCCGTCGGAGATCCTTTCCAACAACACGAAGCTCTCCAGCAATCTCGATAAGTTGCTGCCACAGGGAACGACCGCGCAGCAGGCCTGCTCCGGGTTTAAGAACGTAGGCCAGTGCGCCGCGGCCATTCATGTTTCGCACAACCTTGATATCCCGTTCGCCGATCTCAAGTCGAAGGTTACCGGCTCAAACTCCGTCTCCCTCGGCAGTGCGATCAAGGATCTCAAACCCAACGTGGACGTCAAACCCGAATTGAAGAAGGCGAAGCACCAGGCTGAGCAGGATGTAAATAGCAACTCATAAAGCCGATGGCACGCTTGTCATCCGGAGCGCCGCGAAGGATCTGCTGTGCCCTCGCGCCGCATTCCGACTCTGGTTTCCCCCGCTGAAACGGGCTGGCCTATGCCGGCCCGTTTCCTGCCTGCCGGGATGGCTCTTTCCTCGTAAAGCAGGTTGGCCGCGACGAGTTGCTCATTGCCCGACTTGGCAAGGGGTGCACCGCGGCGGAGTAAAGCAGGTCCTTCGCTTCGCTCAGGATGACAAAAAAGAAGAGGGGTTCAGGATGAAAAAGAAGAGGGGCTCAGGATGACAAAAAAGAGTGTGCTTAGGATGACAAGTACGGGCGAGACTCATCAGGGCGGACTGAGTCCCCAACCCTGTCATCCGGAACCTCTGCGTTGTCATCCCTGAGCCCCCTTGCGTTGTCATCCCTGAGCCCCCTTGCGTTGTCATCCTGAGCACTTCCACTTTGTCATCCCGCGAGTACGCTTTTTTATTGTCATCCTGAGCGAAGCGAAGGACCTGCTTTACCACCCCACCCTTGTCCCACGGCACCACAGTCGTCCCCTACGCACACACATCCGAGCGAAGCGAAGCTCCCCCCGAAATCAACTTAATCCTTTTACTGAAGTGCCGCTCCTGGGAATTTGCTGCATAATCTTCTCTGTCTGGAACCGCGGAGACATTTCTGCCGTATCTGGCAGTATGCGCACGACGGGCTCAATGACGTGGAATGCATTTGGGATCCAGTTACCCAATGGCCCTGTGCTCGCCCACTCGCAGAAGCGCCCCGCTCTGAATCGCGTCGAGCCGTTTGTCGCCGGCTACGAATCCGGGCGCGCAGACAAAGCCAGCGGTTCCCGCCAGATCGTCCTTCGGGAGAGTCTTTACCCAGGCCGACTGTCCACGTCAGCAATCACAGCGGCGGGGAGCGCGGTCGGAGAGCGGCATGCGGGCGAGAGATTCGAGGAACGGCGTTTGGAACCAGATTGGAATGTCGTTGTAGGGCGTTGCCTCGGTGGAGACTCGATGGCCTGGACCGAACTGGTCCGCGCACATCATCGCCGCGTCTACAGCCTTTGCTATCGATTCACCGGCTGCCCCCAGGACTCCGAAGACCTGACCCAGGACGTATTTCTCAAGATCTACGCCAATCTCCACACTTTTGACGGTACCCGCGGCAGCTTCCAGGTCTGGATCGCCACCCTCACCCGCAATCTTCTCGTCGATCACTTCCGGCGCAGCCGCCAGCAGCGGGCCACCGATTCCATTGACGCCGGCTGGGACGACCCCGAGCAGACGCACGTCGCCGAGCGGCTCACCGACTCACGTCCAAGCCCACACGAAAATGCAGCCGCGCAGGAGCTGCAGAAAATGGTGCAACAGGCGTTAACCCAGATCTCCCCGGAGCTGCGGGAGGCCGTCATTCTGCGCGACCTTCAGGACCTTGACTATAAGGAAATTGCCCAGGTACTTCATATTCCGGAAGGCACAGTGAAATCACGCATCAGCCGCGGACGTGCGGAACTAGCACGCTTGCTGGAACGTAATAAGAAACAGGTGGTTTGAGATGTCCGACCGTACTCCATTCGAATCGAATCCGCGCAAGCTCCGGTGTGAGGAGTGGGAAGCCCTGCTAGCTGACGCGCTCGATGGCGCTTTGACCACCCGCGATCAAGCCAGTTTTGAGCGGCATGCCGCCGAGTGCCCGCTGTGCGTCACCATGCTGGCAGAGGCGCAAAAGGGCCAGCAGTGGCTCCAGTTCCTCCACCCCGAGCCGCCCATCCCTGCGGACCTGCTGCAGCGCATTCTTGTCAAAACTGCGGGCACAGCCGCGTTAGGCGCGGACCCGGCAACTTCGCCTGCCCTGCCGCTTCCGGCAGCAGTGCACCACCGCACTCCGGCATGGCAGCGCTTCTCGCTCCCGGCAGGCGTGCGCCGTTATATCGAGCCGCGCATGATGATGACCGCGGCGATGGCTTTCTTCTCGATTGCCATGACCCTGAACCTGGCAGGTGTCCGTTTGACCGCTCTGCGGGGACAGGACCTGCGCCCCTCGGCAATGTTCTCCAACCTGGAGCGCCAGTTCTACACCGCCAAGGCTCCTGTGGTCCGTTATTACGAGAATCTCCGCGTCGTCTACGAGGTCGAGTCCAGGATGCGCGAATTGCGCCGGACCACCGAGAGCGACGAGACCAAGACTCCACCGCAGACGGAGCAGCAGAAGGCTCCGGCGGCGAATGAAAACGGAGGCAGCGCCCGCAAGAACGGCGGGAAGTCAGAGACTCCGCGTACCGTCACCCCCCCTGCCAGCTTTGCCGGTCGGCCCATCGAAGCCCGCCTGCAGGACTTACCGGAGGGCCACAACCGGCTCTATACCCATGAAGTGCAGCAAAACAGTTTGTTCCCCCCAAGAGCAGACCAGGCAGAAAGGAGCTTGGCATGAACTGCGCAAACCATCCTGAAACACCTGTAGAAGCTTACTGCCAGTTGTGTGGCAAGGCCCTGTGTTCGCAGTGTGTGCATTCCATCAGCGGCATTGTTGCCTGCGAGTCGTGCATCGCAGCCCGGTTAGGTGTTGCCGGCAACGCGAAAGAGAGCGCAGGCAAAGCTCCCTATCCGGCGACCGGCCCTTTGCCGCCAGCCTATAACGGCGACGCGAAACCTATGCTGGCCGGCTTCCTGGGATTCATTCCGGGCGTGGGAGCGATGTACAACGGTCAGTTCGTCAAAGCGCTGGTCCACGTGTTGATCTTCGCCATTCTGATCTCCATTTCCAATCAGAACGGAATCTTCGGCTTGTTCATCGCCGCCTGGGTCTTTTACCAGATATTCGACGCCTACCAGACCGCCAAGGCGCGGCGCGATGGCCTGCCGCTGCCCGATCCCTTCGGACTGAACGACCTCGGCGCCCGGCTTGGCTTGCATCCGGCGCAAGCAGCCATTCCCGTTCCGCCGGCCACTTATGCTCCAGTTCCTCCGGCTAGTTATACCCCGCCAGCCACTGCTCCCGGCGATGCCGGATATCCTCAGGCAACGGCGCAGAGCCCCTACGACTCCGCGGCTTACCAGGTAGCCGGGTATGCTCCGCCGCCACCGCAAACGCCTTACGAGGCGTATCCTCCGCCGATCCCTCCGGTTCTGCCGCCGCGCAGGCCCGAGCCGGTCGGCGCCATTGTCCTCATCGGCCTGGGGGTCCTGTTCCTGCTTAGCTCCCTTGGCATCTTCAGCATGCACTGGATCGGTCACGGCTGGCCTATTTTCCTCATCGCCCTGGGCGGCTGGCTCATCTACCGGAGAACTCGTGACGTACCAGATGGAGGCACAAAATGAACCGCTATGCCATCCTCTGCCGTCTCACCGGACCCGCATTGCTGCTGCTGACGGGCGTTCTGGCCCTGCTTGCACAGGCGCATATTCTCCCCTGGCATAAGAGCTGGCCGCTGTACCTTATCACCCTGGGCGTGCTCAAGCTGCTGCAGCGTTCGGCGCTCTGCGAGATCGAGCCGGGGGACTACCCTGGCTACCCTGGAACAACACCGCCTCCGCAGCCGCCTGCCAGTACCTCGAGCACGACCTCGATTGTCCCGTCCTCTGGCTCACAGTCCGATGCCAGTGAATGGAGGCCATGATGGCAACCCTTCCTCCTCCCTACTCTCCGCAGGATGCGCGCCGCCGCGCTCGCGAAGCCTGGCGCTCGCAGGCAGCCGCGCAACGCGCCGCCATTCGCGCCCAGCGCAATTACTGGCGCGCCATGCAACGGCCCTCCATCGCCGGCCCTGTTGTTCTGATCGTGATCGGCATCGTCGCCCTGCTGCTGGCTACCGGCAAGATCGATGGCCCGACCTTCTGGATGGCCTATCACCGCTGGTGGCCGCTGCTCTTCATTCTGGTGGGATCGATTCTGCTGGGGGAGTGGTTCCTCGACCGCAATCGGCCGCATCCCGTTCGCCGCTCCGCCGGTGGAGTTGTCTTCCTTCTCATTCTTGCCGCGCTCGCTGGAGGCGCGACCTGGGCGCATTGGAACTGGGGCCCCCTGCATGACGAGTTCTCCGGCCAGGATGGCGAATTTTTCCACTTCATGGGCGCGGAGCACGCGAACGATACCCAACTGGATCTCGATATTCCCGCATCGCCCCAGGTGCAGGTGCAGAATCCGCGCGGCGATATCACCATAACCCCATCCGCCGATGCCCGCCTGCATGTCCGCTCGCACGAGACGGCCTATACCAACTCCGAGGACGACGCACGGCGCTTTCTCCAGTCGCTGGCTCCAAAGGTAACTGTCTCTGGTACAAATGTGGTCGTGCACGTGGATGGCAACGCAAATGGCAAGTCCGACGTCACCCTCGAACTGCCTCCTGCCGCATCGGCTGACGTCAACGCCGGGCACGGAGACATCAACATCGAAGGGCTGAAGGGGAGCGTCAACGTAGCCTCGGGACACGGCGACATCAAGTTCGAGAGCCTGGGAGGAACCGCGCATGCCCGCGTGAGCCGGGGCAACTTCTCCGCGCACGATGTTCGCGGCGATCTCTCCGTCGATGGGCGCATGGAAGACGTCACGCTGTCGGAGATCCGCGGCAAGGTGCTGCTGGATGGCGACTTCTTCGGTTCTACGCACCTCGAACGCATCGAGGCGCCGCTGCACTTCCACTCCAGCCGTACCGACTTTGAGGCCGCCCGCATAGCCGGCGATATGACGATGGACTCCAGCGACCTGCATCTGCAGCAGGCACAAGGGCCCATCAAGATCGTGACCCGCTCCAAGTCCATCGACTGCAGCCAGGTCTTTGGCGACATCCACATCGAGAATTCCAATGACGATGTCAACGTCACTCCCGGAGCACCGCTGGGGAATATCTGGATCAATAACCGCAACGGCTCCATCAACCTGGGACTGCCGCCGGGTGCCGGTTTTTCGATCGACGGCCACGCCAACAATGGGGAAATCTCTACCGATTTTCCGCTGAACCAGACCGGCAGCAACTCCTCCCACTCCCTTACCGGCGAAGTTGGAAAGGGCGGACCGCGGATTACCTTAATGTCGAGTCAGGGTGATATTCACCTGAAGAAGGGTGATCTGATTCCAGGGCTGCCGCCGATTCCGCCGCTGCCGCCTATGCCTTCGGCGAACAGCTTGCCCGTCTTTCCCAAGATGCCCAAGGCTCCCACGCCACCCGGCCCAATCCGGCACCTGCGGCAACCGCCCGGCGTCAGCGAGCAGCCAGCCGTTCAGTAATCAAGGCCTCCGCGAGGGCGACAACCTCGTCCAGCGGCAGGTTGGTTGAGTCGATGACCACTGCATCGGCAGCAGGGCGGAGAGGAGACTGGACACGAGTCCGGTCCCTCTCATCCCGCTGCTGAATCTCGCGCAGCACAGCCGCCTGCTGCGTCTCACCGGAAGGGCCAAGCTGCTGATACCGCCGCTCTCCACGGGCCTCGGGTGAGGCATCCAGAAAAATCTTTACATCCGCCCCGGGAAAGACCTCGGTTCCGATATCGCGGCCTTCCATGACTACGCCGCCCATCTCCCCCAGCTTTCGTTGCATGGCCACCATCCAGTGGCGGACCGCGGGGTGAACGCTCACGCGCGAGGCAGCCTCGGTAACGTCCTTCTGCCGGATGCGCTCGGTCACGTCTCGGCCATCCAGAAAGACTCGATTGCCACCAGCCCCGGACTGCAGGCGGATCGTGGTGCTCCCGGTCAACCGTTCGAGCTCCGCCGATTGATCGACTGGAATGCCCTTCTCCAGCGCCGCCAGGGCAAACGCCCGATACATCGCGCCCGTCTCCAGATTGAGAAGTCCGAACCGGCTGGCAAGCCGCGCCGCCAGAGTGCTCTTTCCCGCTCCCGCCGGACCGTCAATCGCAACAATTAAGTGCTTGCCTGTCATTCAGTTCGCTTCTTCCTTGGGGGATAATCTCCGGGACCGCGCTTCTTCGTGCCAAATCCTCCGGGCCTTCCTCCCGCAGTCTTACCACCTGGAGTTCTGCCGCCCGGCCTTGGTTTAAAGCCAGCCTTGCCGCCGGACTTCCCGGCTGGTGGCCGCGCTCCAAAGGTCCGTGGCCGACGCTCACCCTCCCCGCCAGCCGGGCGCCTACGCTCGAAGCCGCCTTCCGGTCTCGATCCGCCGCTTTCAGGTCCCGTTCCAAAGCTCCTTGGCCGTGCCGGACGCTCCCTGCCCTCTGCCCATGGCTTTGTGTAAGAAGGCCGTGCCGCACCGCCGCCCTCGCGCCGTGGAGCAAACTTGCCCCCACCCGGCTTGGCGTACGGACGCGATGCTCCTGCGCCACGGCTGGGCCCTGTTCCCGGCCTTGCCCCGGGCTTGGCGCCGAACCTTGTTCCGGGTCTTGTTCCGCCAGCCGGAGGACGCGAGCCGCGCGAGCCAAAGGATGTCTTCGGACCGCCACTCCGCGACGGTCCCCTGCCCGAGGCTCCCGCAAATCCCCCTTCACGCCGCGCTGGACGCTCCTCGCGCCCATCTCCAGCGCCGGTGCGAGGAACCCAGCGGCCCTTCTTCGCGCTTCCTGCTCCTTCACCTGCGACGGCGCCCGGCGTGCGGCGAGGTCCAAACTTGCCGCCTGCACTCTTCGGATAGCTGGGACGATCCCCTGCCGGACGACCGGCGCTCCCAAAACTGGGGCGACCGCCCGGGCGACTGCTGGGACGACCGCCTGGGCGATCCATACCCGGACCACGGCCCGCCGGAGCGAAGCGCCTCTTCTCTCCCGGCTCCGCGCTCTTGCTAAAGGTACGTCCTCCCGGAGAACCTCCTGGCCTGCCCGTCGCGCGCGGTCCCGAGGGTCTTGCGCCGAAACCGCCAGCTGCGGGTGGCCGCGAGCCAAACGATGGTCGCGCACTACCAGGTCTTGCAGCACCAAACGATGGTCTTGCACCGCCAGGTCTTGCATTACCGGGTCTTGCACTACCAGGTCTTGCATTACCGGGTCTTGCACTACCAGGTCTTGCACCGCCAAACGATGGTCTTGCACTGCTGGGCCTTGCACCGCTGAATCTACTACTACCGGGTCTTGCACCGAAGGACGGACGACGGCCTTCCGCCGGAGCCCCACCCTCTTGCTGCCGCGGAGCGAACTTGCCTGCTGGCCTTCCTGCTGGCCTGGAGAAGCCTCCCTCACGCGGCGTCCACTGCTTCCGCTCTCCCTCTGCACCCGCGCGCCGTGGCGCTCCTGCGCCTTCCCGACGCGGCATACCGCCCGGCGCACGTCCAGGTCCACGTCCCGATCCTGGTCCAGATCCCGGCCCACGCCGAGCCGCGAATTTCTCCCCCTCCGGCCTGCTGCCGCGAGATTCCTCCCGGGCCGTGTCGCCCATGGAAGAACGTCGCGCCCCTGGCGGCGGAGGCACACTCGAATCCCGCTTCCAGCGCAGCGGATCGGGTCCTGTGACCGGGCGCCGGGTATAGATCCGGATTCTCGATCCTGCCTCACCCGAAGCCGCACCTTCCACCGCAGGCTGCGGCGCAGGCTCCTCAGCCGCTACCGGCTCCTCAAACTCCGGCAGAGTCCCTTCCACATAGAGCAGTGGCTGTGCATCGAGCGAGTACGTCGCCAGTTGCCGCGTCGCGCTCAGGCCGCGGATCACCTCGCGGACCTTGCTGCGTGAGGCCAGCGGCGACAAAAAGACCTCCGCCTCCTCGCTGGTGGCCGCCACCGACGACTGCAAATAGCGCGCCAGCAGCACCGAGAGAGCGGTGACCAGCGAAGTAGCCGTGCCGCCCGCCAATGCCTTTTGGTGGCGCGTCTTCAAAGCCTCCCAGGTGGCAGGTTCGCCGCTCGCGCCGGGCAGCAGGATCACGCGCATTCCGCTCCACAACTCATTCAGGGCGCGCAGCACGGCTGCCTCTGTCAGCTCCTTGCCCAGTGCCTCGCGAATCTCGATCGCCGTCTGGACGCCGGTGCGCTCAATCGTCTTCCACACCTCCAGCACCAGCGGAGAAACCCGCCCCGTGCCCGTGGTTGCCGGATCGTGCTTCCAGTCCCTGTCGCCGCGCAAGGCGAAGACGTAGGGCAAAAACTCCGGTGTTACCAGGAAGTCGGGCTGCTCCCCCACCATACCCAGCAGGTTCAGAGCAATTACGTCGCCTGCGTCTATCAGCCGGGCCAGCAGTTCCGTAGCCGCCTCAATCGCCTCCCGCGGGGGAGTGGCGTTCGGCGTGCCAAGGCATGCCTCCACAAAGGAGGGTGCCGGAGCCGGCAATTGCATCTTCCGCGGCAGAAACAGGCAGATGCCCGTCTCCTGCAGCCATTCCCGTGCGGCCTCGAGCGTAAGGAGAGCCTCGCCGTTTTGTCGCCAGCGTTCAGCGCGTGTTGCCTGGAGTTGCTCTCGTGTCAATGGGGTTCTCTCTTGCCGCGCGCCGGAGTTCTTTGGAAAAATGGCCGACTTCAGGCCGATCAGATCCTCTGAAAGGCGCGCTGGATGTCTTTCCAAGCATACCTTAATGCGATGGGCCGCCCATGCGGGCAGCTCGTCGGATGCTCCGTTTTGGCCAGCTCCGCCAGCAGCCATTCCATCCGCGTGGTATCGAGCGCCGTGTTCACCTTGATTGCCGCGTGGCAGGCAATCGAGGCGGCGATCCGTGTGCGCATCGTCTCCAGATTCTCCCGTTGCGTCTCGCGCTGGCTCTGCTCCAGCACCTCCACCAGCATCCGTTCGAGTTGATTGCCTTCCAGACCAATCGGCGCCGCCTTGATGGCGATGGTGCGTGGCCCAAAGGGTTCCGCCTCAAATCCATTGCGCTCCAGCTCCTGCGCAATTGCCGCAAACACTACCATCTGCTGAGGTAGCAGATCCACCAGCATGGGCATCAACAGGCGCTGGCGCTGCACCCGCTCCACCTGCCGCTCGCGCAGAACCTTCTCAAACAGAACCCGTTCATGCGCCACATGCTGGTCGATGATCCACAGGCCCTCATCGTTGACTGCCAGGATGAACGACTCGCGCAACTGCCCCAGCGGCTTCAGCGAAGCCAGCGCGTTTAGCGTGCCCGGCGCCCCATCGCCGACTGCTGCCTCGTTCGCATCGACGGATGCCTGGGCATCGCAATCATGCGTCTCGGGCAAGGCCGAAGCAATGGCCGCAACGCTCTCCCGCAGCAGACCCGTCCCTTGCGGCAGGCCATCCCCTGGCTGCGCGCCATCCCCCTGCGGCAGGCCAAGGGCGAATGGCAACCTCCCCGTCTCCGGCCTGTGCTCCGGGGGCCGCAGCTCGAAGCCGGCAGCATCCTCCGCCACAATGCCCTCCGACTCGGCAACCATCGTCTGCGCTTCATCCCCGCCCGGCAGAGGAGAGACATCCTGCAACAACGCGGAAGAGATCGCCGACGACGCATGCGGGCTGGCCGTAAGCGCCTGCAGGAAGCTCGCCGCGGGGCGCGCCTTGATCAACCCATTCCGCAGGCTGTCGCGCACAAAGTCATGGACGAAGCTGGACTGCCGGAAGCGCACCTCCGTCTTGGCCGGATGCACATTCACATCCACCTCTTCCGGCGGCATCTCCAGGAACATCAGCACTACGGGAAAGGAGGTCGGCGGCAGGATGTTCCGGTAGGCCTCGCTCACCGCGTGCAGGATCAGGCGATCGCGCACCAGCCTGCGGTTGACGAAGACATAGATCGAGTTGCGGTTCAGCTTTTGCAGCTCGGGCTTTGACAGAAAACCGCTGAGGCGCAGAAAACCCGGCTCAGGACGCTGATAGTCCGCATCGCGCTTCCACGGCGGCGGCTCCGGCAGCCCCGCGTGCGCCAGGCTCATCTCTGCCGCTACCGGCAGAAGCTGCTCGACCAGCTCTCCTCCGAAGATCTGATACATCCGCTCCTGCGGCTTGCGCACCGGCGGGGCCACCAGCAGCGCATGCGTCGCTGTATGCAGCTCAAAATGCTTGTCAGGATGCGCCAGCGCGTAATTTGTAACCAGCGCAGTTATATGAGAAAGCTCCGTCGTCTCCGACTTGAGGAATTTGCGCCGCGCCGGAGTATTGAAGAAGAGATCGCGCACGGCAATCGTCGTTCCGCCAGCAACCGCAGCCTCATCGACGCGCACGATCTTTCCACCCATGATTTCAACATGAGTGCCGGTCGCTTCTTCCTCTGTCCGGGTATCGAGCTGCAGCCGCGAGATAGAGGCGATGGAAGGCAGCGCCTCGCCGCGAAACCCCAGCGTCGCAATGGAAAGCAGATCGTCGCTGGAGCGAATCTTTGAGGTCGCGTGGCGCTCGAAGGCCAGCAGAGCATCGTCGCGCAACATGCCGCAGCCATTGTCGGCCATGCGGATCAGTTTGCGTCCCCCGCCCTCCACCTCCAGGCGGATGCGCGTCGCCCCGGCATCGAGCGCGTTCTCCAGCAACTCCTTTACCACAGATGCCGGACGGTCCACTACCTCGCCAGCGGCAATCTGGTTGGCGACCTGATCGGAGAGTATGCGGATGCGGCCCATTTCAACCCCACGTTAACAGGAACCGCGCGCGGCTCAAAGCCAGCCGGACCTTGTGCTCAAAAAAACAAAGCGGCCAGCATACGATGCTCCGTATCTGCTGACCGCTTCCTGACCCGCTCTTCGACCACTCTTACTGATTCAGCAATCGAGCTAGCGCGACCGCACCGGCCTGCCCCTCTTGACCGGCATCTTTGACTTCACAACGCCCTTCGTCGCCCTTGGCGCAGGCAACTCCGTCTGCGTAGCAGCCAGTTCCTTCGCTCGCACCTGGTCTGCCAGGTAATCTCCCAGCACATGCAGACGCAGGAAGTTTGTGGAACCCGATCGGGTGCGTGTTCCGGCCACGATTCCGATCACTTCCCGGGGGCGAACGAATCCGCCTTCCTGAAGCAACTGCTCCGCCGTGTCCACCATCTGGTCGGTAGTGGTCAGCTTGGCGCACTTGATGGGATGAACGCCCCAGAGCAGCGCCATGCGGTTGATCGTCACATCGACGCTGGACAGGGCGTAAATCGTGGTGCGCGGGCGGTACTTCGAAAGCTGCCGCGCCGTCGTGCCGGTCTCCGTGAAGACCGCGATTGCGCTCAGGTCGAGATCGTCTGCCGCGTGCGCCATCGATTCGCAAATCGTCTCGCTGATGGACAGCCGGACGCGGTGCGTACGATCGCGATCGCGGGCCGGAGTCTCGCGCATCGCCAATTCCGTCTCGCTCACAATCTTCGCCATCATGCGGATAGCTTCAATCGGATATTTGCCCATCGCCGTCTCGCCGGAAAGCATAACCGCGTCGCTTCCGTCATAGATAGCATTGGCTACGTCGCTTGCCTCGGCTCGCGTTGGCCGCGGATTCTCGATCATCGACTCCAGCATCTGCGTCGCCGTGATGACCGGCTTGCGATAGTCCGCCGCACGGCGGATTACATGCTTCTGGATCGCTGGAACCTTCTCCGGCGGAACCTCCACGCCGAGATCGCCGCGGGCTACCATGACTCCGTCGGCGGCTTCCAGAATGCTCTCCAGGTGCTCAATGGCCTGCGGCTTTTCGAGCTTCGCAATCACCCAGGTCTCCGAGCCCAGCGCCGCAATTCTGTGCTTCACCAGCTTCACGTCTTCCGCAGTGCGGACGAAGGAAACGGCAATCGCATCGACACCGCTCTTCAGCGCGAATTCCAGATCGATCTCATCCTTCTCCGTCAGGGAAGGCACACGGACCGCGACGCCGGGAAGATTGATTCCCTTGTTCTCGCCGAGCATGCCGCCGTTGATCACTTCGCAGACGACATCGGTATCCTGAACCTCGCGCACGCGCAGCTCAATCAGGCCATCGGAAAGCAGAATGCGGGAGCCCTGCTCTACGTTTTCCGCCAGCGTCTTGAAGGTGGTGCCGATGACATCGGCGGTTCCAAGAATGTCGCCCGGCGTGATGCGGAGCATCTGCCCAGTTCGTAACTGCACGGGGATCTTGTTCTTCAGCCGCCCGGTCCGGATCTTGGGGCCCTGCAGATCGGCCATAATGCAGATCCGCTTCCCCTCCTGCTCGGATACTTTACGGATCATCTCGATCAGTTCCAGCTTCTCCGCGTTGGCTCCGTGGGAGAAGTTCAGGCGCGCGACATCAAGACCCGCACGCACCAGCTCACGGAACATCGCTTCGCTATTCGAAGCTGGACCAAGTGTTGCAACTATCTTGGCTCTTCGTTGACCCTGACTCATGTTCAGGCTCGAATCGGCAAGGACAAAATTCATCAATCCCCCAAACCACTGCTTGTTTTCGCTTATTTCTTTTCTATTCTACTAGAGCGGGAAGCTTATGCCGTTGGCGGTCGATCAGGTGTCACCGCAATTTCATCTGCTCCGCCACCTGTGGGTAAGGCCGGAGTCGCGGGAAGCGGCGCAATCCGCGCGTTGAACTCGCCGCCAAACAGCACTGCGACCGAGGTGATATACAGCCACACGAGCGTCGCAACCGCCGCGCCCAGCGAGCCATAGACTACCGAATAATCAGCAAAACGAGTCACATACCAGCCGAATAGCAGCGTAGTAACAAACCACAGAACAGTGGAGAGCAGTGCCCCCGGAAGAACCCATTTCCAGCTATGCGGGTGCGGGGTACCAAAGTGGTAGATCACCGTAAGCACGCTGACGCAGGTGGCCATGGCAATCGTCCATCGCACCACCATCCAAAAAATCAGCACATAGCTTCGAAGCCCAAAGTTGGCATTGGCGATCATCCACAGCTCGATCTGGTGTCCGAAGATCACGACCAGCGTTGCGGACGCCATCGGCACCAGGCAGCTGGGAATCAGCAGAAGCGCCAGAATGTGCTGCTTCCAAAAATTCCACGCATTCCGCTTGATGCGGTAGGCGCGCCGAAAGCCCTCCATCAGCGAGAGCATTACGCCCATTCCGCCAAACATGCTGATGAAGACCGCGGTAAAGAGTACCTGAATCGACCGCTGGTGCTGATATTGCAGATAGGCTTGCGCCAGATCCATGACCTCGCGCGGCAGAATCTCATCCAGCGCCCCACGAACTTCACCGCGCAGCGAGTAGCTTCCGGGCGCCACGGCCAGCACAGCCGTCAACACCAGCAGCGCAGGAAAAACACCCAGAATCGCCGAATACGCAGCCGCCTTCGCCGTACCGAGGACGTCGTGTTCGAACGACTTGATTGTCGCTTCCCGCAACTGTCGTAAGATGCGCAGCATACATGGGAAGATTATCTGAATGCCGAGTGCTCAACCAGAGCCTCGCGACACCAGTAACCTGAACCGCAAACGCTTGCCCAGGGCAACCGGAGCGGAATAGCATCGTCTATCGAGAAAACCTATGTTTAAAAAGCCCTTCGCCGCCCTCATCTTCGCCCTCGCGATGCTCGCGTTTCTGAATCCAGAGCTTGTAGTGGCTGCTCCTAAAAAAGCAGACGCCAGGAAGACCACCGCTGTTTCACAGGGGGCGGCTGTTGCGCCTCCCAATGCGCAACTTGCGGATCCGAAGCTGAACCAGCGCGTCGAAAAGCTGCTGCAGCAGATGACGCTCGAAGAGAAGGTCGGGCAGCTTGTGCAGTACTCCGCCGGCGCAGCCACCGGCCCCGGAACCGGCCGCGGCGGTTACGAAGAGGGCATCGCCAGGGGACAGATTGGCTCGCTGCTTAACGCCGTTGGGGCGGACAAGACGAACGCCTATCAGCACATCGCCGTTGAAAAATCCCGTCTCCACATCCCCCTCATCTTCGGCTATGACGTCATCCACGGCCACCGCACAACCTTTCCTGTTCCCCTGGCGCTCGCTGCCAGCTTCGATCCCCATGCGGCCGAGATCGTAGCCCGCACCAGCGCGGTGGAAGCCCGCGCCGACGGTGTGCAGTGGGTCTTCTCCCCCATGGTCGATATCGCCCGCGATGCCCGCTGGGGACGAATCACAGAGAGCGCAGGCGAAGATCCTTACCTGGGCAGCGCCATTGCCCGCGCCTGGATTCGCGGCTATCAGCAGGGCGACCTGAGCAATCCGCAGTCTGTCGCAGCCTGCGTCAAGCATTTCGCGGCCTACGGTGCAGCCATCGCCGGGCGTGACTACAACGCGGTCGATATGTCCGAGGTCACTCTGCGGCAGGTCTACCTTGAGCCCTACCGCGCCGCGGTGGAGGCTGGCGCGGCCACGCTGATGAGCTCCTTCAACTCCATCAACGGTGTTCCCGCAACCGCCAATCCTTTCACGCTGACGCAGATTCTTCGCAAGGAGTGGAAGTTCGATGGCTTTGTGGTCAGCGACTGGGGAGCCGTCAGCGAGTTGCTGAATCATGACATCGCACCGAACGGCGCCGCTGCCGCGCAGAAGGCGCTCACCGCCGGGGTGGACATGGACATGGAAGGCGGCCTCTACGGGACGCACCTCGTCTCCTTGGTGCGCTCCGGCGAACTCAAGGAATCCGTCGTGGACGAGGCAGTGCGCCGCATCCTGCGCGTGAAGTTCGCCCTCGGCCTCTTTGAGCATCCTTACGCGGAAAAGAGTGCCCCCTACGTCGCCACTCCGGAGAAGCGGGAGATCACCCGCAAGATTGCTGAAGAGACGCTTGTCCTGCTGAAGAACGAACCGTTGCAGGGAACCGGCCGCTTGCTTCCTCTCAAGCCATCGGCACACGCAATCGCCCTCATCGGCCCCATGGCCGACGCCAAAGGCGAGATGCTCGGCTCCTGGGCAGGTTCCGGAAATCCTGACGATGCTATTACCCTGCGGCAGGCCCTCGAACAGCGCCTCGGCTCCGGCAAGGTGCTCTATGCCAAGGGAACCGAGTTGAAGAGCGAGAGCACGGAGGGATTTGAAGCCGCCATTGCCGCCGCAAAGCAGGCGGATCTGGTGCTGATGGCGCTCGGCGAAGAGGCAAACGATACCGGGGAGGCAGCCTCCCGCATGAACCTGGGATTGACCGGGAACCAGCAGCAGCTCCTCGAAGCCGTTGCCGCCACTGGCAAACCCATTGTCCTGGTGCTCTTCAACGGCCGTCCGCTCGCGCTGCCGTGGGCCGCAAAGAACATTCCCGCGATTCTTGAGGCGTGGTATCCCGGCATCGAGGCTGGCAATGCTGTCGCCAACGTTCTGCTGGGCGAAGTGAATCCCAGCGGCAAGTTGCCCGCCAGCTTCCCCTACAGCGTCGGGCAGGAGCCTCTCTCCTACTCGCAATTCCCCACCGGGCGGCCGATCGTGGACCCGGATGGAGTGGCCGACGTCTCGGATCGCGGAAAGTACGGCTCCCGCTACATCGACGGCCCGAACGATCCCATTTATCCCTTCGGATGGGGTCTCTCATACACCCAGTTCTCCTACTCCCCGCTCACCCTCAACAACGCGCAGGTGCCGCTCGCCGCGATCAACGCCGACCGCAAGCCTGCCAGCGGCCCCATCAAGGTAGGAGTCTTCGTCAAGAACACCGGCACCGTCCCTGGCACGGAAGTGGTGCAGCTCTATATCCACAACACCTCGGCCAGCCTTGAACAGCCGGTTCGCGAGCTGAAGGGCTTTGAGCGCGTCACCCTCGCTCCCGGTGAGCAGAAGCATGTCGAGTTCACGCTCGGCTTCGAGGAACTGGCCTTCTACAACGCCAACCTCGAACGCGTGGTTGAGCCGACCAAATATCGCATCGTCGTCGGAGGCAGCTCCAAAGCGATCGAACACACGGAAGTGGAGATCACGAAATAGGCAGACGGCGTCAACGGCGGCTTTACCCAGGGTGACGAGGCTTCAGATCCTTCGCTTCGCTCAGGATGACAAGTCTGGGGTTGCCATCCTGAACTCACTTGTCATCCTGAAAAACCTCTTGTCATCCTGAGCGAAGCGAAGGATCTCGAGACGGACGAAGCGAAGGATCCAGCAGCCAAGACCTAGCAGTTAGCCTTGCCAGCAGCCGTCGAACACGGAGCCGGCTGCCGGGAGGCATGGCGCAACGCCGGCTTCCACTTCGTAAGGAAGCTGCTCACGCTCGCCACATCCATCCGGCGCATCGCTTCAAACTCGCCATTTCGCTGGCTGTAGAGCAGCTTTCCGTTCCCATCCAGAATGGCCAGCGCGGGCACACCCTTCTCCAGCGGAATGCCGTACTGCTTCGCCACGTCAAGGTTGCGGTCGTAGCGGCCGATGTTCACATCCACCAGCACGTAGTTGGCGGCAAGAATCGCCGCATTCCCAGGGTCGTGCAGATACAGGTCCAGCACCATGCAGTCCCCGCACCAGTTCCCGCCAAAATCCAGCAGGACATTCTTGTGCTGGCGCGCCGCCACGGATAGCGCCTGCCGAATATCGGCCTTGGCATCTGCGGATTCGGAGTAGATCTGCGGAGCGGCAAGCGCAGGCAACGAACTCACCAGCACCAGCAGGCCAGCAATGGCGGAAGTGACCCGGGAAGCTGAGAACATCGGCATAATTCTCCCCACACAGCAAGGTCTATTCAGTGTTACACAGGCCGTTACCCGCAGTGAAGCAGGGCCACGACTCCCGAACATCTTCATTTCGATCCCGCCGATAACCCCAACAGCCGCGGCAAATGCGGCAGCGTCTTTTCCTGTCGAGGCTCTAGACTGGTCGAGGCTCTAGACTGGATTGCGCATGCTCTTCCGCCCGTCCATCTTCCTCGCGGCACTCTACACGCTGCTGCCGTTCCTGACGGCGGCGTTTTTCCCTCGAAGGCTCGCCGCCGCAGTCGACGCGCTCCCGGCAAGGGTGCGGCTGCTGAGCCCGGCCCTTTTGTGCCTGCCGTATCTGCTGGTAGCGTGTTCCTCCGGAGTCTTCCGCTGGCGATGGCTGGCCGTGTACGCGCTGCTGCCTGTGGCGGTGTCCGCACTGATGAGCGAGGCCAGGCGCGCCGATCCTGGGCAGCGGGGCAACTGGCGCGACTTTCTGGTTCTCGCTGCGCTTGGCCTGGCGGTCGATCTGCGCTGGTTCGAGACGGCATGGCCGGCCCATCTCACGGTCTTTAACAAGATCCTGCTGCTCGATGCCGGTGTGTATGGGTTTCTGCTGATCCGGCAGCTCGACGGCGTGGGATTTGATCTTCGCCTGCGCCTGCGCGACCTTGGCATAGGATTCCGCGAGTTCGCCCTCTACACACCCATCGCAATTGCCCTTGGACTTAGCATCGGCTTTCTCCACCTGCATGGGTCCTGGCCGTGGCTGCCAAAGATCGCAGGCGCATTTCTCTTCACATTCTTCTTTATCGCCGTTCCAGAGGAGCTGTTCTTTCGGGGATGGTTGCAAAACCTGCTCGAACGGCGCTTCGGGCGCTATCCCGCGCTGCTGGTCACGGCGGCTCTGTTTGGGCTGGCGCACTTCAACAAGCGGGCCTTGCACTTCAACTGGCGCTATGTGTTGCTGGCCACGATCGCAGGCATCTTCTACGGCCGTGCGTGGCGTCAGGAGCGCCGCGTGGGGGCCTCCGCCATCACCCATGCTTGCGTGGACACCGTATGGTCCTTCTGGCTTCGCTGATGGTAGCTGGGCGGGTGATAGGTTAAATATCCCAGCCCCACGCGCATATTGTGGTCCACCGGCCCTGGAACCGTGACCGAGATGCAGATGCCGCAGATGGCATGCGCCAGGGCGAGCGTGTACACGTTCCGGTACTCAAGGAAAAGCAGGCATGCGACGACGCCCCAGAAGAGGGTGACCGGCGTCAGCACCGGATTCGGAAGATGCGCCAGCGCGAAGAGGCCCGCAGCCGCAACCACCGCCGCCGCCCTTCTGCCGTGTAGCAGACGAAGCAACCGCAGCAGGAAGAAATCCAGCAGGAGAAGTTGTTGGAAAAATGCCCAGATCGCATAGGCCCAGTAGCGCTGAAGAAAGAGCGCAGGGTGGCCCGGAAGGTGCAGGGTGCCAAACCAGACAGCCAGCAAAACAGCGGTCGCCGCCAGCAGGAGGGCTACGCCAACCACCCACAAGGAACGCAGAGGACCATGGATCCGCAGCCCCATCTCGCTCCAGCCATCGAAAGAGATCGCGGTAGCCAACAGTACCCAGGCCAGTGCGAGCAACGATAACTGCGTTTGCAGGGGTCGCGGAGTCCAGATTGCGAGCAGGATCAGCCCATAGCCAATCGAGAGCTCCACCAGATCGCGCCATCTGCGTCCTGCAAAGGTCTGGCTCTCTGCCTGCCGGGGTAACAAATTCTCCGCCTGCGTCCAGTCCATGTCCGCCACCCCCGAAAAATCGAGGACTTCTCTCCCTTGGACGCCGCTCTTGCTGAATTCCGCTCTCTCGCGAGAAAAATCTTTCTGCTGCGAGACGGTTTTCTACCGCCTCGCGACCGCTGATACGCCAACGCGAGGCATGGAATGCAAGAAGGGACGAGTGACTTGGGTGCTCCCAGCATTCGCTTGACATGCAACCTATTGGTTGCCTATTATGACCCTTGCCATATGCCAGCCAGCATGGACAACGTCTTTCGGGCACTCGCCGATCCGGTCCGGAGAAGCCTCCTTGACCGGCTCTATGCGGAGAACGGGCAGACCCTGGGCCAGCTCTCGAAAGACCTCGCCATGACCCGGCAGGCGGTCACCAAGCATCTGGCCATCCTGCAAGCGGCGAATCTCGTCTCGACCGTATGGCACGGACGCGAAAAGCTGCACTACCTCAATCCCGTTCCGATACACGAGGTCTACGAGCGCTGGATTGGGAAATTTGAGCCCAGGCGCCTGCGCGCCCTGCATGCCCTCAAGACATCCCTGGAAGGAGATCAGCATGAGTAAAGCAACCTTCGTATACGTCGCCTACATTGCCACCACGCCGCAAAAGGTCTTTGACGCGCTCATCGATAGCGAAGCCACCCGCCAATACTGGTGGAATCACAGAAACGCCTCCGACTGGAAGACTGGATCGGAGTGGCAGCATCAGGATTACGACGATGCCACCAAGGTCGATATTGTGGGGAAGGTCGTCGAGAGCACCCCTCCGCAGCGCCTCGTGGTTACGTGGGCCAACCCCGGCGATGCCGGAGACCCGGAGAAGCACTCCCGCGTCACCTACCAGATTGAGCCCTACATGGACATCGTCCGCCTCACCGTCACGCATGAGGACCTCGAGCCCGGCTCGGAGATGCTGGACGGCATCAGCCGTGGATGGCCTGCCGTGCTCTCCAGCCTCAAGACCTTTCTGGAGACCGGTCAGCCCCTCTCCATCTCCACCAAACGAACGGAGCGGCCGCCACAGTAGGCGAAAACCACCTCTTCCCGGGGACTACTCCGGCGTCAGCAGAGCCACCCGTTGGTCGGTGATTTCCAAGGTGGCGCTGGAGGTTCCCAGCACCTCGCCATCGGCCTGCACCTCGATGGGCGAGGCATACCGGTATCCCGGCAGCGGCCGGAAGACGGCGCGCACAAAATCTCCGCTGATGACAGCCGCGTTTCCTCGCATGCCTGCCGGCGACCCTGCAGATTCGGTCGAGCGTAAAACCATGGCGTGGAAGGAAGCTCGTGCCAGTGCCGCGCGCGACGCCCCCGGCACCGCAAAGATGCGGATCGATCCGCGATCCAGGCCGCCGCCCGGCCGCCACCGGTTCAGTGCACCGACGCGAACACCAATGGCCTCGCAGCACGCGCGCACCTCTACCCGGCCATGCTCGTCGGTCGTCTCCATCTCGAAGGGCGCGATGCGGCCGCGAAGCAGCAGATCGATGCCCGCGACGTAATACGCAGCCGGTCCAATGGTGTGCTTGCCCCAGGCCGTTGAAGCTCCCAGCAGCGAGGCATGCATGCCCAGGCCAGCCGCAAACAGGAAGTACCAGCTTCGCGGCTCTTCGCCTTCGAAGCCGCAGGTAATCCTGCCAAGGGGCACACAGCGTTGCCGCGAACGCAGCAGCGCCTGCACTGCTTTTACCGCATCGAGCGGTATGCCCAGATTTTGCGCCAGGATATTGCCTGTTCCAAAGGGAACGATGCCGATGGGGATAGAGGTTCCCACGGCGCCCTGCACTGCATCGAAGATCGTGCCATCGCCGCCGCATACGATGACCGCGTCGAACTCCGCTCCGATGGCCTGCACCAGAGCACCCGCCCCATGTTCGTCAGGCGTCTCGCGAGTCACCACATGCACGCCCGCGTTGCGAAAGGCGTCCTGCACGCGCAGCAGATCGCGCTTGCGGTTGGCACGCTGTCCGATGAGCGGATTGATCAGCAGGAGAACTCGATGCATCATCTGCGGCAGAGGCCCGAACGAGCAGAATACAGCCTGCACCGCCGTTGCGACATGAATGACGGAACAAAGAGTTCCCTGTCGCTTACAAATTCGATACCGCCGCTATCCAAGGCCGAAACAAAGAAGCAGACTATCCGCAACCGTCACGGTGCCCAGGCTGGAGACGGACCACCGCAGACACACAGCCGCACCGCAGGGATGGAGCACTCCATGGTGGGGGTCAAACTTCCTGCGGACGCCGCGGCTGGCGTATGCGGGCATCCTTCAGAAAATCCCGCATGCGCCCGGCTTCGGCCCTTTGCTCACGCACAAGCCTGCGCTGGCGCATCTTATGATCCTCGCTCAGCAGAGTGGGAATCATCTGCTCATCCCTTGCCGCGCCAAGTTCCAGTTCGAGAACCCTGGCAAGAATAATCTGACCAAATCGTGCACTGACTTCAAGAGGTTCACGAGTCATACTCTCACTTCCGAAGCTGAAAACTCGAACAGCAGCGCCGATCATAGCGGCGTGCACCCTCTGCCGCCAGAGTACGAAATGCTAAAACCAGCCGATCTTTGGTCATCGCAATCCGCGGTCCCGACGTAACAAAAACGGCGGAGCCTGTGGGCTCCGCCGTGAGTTACTGCTTGTTTCCTGTGGATGCGATCGGTTATTCGGCAGCCAGTTCCTCGGCTTCGCCTTCCTGCCGCATCATCTCCAGTTCGCGCTCGGCTTCTTCGTGTGCGGCATTCACTTCCTGCTGCACCTTGGCAGCCGCCTCCTCGAGTTCCGGCGAGAGCTGGATGTTGCGGTAGTACTCCATGCCGGTTCCGGCAGGGATCAGACGGCCCACAATCACGTTCTCCTTCAGGCCGCGCAGATTGTCCACCGCGCCATTGATCGACGCTTCGGTAAGAACTCGCGTCGTCTCCTGGAACGATGCCGCGGAGATGAACGAGTCCGTCGAGAGCGAGGCCTTGGTGATGCCCAGCAGCAGCGGACGTCCGATCGCTGGACGGCCACCCTTGGCGATGACCCGTTCGTTCTCCTCGCGGAAGCGGAACTTGTCGATCTGCTGCTCCAGCAGGAAGCTGGTGTCGCCGACTTCTTCGATCTTCACCCAGCGAAGCATCTGCCGCACGATGGTCTCGATGTGCTTATCCGAGATCGTCACGCCCTGCAGACGGTAGACTTCCTGGATCTCGTTCACCAGGTAAGACTGCAGTTCCTTCTCACCGAGTACGGCAAGAATGTCGTGCGGATTGAGCGGTCCGTCCATCAGCGCCTCACCGGCGTGCAGGCGTTCTCCCTCCTGCACGTTGATGTGGATGCCGCGCGGCACGGAGTACTCCTTCTCCTCGCCGTTATCCGCGGTCACATAGATCTTGCGCTGTCCCTTGGACACATCGCCGAACTTCACCACACCATCGATCTCGCTGATGATGGCCGTCTCGCGCGGCTTGCGGGCTTCGAACAACTCCACAACGCGCGGCAGACCGCCGGTGATGTCCTTGGTGCGGGTGGTCTCGCGAGGAATCTTCGCGATGATGTCTCCAGGGAAGACTTCGTCGCCATCCTGCATCATCAGGTGGGCTCTGCTGGGCATCAGGTAACGCTTGCTGCCCTTTGCTCCCTTGATAACGATGGTTGGCTGGCGCTTCTCGTCGGCAGACTCCGCAACCACCAGCCGCGATAGACCGGTGACTTCGTCGACTTCCTCGTTCAGCGTGATGCCTTCCAGCAGATCCTTGAACTGGACCGTACCGCCAATCTCCGTGAGGATGGCGAAGGTGTAAGGATCCCACTCGACCAATGCCTGACCGATGGTGACCTTGGCTCCATCCTCAACCTTCAGCTTGGCGCCGTACACAACCTGGTAGCGTTCCTTTTCGCGGCCACGATCGTCAACCACGGCGATCGAACCGGAACGATTCATCGCAACCAGGTCTCCCGAACGCGAGCGGATCGAAACCATGTTGATGAACCGCACCGAGCCATTATTCTTGGCGTCGAGTCGCGACTGCTCCGAAACACGCGATGCCGTACCACCGATATGGAAGGTACGCATCGTGAGCTGCGTTCCAGGCTCGCCAATCGACTGTGCGGCGATAACACCGACAGCCTCGCCAAGCTCCACCAGCCTGCCCGATGCCAGGTTGCGGCCATAGCAGAGAATGCAGACGCCACGCTTGGATTCGCAGGTCAGCACCGAGCGGATCTTCACCCTCTCGATACCGGCTGCCTGAATCGCCGACGCCAGATCCTCGGTAATTTCCTGGTTCACCTCGCAGATGACCGAGCCTTCAAAGTCCTTCAGGCGCTCGAGTGAGACGCGGCCCACAATGCGGTCGCGCAGCGGCTCGATGATTTCGCCCGACTCGACGATCGGGGTCACGTAAATCCCCTCGACCGTACCGCAATCGTGCTCGCTGACGATCACGTCCTGCGCCACGTCCACTAGCCGGCGGGTCAGGTAGCCGGAATCGGCAGTCTTCAGAGCGGTATCCGCAAGGCCCTTACGCGCGCCGTGCGTCGAGATGAAGTACTCCAGAACCGTAAGACCTTCGCGGAAGTTCGCCTTGATCGGTGTCTCGATGATTTCGCCGGAAGGACGCGCCATCAGTCCGCGCATACCCGAAAGCTGGCGAATCTGCTGCTTCGATCCACGAGCGCCAGAGTCGGCCATGATGTAAATCGGGTTCATGGTGCCGGCCTTGTCGGCGTTCTTCATGTTGTTGAACATCTCATCGGCAACCTTTTCCGTTACCGCCGACCAGATCTGGATAACCTTGTTGTTGCGCTCGCCATTGGTGATCGCACCGTCAAGATATTGCCGCTGAATGCCGACCGCCTGCTTCTCGGCTTCGCGCACCACCGGTCCCTTCGAGTCCGGAATCACCATGTCGTCAAGGCCGACCGACAGGCCCGAACGCGTCGCGTACTGGAAGCCCAGTTCCTTGATGCGGTCCAGCATCTTCACCGTGATTTCCAGGCCAAGGTTCAGATAGCAGTAGTTCACCAGCTGACCAATGCCCTTCTTCTTCAGCAGGCCGTTTACATACGGCATGCCCTCCGGCAAAGCATCGTTCAGAATCGCGCGGCCCACCGTCGTCGAGATGTACTGCTTCTCATACGGAACCGGCTCGGTGTGCGTCAGGTCCTGATCGTCATAAGCGGTCGTCATGTCGAGCACGTTCCCCGTGTACCGCAGGCGAATCGGCGACAGCGTCTCCACTTCCTTCGCGTTCAGAGCCATCAACACTTCTTCCGTGTTGGCGAAGACTCGTCCCTCGCCCTTGCCGCCAACCTTGGCCTTGGTCAGATAGTAGAGACCGAGAACCATGTCCTGCGTCGGTACCGTAATCGGCTGACCCGATGCCGGAGACAGGATGTTGTGCGAGGCCAGCATCAGAACGCTGGCTTCCACCTGCGCCTCAGGCGACAGCGGAATGTGCACGGCCATCTGATCGCCGTCGAAGTCTGCGTTGAACGCGGTGCAGACCAGCGGGTGAATCTTGATTGCCTTGCCTTCCACCAGCACCGGCTCAAACGCCTGGATGCCAAGACGGTGCAGCGTTGGCGCGCGGTTCAGCAGCACCGGGTGATCCTTGATGACCTCTTCCAGGATGTCCCACACAATGGGCTCCTGAAGCTCGACCATCTCCTTGGCCTGCTTGATGGTAGTGCAATGCCCTGTCTGCTCCAGCCGGTGATAGATAAACGGCTTGAAGAGTTCGAGCGCCATCTTCTTCGGCAGACCGCACTGGTGCAGCTTCAGCTCCGGACCAACCACGATCACCGAACGGCCCGAATAGTCCACGCGCTTGCCCAGCAGGTTCTGACGGAAGCGGCCCTGCTTGCCCTTGAGCGTATCCGACAGCGACTTGAGCGGACGATTGTTCGCACCGCGCAGCACGCGGCCACGACGGCCGTTGTCGAACAGTGCGTCTACGGCCTCCTGCAGCATGCGCTTTTCGTTGCGCACAATCACCTCGGGCGCATGCAGATCCATGAGCTTCTTGAGGCGGTTGTTGCGGTTGATCACGCGACGGTAGAGATCGTTCAGATCCGACGTGGCGAAGCGTCCGCCATCGAGCGGCACCAGGGGGCGCAGCTCCGGCGGAATCACCGGGATTACGTCGAGAATCATCCACTGCGGCTTGTTGCCGGACTTGCGGAACGCCTCAACCACTTTCAGGCGCTTGGCATACTTCAGCCGCTTCTGCAGCGACGATTCCTGCTTCATCTTCTCGCGCAGCTCGATCGACAACTCGTCGATGCTCACCCGCTTGAGCAGTTCCTTGATCGCCTCCGCACCCATCATGCCCTTGAAGCCGGTGGGGCGGTACTGCTGGTCGAGCTCGCGGAAGCGCGCCTCGTCCTTGATGATCTCGCGTTCCTTCACCGGCGCGTCACCCGGATCGACCACCACGTAGCTCTCGAAATAGAGCACGCTCTCCAGATCACGCAGAGAGATATCGAGCAGATGGCCAATACGCGATGGCAGGCCCTTGAAGAACCAGACGTGCGAGCAGGGCGAAGCCAGCTCGATGTGGCCCAGGCGTTCGCGGCGAACCTTGGACAGCGTAACTTCCACGCCGCACTTGTCGCAGATCACGCCGCGGTGCTTCATCCGCTTGTACTTGCCGCAAAGGCATTCCCAGTCGGTGACTGGGCCAAAGATGCGGGCGCAGAAGAGTCCATCGCGCTCCGGCTTGAAGGTTCGGTAGTTGATTGTCTCGGGCTTCGTGACTTCGCCGTGAGACCAGCTGCGGATCTTTTCTGGCGAAGCAAGACTGATGCGAATTGCGTCGAAGTCCGTGATCGGGCTGGTGAGTTCAAATGGGCTGGAACGGTACAAGACGACCCTCCTTGGCACCTTGCTCCGCTTGGGCTCTTCCCAGCGGAGTTGTGGCCTGCTGCGTTCCCGGGGAAATGTTTTTAGGCTCCTGTCCTTCCCGGGAGAGCCGTTTGGCTCTTATGGGACAGGTCCCTGTCTTCCTCAATCTGGGCGGTACATCCGCCGGAGCCGCGATCCACGCAGCTCCGGCCTCGATTTAATCGGCTGCCGCTACGGCAGGCACCGCCTGCTTCTTCGTATCCGCCTGCTTGATCAGTTCCACATCCAGGCAGAGCGACTGCAGCTCGCGAATCAATACGTTGAACGACTCCGGCACACCCGGCTCGATCGCTGCCTCACCCTTGACGATGGCCTCGTAAATCTTGGTGCGGCCATACACGTCATCGGACTTGGCTGTCAGCAGCTCCTGCAGGATGTAAGCAGCGCCATAAGCTTCGAGCGCCCACACTTCCATCTCGCCAAAACGCTGGCCACCGAACTGCGCCTTGCCGCCCAGCGGCTGCTGGGTAATCAGCGAGTACGGTCCAATCGAACGAGCGTGAATCTTGTCATCGACCAGGTGCGAGAGCTTCAGCATGTAGATGTAGCCCACCGTCCCCGGTTCTTCAAACGGTTCGCCGGTCATGCCGTCGAACAGATTCGTCTTGCCCGAGCTGGGCAGCTCCGCCGCAGCCAGCAGAGCCTTGATTTCGCTCTCCTGCGCTCCGTCGAACACCGCCGTTCCAAACCAGATGCCGCGCTTCATGCCGGCAGCTACGCGCAACAGCATCTCGTCATTCAGCTCCAGCAGCTGATGCAGGGTTGCCGTGTTCGCAAAGCGCTCCGTGATGTAAGCACGAATCTCGTTGGCCTCGCGGTTCTGCTCCACAAGCTCGGCCACCTTCTGGCCCAGTTGATGCGCAGCCCAGCCCAGATGCGTTTCGAGAACCTGTCCCACGTTCATACGCGAAGGAACGCCCAGCGGATTGAGCACAATTTCCACCGGTGTGCCATCGGGCAGATACGGCATATCCTCCTCGGGAAGAATGCGCGCGATGACGCCCTTGTTCCCGTGGCGGCCGGCCATCTTATCGCCAACCGACAGCTTGCGCTTCATGGCGATGTACACCTTCACCAGCTTGATGACGCCCGGTGCCAGCTCATCGCCCTTCTGCAGCTTGCCGATCTTTTCGTTGGTGATCTTGCGCAGCACATCGATCTGGCGAGAGGTCATCTCCTCGATCTCGTCGATCTGCTCGTTCACCCGCGGATCCTTGTCGGCATAGCGAATGCGCTTCAGGTTCTTGGTCGAGATGCGCTCGATCGTGTCACGATCCAACACCGCGTCCTTCACAATCAGGCGCTTGTTGGTGCGCTCGTCGTGCAGATCGGCAAGCACCACCTTGTTGCCAAGGATCGCTTCCAACCGCTTCAGCCGCTCGTCGGTGAGAATACGAATCTCATCGGCAAGGTTCTTCTCCAGCTTGGCTACCTGCTCGCCCTCGATCAGCTTGGCGCGCTCGTCCTTCTCCTGCCCCTTGCGGGAGAAGATGCGGACGTCCACCACCGTACCTTCAATACCCGGAGGGCACGTCAGCGAGGCATCGCGAACATCCCCGGCCTTTTCTCCGAAGATCGCGCGCAACAGCTTCTCTTCCGGCGTCAACTGGGTTTCGCCCTTCGGCGTCACCTTGCCCACCAGGATGTCGTTGTGCTTGATCTTGGCTCCGATGCGGATGACGCCGCTCTCGTCCAGATCGCGCAAAGCCGACTCGGAAACGTTGGGAATGTCGCGCGTGATCTCTTCCGGCCCCAGCTTGGTATCGCGAGCTTCGATCTCGAACTCTTCGATGTGCACCGAGGTGTAGTAATCCTCGCGCACCAGCTTCTCCGAGATCAGGATCGCGTCCTCGAAGTTATAGCCGCGCCATGGCATGAAGGCCACCAGGACATTTCGTCCCAGCGCCAGCTCACCCTGCTCCGTGCAAGGGCCATCGGCAATCACCTGTCCCGTCACCACCCGGTCGCCATGACGCACAATCGGCTTCTGGTTGATGCACGTATTCTGGTTCGACCGCTTGAACTTGGTCAGCTGATAAATGTCCGAACCGACCTCGCGCGAAAGCTGCGTGGGATGATGTTCCCCTTCCACGCGGATGATGATGCGCTCGGAATCAACCGAGTCCACCACACCGTTGCGGCGGGCCAGAATCACAGCGCCGGAATCGCGCGCCGTCACACCTTCCATCCCCGTACCTACCAGCGGAGCCTCCGCAACCAGCAGCGGCACCGACTGGCGCTGCATGTTCGCGCCCATCAATGCACGGTTGGCATCGTCATGCTCCAGGAAAGGCACTAGCGATGCCGCGACGGAGACCACCTGCTTTGGACTCACGTCGATGTAGTCGACCTCCGCGCGATTCACCAGCACAAAGTTTTCTGCACGGCGGGCATTCACCAGTTCTTCGGTAAAGTTGCCCTCCTCATCCAGTGCGATGTTAGCCTGCGCGATGGTGTGACGATCCTCTTCCCACGCCGAGAGATAGAACGAGAAGGGCTCGAAGTCGATCGTCCGCTTCTTGTCCTTCTGCAACTGCACGTTCAGCTTCAACGCCTCGGCCTTCTCCAGATGGTCGCCTACGCGCAGTCCGCTTTCGCCTGCGTTGGTCACCTGAACGTAGTCCAGAATGCGTCCATCCCTGACCTTGCGATAGGGAGACTCGATGAATCCGTATTCGTTGATCCGGGCAAAGCACGAAAGCGAGCTGATCAGGCCGATGTTCGGGCCTTCGGGCGTCTCGATCGGGCAGATGCGTCCGTAGTGCGTCGGGTGAACGTCGCGCACCTCAAAGCCCGCGCGCTCGCGGCTCAGGCCGCCCGGCCCAAGTGCGGAGAGGCGCCGCTTGTGCGTAATCTCCGACAACGGATTGGTCTGATCCATGAACTGCGACAACTGCGAAGATCCGAAGAATTCGCGGATCGCCGCCATCACCGGCTTGGCGTTGATCAGGTCGTGCGGCATCGCCGTCGACATCTCCTGATACACGCTCATCTTCTCCTTGATCGCACGCTCCATGCGCACCAGGCCAATGCGGAACTGGTTCTCCATGAGCTCGCCCACCGCGCGCACGCGGCGGTTGCCAAGGTGATCGATGTCGTCCACCATGCCGATGTTCTTGCGCAGCTTGAGCAGGTAGCGGATTGTCGAGTAGAAATCCTCCGGCGTCAGCGTGCGACGATCCAGCGGAGTCTCTTCCTGATTCTCGTACAGCTTGATGTTGAACTTCAGACGGCCCACGCGGGAGAAGTCGTACTTGCGCGGGTCAAAGAACATGCCCTCGAACAGCGCAGTCGCCGTATCCAGCGTCGGCGGATCGCCCGGACGCAGCTTGCGGTAGATCTCGATCAGCGCCTCTTCCGGCTTGCGGACCGAGTCGCGGCGCAGCGTGTTGCTGATGATGTTGCCTACGTCGTCGCGCTCGGGGAAGAACACCTCGATAGCGGTTACGCCGCTCTCGGTGATCTTGTGCAGACGCTCCGCGTTCAGCTCCACGTTAGCCTCAACCAGCACCTCGCCCGTCGTCTGGTCCACAACATCGGCGGCAGTCATCGCGCCGTCCAGCTCGGCTTCTTCCACTTCCAGCTGAGTGATCTTGGCCGCGTGCAATGCCTTCAGAATGGAAGGCGTCACCTTGCGTCCGGAGTGGGCGATCTCCTCACCCTTCACCATCACAGCGTGTGCGGGCTTTGCTCCCAGCAGGTGCGTCGGCTTGGCCGTCTCGCTGATCGTCCAGTGCAGTTTGCCATCGGCAACGGCAATCGTATCGACGGTGTAAAAGGTCTTGAGAATCTCCTCGTCGGAACGCAGGCCGAGCGCCCGCAGAAAGATCGTCCCCAGGAACTTGCGCTTGCGATCGATGCGCACATACAGCGTGTTCTTCTGGTCGTATTCAAACTCCACCCATGACCCGCGATAAGGAATAATCTTGCCGAGGAAATAGGTGCGGTTGTTCGCCGTCTCAAAGAACACACCGGGCGAGCGATGCAACTGCGATACGATCACGCGCTCCGTGCCGTTGACGATGAAGGTGCCATTCTGCGTCATCAGCGGAATATCGCCGAAGAATACTTCCTGCTCCTTGATGTCGCGGATCGACTTGTTCCCCGTCTCCGGATCCTTGTCGTAAATCGTCAGGCGCACCGTGACCTTCAGCGGCGCTGAATACGTCATGCCCCGCTCTTCGCACTCCGCCTGGTCATACTTCAACTGCAGGCCAACAGGATCGCCGCACTTGTTGCAGAAGTCAGGCGTGTTCTTGTTGTAGGTTCCGCACTTCTGGCACAGCACATCGCCGGAGTGAAACGGATCGGTAATCACCATCGCTCCGCAATTCACGCAGGCAGTGCGTAGGTGATGCAGCCCCTTCAAGTGGCCGCATTTGCACTCCCAGTTGCCGATCGAGTAATCCACAAAATCAAGCTGCGAGATGTTGCGGAAATCGGCGATCGGAAAAACCGAGGTAAAGACAGACTGCAAACCGTTGTCTTCGCGCTCCGAAGGCAGCTTGTCCATCTGCAAAAATCGTTCGTAGGAGCGGCGCTGAACTTCAATCAGGTTAGGGATCTGTATCGATGTTGGAATCTTGGAAAAATCAAGACGGCTACGAATGGCGCGGTGCTCGTTCGGCATGCTTCACTCCTGAAACTCGTGTCCCCGAGGCTCCGGCACTGTACACCGGAGAAAGACCTGCCGTCCGAGTCAAAGCGGCAAATCTGGTAGAGCACTTCGCTCACATGTTCGATCCGCCTCGTTCGGACCGTACACGGCGTTCTGCTGAAAATCAGGCAAATTACAAAAACTACGGCTGGACCGAAAGTCCGGACAACCTGCAATGTGCGGTCCGACGTCAGACCGAATAGGATTTCCACGCGTGTCCCATGTATTATCCGGACACGCAAGCTACTTAGGCGGGCAACAACGGCATCACAAGCTAAGACCGCAGCAGGAATCCATGCGGATAGGGGAAGAAACTCGGACGAAAACGCCAAAACGCTCGCAGAGACAGGAAGCCCCTCGAGCGTCACAACCGAATTGTGCACTTGGCAAAAACAGAATGTCCGATTCCCGCCGGTTCCAAACTAGCGTGTGTGTCGCCTCACAGCAGATTGTTCAGCACCCCTGCAAATCCGCCGCCCGCTTTGCAGAGATGTCGGCAACAATAGGCCGAGAACACTTGCGCAATCCAACCCGTTAGACTCCGCGATCCGCACACCCATTCCCCGCCAGGCGTGAAAATTACGGAACCATTTCGCGTCTTTCTGGTTCAAGAAATTTAGATCAAAAAACTTACAGTCCAAGACAAGACGCACCATGACAAGCATAGCGCGTCTTGCTTTGGCATGCAACTTGCCTACTTGACTTCGATGGTCGCGACACCTTCGAATTTCTTCTTGATCGTCTCGGCCTCTTCCTTGGACGCGTTCTCCTTCAAGGGCTTCGGAGCACCGTCCACCAGGTCCTTCGCTTCCTTCAGGCCAAGGGCGGTCACTTCCCGTACCGCCTTGATGGTGTTGATCTTATTCGCACCCTGATCCTTCAGGATCACGGTAAACTCAGTCTGCTCTTCCACCGGAGCCGCTGCTGCCGCTCCGCCGCCAGCCACCATGACCGGCGCTGCTGCCGCTGCCGACACACCGAGACGCTCTTCGAGCTTCTTCACAAGGGCAGCCGCATCCAGCAGGCTAAGCCCAACGATCTGATCTTCCAACTGCTGTAGATCCGCCATTATTCTCTCCACTTGAATCAAATCTAAATTTTTCTACTGCTGCCGACTCACCCAGGAGCGAGCCGGTTGCCGCGGTGGCCAAGGTTTCCGATGTGTCCAGACCCGACACCCCTTGCCGATTGCAGCGAAACCCATCTATCAAACCCAGGACGGAGGCTTGCAAGCCCGTCCCAATACAAAATCCCTAGGAAGCCGCCGGCTCTCCCGCAAATTTGCCCTTCTCGACGCCCTGATTGATCACCACTGCAAGGTCGCGGCCCGTGGCATTGATCACGGTAGCCAGACGCTGCGCCGGCGAGTTCAACAGGAAGAGCAGCTTGGCATAGATCTCTTCCTTGCCTGGCATCGTGGCCAGCTCGGCGATCTGCGCGACCGAGAGCACCTTGCCATCGATAATGCCCAGCTTGAAGGTGAATTCAGCGTTGTCCTTGACCCACGCCGAGAGAGCCTTCGCCAGCGCTACCGGGTCACCGCTGGTATAGGCCACAGAGGAAACGCCCTTCAACCCCTGCAGAGCCGCCTCTACACCGGTGCCCTGCGAAGCGCGAGCGGCCAGCTTGTTCTTCAATACGCGATAGCGGCCACCGGCATCCCGAACGGCCTTACGCAGCTGGAAATCCTGAGATACGGTCAGTTTTGCGAAGGTGCCGACGATTGCCGTCGTAGAGCCCTGCAGCTCCTTCGACAGCTTGTCGATCTGCTCCGCCTTCTTTGCTTTGGTTAATGCCATTGTTCTCGAATCCTTGCTGGCCGTCGTACGCAGCCCCTGGTCACTTTGCCAGAAAGCCCACCGCACCCGGCCGGAAACCTGATCTTAAAAATCTGAACCGGAAAGCCCAGCCTAAGCCTTGGCTGCCGTATCCGCGACTGCGCCATCGAGCATGATGCCGGGGCCCATCGTCGAGCTCAGCGTAATGCCCTTGATATATTTACCCTTCGCTGCCGAGGGCTTGGCGCGGACCACACTCGAAATGACCGTCGTCGCGTTGTCGATCAGCTTCTCGGGCGAAAAAGAGATCTTGCCCACCGGCACGTGCACCAGCGCGGTCTTATCGGTACGGAACTCAACCTTACCGGCCTTGATTTCCTTGATCGCCGAAGCTACGTCGTTGGTCACCGTTCCGGTCTTCGGATTCGGCATCAGGCCACGCGGTCCGAGTACTTTGCCCAGACGTCCAACCGACTTCATCATGTCCGGCGTCGCGATCAGCGCATCGAAATCCGTCCAGCCCTCTTTTTGAATCTTCTCGACCAGATCTTCTCCGCCAACGATGTCGGCGCCAGCCGCTTCGGCATCCTTCAGGCGATCGCCGGAAGCGATGACAGCAACCTTCTTGGTCTTGCCCAGGCCGTGCGGCAGAACCACCGTGCCGCGAACCATCTGGTCCGCATGGCGCGGGTCTACGCCGAGGCGAAGCGTAAGATCGACCGTCTCGTCGAACTTCGCATACTTGATCTTCTGCAGGAGGGAAACCGCTTCGGGAAGCGGGTAGGGCCGCGCCTCGACCTGCGCGCGCGCCTTCTCGATATTCTTGCTTGCTTTCTTTGCCATGGTTCCTCGTCTCCCACCGCACGGCACACTCCCTGCCGAACCGTGGTGCTGGCTGAATCCGGATCGTCCGGTTCGCCTGGTGACGGCCTGCGGTCGAAACCACAGGCACAGCCTAGTATTATGCGGTAAAGCTGGCGCAATTGCAACCGGGAGACCCGATCTCTTACGCCGATACTTTGCCGAAGCACGGGTCTACGCCGTGACTTCAATCCCCATCGAACGCGCCGTACCCTTGATGCTCTTGATTGCCGTCTCAACCGAGGCAGCATTCAGATCCGGCATCTTCTGCGTCGCAATTTCGCGCACCTGGGCTTCCGTCACCTTGCCCACCTTGTCCTTGTTCGGCGTGCCGGAACCCTTGGCCAGCCCGGCAGCCTTCTTCAGCAACACTGCCGCTGGAGGCGTCTTGGTGACAAAGGTGAACGTGCGATCGGTGTAGACGGTGATGACCACCGGAATCGTCAGGCCTTCCATCTCCTTGTTCTGCGTGCGCGCGTTGAACTGCTTGCAGAACTCCATGATGTTGACCTGCGCCTGGCCGAGTGCGGGACCGACTGGCGGCGCGGGTGTTGCCTTGCCTGCCATGATCTGCAACTTGACGTATGTTTGAACTTTCTTCGGAGCCATCTCGTGAAAACCTTCCTCAGCTTTAAGCTTCCGGCTGCCAACCCCCAGCTTCCTGCCGCCTGCATCGTCCGCGCCGGATCCGACCCACGTCCGCGAACACAACAAAACGCCAGGAACTACGCGTCAATAGCCGTTCAACAACCTTTTCTATCTTGAGCCGTTCAACAACCTTTTCTATCTTGAGCCGTTAAACAACTTTTTCTACCTTGCCAAACTCAAGCTCGACCGGTGTGGAGCGACCAAAAATCGTAACCATCACCTTGACCGTCTCGCGATCCTCATTCACTTCATCCACGATCCCGTTGAAGTTCGCAAAGGGACCCTCGGTGATGCGCACCGATTCGTTCTTCTCGAACTTGATCTTGAGCCGCGGCTTTTCCTTCGACGTATCCGTGCGGAAGAGAATCGAGCTGACCTCTTCCTCACTCAGCGCTACCGGCTTGTCTCCTGTTCCCAGAAAACCCGTTACCCGCGGCGTGTTCTTGACGATGTGCCACAGGTCGTTGTCGAGATCCATCTCAACCAGCACATATCCGGGGAGGAAGACCCGCTCCACCGTGCGCTTCTTGCCGTTGATGACTTCCGTCACCGATTCCAGCGGGATCATCACCCGGCCGATCTTATTCTGCAGGCCGAACGCCTGCACGCGGCCCTCGAGAGACTCGCGCACCTTGCGCTCAAACCCCGAGTAGGCGTGGATGATGTACCACTTGAAATTCTCGTTCGCGGGTGGTCCCAACTGTTCCGGACCGGCCGCTTTGCCTACTGTGCCTTCAGTTTCTTCCGCCATCCATTCCTCTTTCGCAACGCCCGCCGCACTCCCGTTACCGGTATACCCGGACCAGCAGTTCCGCAGAGCTATCCATCAGCCTGCATCGACTGCCTGTTCCATGGTCGGAGCGGATCGCCCTACTGGGCGCCACCCAACGAGCGCAACACAGCCTGCACCGTGCGGCCAAGCACTTGGTCGACCACATAGAAATAAGCCGCGAACGCGAAGACCGTCACGATCACCACTGTCGTCGTGGCCCGCACCTCTGCCTTCGCTGGCGTCACTACCTTGCGCATCTCGCCGCGCACATCTTTCAGAAAATCGACGGTTCTGGCGTACAGGCCGGTGAGCTGATTCTGTTTCCCGCCTTCCGGTACCGCGATTTCCTTCGCCATTTTCTTCCCTTTTTCTAAAACGGGCATCGTAGCCCTCTCCCGCGGCCACTGTTCCACACAGCTTCCGCTACCCTTGCGTCTTGCGCTCGGCAGAATTTCTCAATACTGGCAGGGGCGCTCGGATTCGAACCGAGGAGTCCGGTTTTGGAGACCGGCAGTTTAGCCGCTGAGCTTACGCCCCTGTGTCGGGATAGGCGACAAGTGTAGCAGAGATCCGGCCACGGGTTCCGTTGGCCTCTGCTCCCCGATCCCTACGTCCGCTTACTTCGTTTCCTTGTGGTCGGTGTGCTTGCGGCAGCGGTTGCAGAACTTCGAGAACTCCAGGCGGCCAGTGGTCGTCTTTTTATTCTTCGTCGTCGAGTAGTTCCGCTCCTTGCATACCCCACACTGCAATGTCACAATTTCGCGCATCTCTGATTATCCTAACTGATCCGGAGAGCTCTTGGCCTTCCTTCGGATCGCTCCGGGCGCCTTCCAGCACCCGGAGACGTACCTGAAATATTTCCGTTTACTTAATAATCTCGGCGATGGTACCGGCGCCGACCGTGCGTCCGCCTTCGCGGATAGCAAAGCGCAGACCCTTCTCCATGGCCACCGGGGTATGCAGCTCAATCTCCAGCTGCACATTGTCGCCCGGCATCACCATCTCCGTGCCTTCCGGAAGCTTCGCCGTGCCCGTCACATCCGTCGTGCGGAAGTAGAACTGAGGACGATAGCCATTGAAGAATGGAGTATGACGTCCACCCTCTTCTTTCGACAGCACGTACACTTCGCCCTTGAACTTGGTGTGCGGCGTAATCGAACCCGGCTTGGCCAGAACCATGCCGCGCTCCACGTCTTCCTTCGCAATACCGCGCAGTAGAAGTCCCGCGTTGTCGCCCGCCATGCCCTCGTCCAGCTGCTTCTTGAACATCTCGACGCCCGTCACTACCGTCTTGCGCGTCTCGCGGAAGCCCACAATCTCCGCTTCCTCGCCCACCTTCACCTTGCCACGCTCGATGCGGCCCGTCACCACCGTGCCACGACCCGAGATCGAGAAAATATCCTCAATCGGCATCAGGAAC
>DATLIY010000010.1 GCA_035539175.1 Acidisarcina sp. | reverse complement strand
AGGTTCAACTCTTCCAGCTCGCCATACGACAGCGATAGATAATTGCGAAGTTCGTTCGACATGCCTCTCCTCTATCGGGTAGTCCCGCTGCCCAACCGGTCCCCATAACTCAACTGCTGATTTACTCCTAGGGTACAGCCCTCCACTCCTTGAACGAACGAAAAAGACGCCGTGCAGGGAGAAATTTCCTGCACCGCAAGGATTTCGGGCCGCTATCGGCGGCAAGGCTCGTTAGCCAAACTGCACGGTACGCCGGCTAAGGGAGCCATACTCCCACCCCTCGAGCACAAAGCGCACGTCATCGTCTGCGGCAGCCCCTGCGGCCACCAGCAGGGGGCGCAGATGCTCTGCGGTGGGGTGGGCGATGTGGATGGCGGGACCGAGAGTTGGGTATTGCATCAGGCTGTCCCAGTCGCGGCGCAGAAGCACCTCGCGAACCCATGCGTCGAATTCGCGAGCCCACGGCGGCGGTCCGCTCAGCTCGTAGAAATCTACCAGCCTGAGGTTGTGGACGAGATTGCCGCTGCCCAGAATGAAGATACCCTCCTTGCGGAGCGGAGCCAGCGCCTGGCCCACCTGGAAGAGCTGGGCCGGGGAGTAGTTGTAGGGCATGGAGATTTCAAGGACAGGGATATCCGCGGCGGGAGCCATGTGGACCAGGGGTGTCCAGACGCCGTGATCCAGTCCGCGATTGCTCTCATGAATCTCATGGCCGGAGAGCAGCGCCAATACTCGCTGGGCCAGCTCTGGAGCGCCGGGTGCAGCGTACTGCACGCAATACAGCTCCGGCGGGAATCCGCTGAAGTCATAGACGAGCGGTGCCTGTTCGGTTACGCCAATCGTCAACGGCGCACGCTCAAAGTGAGCGGAGATAACGAGGATCGCCTTTGGTTGTGGCAGCGCTGCGCCCCAACTGCGGAAAGGAGCGCCGCGCTCCGGGTCGATGGCCAGCGTTGGTGCGCCATGGGCTACAAAGCCAACGGGGAAGAGAGCGGGTTGCTGTTGTGCCTGATCCATGAGAAATATCCTTCTCTCTCAGAATAGCCCGGCTGAAAGGGATGTGTGCGATGAGCTCCGGCGGCAGCTCGTCGAATCTTATTTCGCTCGCAGTGGATCGGGCGCAACCGTCCAGCCGGCTTTCTCACCGCGGTTCTGCTCGCGGAGCCATGTCAGCAGCGGCTGAAAGTACTCCAGCATGGCAGAGGCATCGGCCTTGTCTTCCCCGGTCAGCGCCTTGAGCGCTTCTGGCCAGGGCTTCGATTGGCCGAGTTCGAGCATTGCGCTCAGGCGCGCTCCAGCCTCCTTGGAGCCATAAAACGAGCAGCGGTTCAGTGGCCCGTTGTATCCCGCGGCCCGGCACATGGCGCGATAGAACTGGAACTGGTAGATACTCGCAAGAAAATATCGAATGTAAGGAACGTTCCCCGCGATGTGGTATTTGGCGCCCGGGTCGAAGTCCGCCTCGCTGCGATTCACCGGCGGCGCAACACCCTGATATTGTTCGCGGAGCGCCCACCATGCCTTGTTGTAGTCCGCGGGCTTCACCTGGCCGGAGAATACCTCCCAGCGCCACTTGTCGATCATCAGGCCAAAGGGCAGAAAGGCGATCTTGCGGAGCGCGGTGTGCAGCAGGAGCGGGATGTCCGCCTCGGGCGGGGGAACTTTATCGATGAGGCCGATCTTCTTCAGGTACTCCGGCGTAATCGAGAGCGCGATAGTATCGCCGATCGCCTCATGGAATCCATCGTTGGCGCTGTCGCGAAACAGAAAGGGCTGCTTGCGAAAGGCCATTTGATAGTAGTTGTGGCCGAGCTCGTGATGGACGGTCGTGAAGTCATCGGTGGAGATGTGGATGCACATCTTCAGGCGCACATCCATGTTGCCATCCACGTCCCACGCACTCGCATGGCATACGACGTCGCGATCCCGCGGCTTGGTGAACTGTGAGCGCTCCCAGAAGGTCGCGGGCAGCGGCGCAAAGCCCAGGGACTTGAAGAAGCCCTCGCCATAGCCAACCAATTGCTTCGGTTCCGTGTGGCGCGCTTCGAGGATCTGGCCGAGATCGTAGGTCTGCGGCGCTACAGGCGGCGCAACGATGTCATCGATATTGCCCCACTCCTGCGCCCACATGTTTCCCACCAGGTGTGCGGGAATCATGCCATCGGGCCGCTCCGCTGCCGCGCCATATTTCTGGACGAGCCGATGGCGAACGTAAGTGTGCAGTTCAAGATACAGCGGCTCGACCTGCTTCCAGAGCCGTTCCAGATCTTCGGAGAATTGCTGCGGGGGCATGTCATAGCCGGAGCGCCAGAGCACTCCCGTATCGGCGAAACCGAGCTCGCGCGCACCCTGGTTCGACAGATCCACCAATCGGGCGTAGCGGTCGCGCATCGGTGCGCCAACCTTATGCCAACCTACCCACATGTCTTCCAGCTCCTGGGGATCGCGGCTCTTTGCCATGCGCACATCCAGATCGTCGATGCCCACGCACTTCGATTCGTCGTCGCCGGGGCAGTACTTGCCTCTTCCATAGCTTCCATCGAGCGAGGTTGAGATCTGCGTCAGCTCGGTGCGCAGCCGGGGATCGTTGGGTGCTGGCATGGTCATCCGCAGCTTGAGGAGGAGAAACTTGCGCTTCAGATCTGGAGGCAGGTCGAGAGACTCAAATCTCTTGGATTGCTGCACCAGCTCCGTCGTGCGCGCGATAACACGCTCATGCTCTTTTGCCGCGACCAGCTCCGTGTCGCCGGTGATATAGGTGGCCTGCACCCAGCTCGCGTGGGCGGCGATGTTCGACAGGTCGGTCAGTTCCGCTTCGGCCTTGCCCATAAAGGCCTGTGCCTCCGCTACGGTGGGCTGCGAAGGCGTGTTTGAGGACTGGGCGACGAGGATGGGGCATGCCATCAGCATAAGAAGAGTGGCCGCGCTCGCAAAACGCATAGTCATAATGCGAGCAAGTGTAAACCAACGATGCCGATGCGGAGTACAGGGCGGCAGCTTAACTCCCGTGGTTTGTCTCCCGGTGCGCGGAGTGTCGATTCGAATCGGACAAGGCTGAAATTGCCGCTGAAATTGCTCTATGCTGTCTGTATGGGAAGCCGTGGTGGAGATGCCGAGCTGGTACAGATCCTCGATGCCGCGCTGGCCGATGCGGCACGGCGCAGCGGAGCCTGGCTGGCATGTCGCCCGGGCTGCACCCAGTGCTGTATTGGAGTCTTTGCCGTGAACCAGTTGGACGCCGATCGCCTGCGTAACGGATTGGCGGAACTGGCACTGCAGGAACCGGCCAGAGCAGCCGCCATCCGGGAGCGCGCTACAGCTTCGATTGCTCGCCTCGCACCAGAATTTCCGGGAGATGCCGCAACAGGAATTCTTGCGGAAGGAGAGGAAGCGGAGGCGCAATTTGAAGATTTCGCCAACGACGAGCCATGTCCGGCTCTCGATCCCGCAACCGGTCTCTGCGATCTCTACTCCGCCCGGCCCACGACATGCCGCGTCTTCGGGCCGCCGGCGCGGTCCGGCGAAGAAGGCGGCCTCGGGGTCTGCGAGCTGTGCTTCCACGGAGCAAGTGAGCAGCAGATTGCCGCCTGTGAGATGGAGGTTGATCCCGACGGGCTGGAAGACAAGCTGCTTGCGGAACTGGAAGAGCGCACCCAGCGGCGCGGCCGCACGATTGTCGCCTACTGCCTGACGGAGCAGCGCGGCTAGATTTCAATCTCCAATTTCATCCCCCACGTCAATTCCTATAGGGGTTCTCTGCCCCTGTCTGGCATGGATGATCTCCCACGAACCCGACGCCGTAACCCGGCCGCCCTCCAGGATGTAGACCATGTCGGCTCGCTCCACGGCCGAGAATCGATGCGCGATGATGATGACGCTCAAAGGCTCCCGCTGCCCCCGAAGACTGGCGCTCACCGCGGCGTGAATCGAATCGAGAATCCGCTTCTCGCTTTCCAGATCGAGGCTATTGGTGGCCTCGTCGAGGATCAGCAGCGAAGGCTTGCGAAGCAGCGCGCGTGCCAGGGCAATGCGCTGCCTCTGTCCGTTGGAGAGCAGAACTCCGCGATCGCCAACGATGCTGTCGAGTCCGTGCGGCATCTCCAGCACGAAATCAGCCGCGGCCTGTCGCAGAACAAAGAGCATCTCTTCTTCGGTCGCATCCGGCTTGGCCCAGCGCAGATTGGCGCGCACCGTGTCGTGGAAGAGGACAGTATCCTGCGCAACATAGCCCACGCGATTGCGCCAGCTCCGGGCCAGCGCAGGCGTGAGCTCGGTGCCATCGACCATCACGCGTCCTGAGTCCGGAGTGAGCAGCCCGTTGATCAGGTCGGCTGCGGTGCTCTTGCCTGCGCCGGATGCGCCAAGAATTGCGGTTACGCGGCCAGCCTGGGCGCGCAGCGATACATGGTCCAGCACTCTTCTGCCATCCTGCAGGTAGCCGAACGATACGTCGTCGAGCCGCACCGCTTCGTGGAGTTCCGGTGGATTCTCCGGCCCCGGAATCGTCTCCGCAGCAGCCAGGCATCCGGCCTCAAGCTCCTTCACGTTACGGAAGGCGGGAATCTCCGAAATGAAGGATTGATATTGGCTGTAGGCGGAAGAGAGACGTGGCATCAACCGCGTAAATACCACGAGCAGCAGCAGAATAGCCGCCGGCGCTACGCCAAGCCATTGCAGTGAGCAGAGGATGACTAACCCGAGCACCAGCAGGGAGCCGATCTCGAACCAGAAGGATGTTGCGGCCTGGATGCGGGTATTGCGGATGACCTCGGCGGAGACGCGCTGCTGCAGCGCCGAAAACATCGCAAGGTCGCTCTGCTGGCTGGCCAGCGCCTTAACGGTCTTCAGGTTCTGCAGATGCTCGGTCGCGGCGGCGTATAGATCCTGCATATTCCGGGAGATGGCCTGGCCGCTCTGGTGGGCGGCCCGGGTATGGCCACGCGTGAGCAGGGCCAACAAGGCTCCTGAGCCAAGCACCAGCATCGTCATCGTGACGGAAATCTTCATGGCCAGCGCGATATAGAAGAGCGAGGCAATGGCATTGGATCCAAAGGTGACCAGCCCGAAGGTCGCCATATCCACGCGGGCGATTTCGCCGGTAAGGGCATGGGTGAAGTCGGAAGAACGCCGTCGCGAGAGATACAGCCAGTTGGCATTCAGGATCGCCGAATACAGCCGGCGCGTGAGCTGCAGATCGAATCGCAGGACAGCGGCAAAGGTCAGCACCGATTGCGCCCGGTTCAACAGGGAGCGCATCGCCACCAGCACCATGAAGATCATGAGCAACAGGGCAAGCCAGAAAGGCTGCGGGACTCCCGTTGCCAGTAGCATCCTTTGGCAGGCCGCGGCATAGTGGCTGAGCGGGCCTCCCTGGTCCAGACGGAATCCCGCGACCTGGAGCAAGGGAAGCAGCAACGCGATTCCGATGCCCTCGGTCAGCGACACCAGGAACGTCACCGCAACTGCGAGGATTACGGGGCCACCGGCCACGTGGAAGAGCGTGCGCGCGTAGAGCCGCAATGTGGCGGCGAGGTCGCCCCCCAGATCGTCACCCCCCGGAGCGTCACCCTGCGGCACGGAGATCGGCGAATCAGAGTGCGAAGCCACGGTCGATTGCGCGGAATCCGGCATGCCCACACCTTAGCAGACAGCGTGCAGCCTGCTGCTCACCTTTCGCTGCCGCTCTCGAAGCCGGGATCATGGCGCCGGACAAAAGCGCCCATCCCCAGCGCGCGGGAGAGGGCATAGTGATAGGACTCCAATACCTCCCGTGTCTGGAAGCCCGTGTTGGGCCACGACGCGACGAGTTTGCGCAGGCGGGGCAGATCCAGCACCCGACGGGCGAGTGGCGAACGCTCCAGCAGCCGCAGCTCCTCACGGATGGCGGGGAGAGCATCGGCCATGCTCTCGTTCCAGTCCGCTGCCTGCAGCCCGCGAGCATAGCGTTGGAGCGTCGCTTCCGGCAGACGCCCCTTCATTGCGCGGCGAATCAGCGAGCGCATCCAGCCATCGCGTACAAACTGGTCGATCGGCAGGGAGTGGATGAATTCAAAGATCCGCTTATCCCCGGTGGGATCGCGCATCTCTAAATGCCAGCCCGCCATATATCCGGCATTCTCGTTCCCAAAGTCGCTGGCCAAGAAGAGAGCATTCAGTTCGGATCGGACGTCGTAGGCCTGGAAATTAAAGGCCGTGCAAGCCCGGTTGAGCAGGTCAGTCTGTCGCGCCAATTCAGGATTTACCGCACAGTATTCGAGATCGAAGGCCCCCACACGAGGCGCCAGGCGCCTCTGCACCCATAGAGGAAGCAGGGGGAGTACCGTGATTCCTCCCACGTTCCGCAGGGTCACAAATTGATTCTTTCGCAGGGCCAGGGTGATCTTTGCCAGCTTCAACCAATGGCCGGAGCGGAACAGATCCGCCAGGGAGAGAAAGCCATCGTAGCTGATGGTTCCGTTGCCAATCCGTCCGGTGAGCATGGCGGTGATGCCCCGGTTCCGTGCCTGGTCGAGTATGGAATCTGTCCAGACGTTATTAGTGGGGTTGAATACTGGCTGGTCGTCGTTGACGACATGGCGGGAGACCGAATCCAGCAGCGGAACCTGCCCGTTCGGCACCAGCACATGCTCAATGTTCGGGTAGAGGGCTGCTACCTGTGCGGCATACGGCCCCTCATCTCCAAATCGATCTTCCACATTGGGGACCTGAAACCCGGTGCGCGGAACATGGGTAAACGCCACCAGCCCACTCCCTTGCTCCGCCAGCAGACGAGCTGCAGTTGCCGTCACCGAGGAGCTGTCCAGGCCGCCGCTTAACTCCGTGCCGATCGCTCCCGTAGTGCGCAGACGGCAGCGGACAGCTTCATCAAAGCAGTCGCGAAAAGCCTCAAGGTAGTCCGCATCGCTCCGCAGCCGAAGCCGCGGCGTATTGCCGGGATGCCAGTATTGCCTTTGCGTCAGGCCCTCCGGCGTAATACTCAGGCAATGCCCGTGCGGCAGGGCGTGCAGATCCCGAAAGAGCGTTCTGCCATCCGGCAGGGGAAGGATCGCCAGGTGCAGGGCAACCATCTCTTCATCCAGCACGGTGTCCTCGTGAAAAGGACCATCCTGCGGCAGCGTCAGCAACGCCTTGGGCATGGATGCAAACGCAAAAAGATTGTTCTTATGCTGGAAGTAAAGGGGGCGCTCGCCTGCATGGTCGCGCGCCAGAAAGAGCCGCCGTCTGCCTGGTTGCCAGACGGCAAAGCAGAAGGATCCTACCAGATGATTCAGGCAGTCCTCGCCCCAGGCTTCCCAGGCCTCCAGCACAAACGCGCTGTCTGCCATTCCTCTTGCGACTTCGGCGGATATACCCAGCGAGCGGGCAAGTGCCTCGCGATTGTCCACGCGAGCGTCCGCTACGAGCCATCCCTTTTCACCTCTAAGGCTTAAGGGCTGGCTGTCGCATGTGTCCTCTGGCAGCAGGCGGAGGAGAGTACTGCCCATAGCAACAGACCCATCCTCGATAAACGCGGATCGGTCAGAGCCATAGATCTCCAGGCTGCGAAGCATTCCCCGACACGCTTCGCCGATCAGCGGCCACCCGTCGAAGGACCAGGCTCCAGCGATGGCGCTCAGGGCAAAACTCCCATGGGACAGGTATGCAAACAGTCAATGTCTATCATCGGATTTAATCTGCAGAGCCAGGGGTTAGCCTGCGCGTAGCGAGTGTAGCGCATTCGTGAAGGGGGTTCCGCGCCCTGATCCTTCACCTTTAGTTTTAACGCATAGAAAGCAAGGGCGTTAAAGAGTCATCTATTTCAGACGATTCCTTTAACGCCCCGCTGAATTCCTTGTAAAAAATAGATGAAGACCGACGCGAGCTAGCGAACTCTGCTCGGCCTCGTACCGTCCGGGCTCCTACTGATATTGAAATATTGCGCAGTTTCCAAGTCGATCGTATGCACGACTGGGCTGACCCACTGCTTCTTACCAGCTACAGCTGTCACTGTACCGGAAGTGGAGGTCGTTTCAGGAATCCCCGTACCACTCACCATTACGAATCACCTCATGTTAGTTGTCGGCGGTTCTCTTGAACACGGCAGTTGTAGCATAGCTTGTGCTTGCCGATTTTACGAATAGCACTAAAGTAACAGGAGGACCCCTGTTAACTTTGCGAACTTAGCAAGGGAAAAGCTATGCGATCTTATAGTAGCTGGAATGGCGTCATGTCCTACATTCAGCCATCTGGCATTAGTATAGAGCTGAAATGGCGACATTCCAATTAAAATGACAAAAATGTACTATCATCTGGGCGGCCTCACGATCGCTTCCGAACTTGATCTGCCTGGTTTGCCGCAAGTACCTGCAAATCCTGCAGATGTCGTCCTTCAAATCGGAGAAACACCTGTATTAAGGGATGCGTTCGAAGTCGAACCGAGATGCCTCGCGAATAGCCATGAATACCTGCACACCTACCCTGGTGTGGCCAGCTTCTATATCCGTGGCGGAGAGCAAATCATTGTTCACCCTTTTAATATTAGCAAGTTAGATGAATTGCGCTCTCTCCTCCATTCGGAGATCTTTGCGGTTTTATTTTCCCGGCGCGGATTGTTGCCCCTGCACGCGAGCGCAGTAAGTGTTGATAACAAAGTTTTTGCATTTCTGGGAAGATCCGGTGCGGGAAAATCGACCCTGGCCGCTTTCCTGAGCCGCCGGGGATACCAGGTAATTGCAGACGATCTCACCCTGCTCAGTCGGGGAAATTCAGGAGTCACGGAAGTAACCCCCTGCGCCCCCTGGCTGAAACTTTGGGGCGATGCCCTGAATGGTCTTGCCGAACCGGTCGATGGGCTGGAGCTGATCGCGGGCAAGGACTCCAAGTACCGCTTTCCGATTGCCCAGGGCGGGACCGTTGCCGAGAGCCGGTTGCGTCTGGCTGGGCTCTTTCTGCTCGACTCGAACGAAGAGAGAGAGACGGAGGGGGAGGCTTCGATCCGTCCGCTGGAGCCTGCCGCGGCCGTAGCCAAGTTGATGCTCTATTTCTACCCGATCCTGTTGATCCATAAGCTGGGACGAAATGCCGAACTCTTCCGCCAATGTGGAGAGATCCTTGAAACCGCGCCCATGTGGATCTTCCGCCGCCCCTGGAACCTGGGGAGTCTGGAGAGATCTCTGGGAACCCTCGAAGCGCATTTGGCCAACTACTAAGTCATCAAAATCTGAGGGATAGGCTTCTTCGTTAAGGGAAGGTGCTTACCACGGTGAAATCCGGAGCCGACTCTCCTCCGACTACGGTTAACTCTCCGGCCGTCAGCCAGGTATGCGCACGCAACACATTGTCTGGAGATCGGTTGACCCCATAGTGCAGCACGCCGGATATACCCCGCCTCCGCAGCATCGCATAGGCAGCCAGGGACTGGGGAAAGCAGACAAACGAGCCGGGCATTCGGTGAACGATAGCCAGGATTGCCCATTGCACCCGGAGAGCCGTCTGCTCGCTCTGGGATGGATTGGCCTTGGAAGCTGGACGCCGCAGCCATCCCACGAGCCTGGACAGGGGAATTTTCTTCAACGCGATTCGCGAAGCACTCAACAAGAGGAACGCCTCTGCCAACAGGAACAGGTCGGCGGGAGGTGTATGCAGGATTCGCGTAAGAGTCTTCACTGATGGCAAGAATATCGCGAAGGAGGGCCATCTGGAGCGGAGCAGGCAGTTTTCCCGGACAGGCTGGCAGGTGGTCCAGGCCTGGAATTTTCCGGGAATCACGGCGGTTTGTGATATTCTCCGTTTTATTATGAGGTTGTTTGCCACCCCGCGAATGCCTATGGCCATGCCTGCCCCAGGCGGCATCCGGCCAGCGTCGGAAGTGTGAGCAACCCTCGCAGAATCCTTCTCTGAGCAGCCGTCTGGGGCGCAATCTCCCGGCGGTTTTCTGTTTTTTTGAACGCTTTTATGCTCACCCAAGCTTGATGAGGAGGATCCGTGCCCACCCCACCCCTAAAGGACGCAACCCTGGCAATCCATGGGAATCGTGTCCACGACAGCCATACGAACGCGATACTGTTCCCCATCTGCCAGTCCGCAACCTTCTCGCAGGACACAGTCGGGCAGGCCAAGGGGCATAGCTACTCGCGAGTCTCCAACCCTTCGGTCGATGCGCTGGAGCAGGCTATAGCCGCGCTGGAAGGTACGCCGGGGAGCGTCTGCTTCCGGACGGGAATGGCTGCGATTACCGCACTTTTCCTTTCTGTTTTGAAGTCGGGCGACCACGCGGTCCTGTCTGAGGTGATTTACGGTGGGACGGTTCGTCTCTTTCACGAGGTTCTGATCGGGCTTGGCGTGGAAGCCACGTTTGTCGATACGTCCGACCTCAACGCCGTCCGTGCCGCCATCCGGCCGAATACCCGGATCCTGTTTTCGGAGACTCCGGGTAACCCGACGATGACGCTGACCGATATTGCCGCCATCTCGGCAATCGCCCGGGAGCATGGTCTGCTGCATGCGGTCGATAACACCTTCCTGACGCCGCTGCTACAGCGCCCCTTTGATCTGGGAGCGGATATTTCCGTTCTATCCACCACGAAGTACATCGACGGACATAACGCAACGGTCGGTGGCTCCCTGGCGACCCACGATGAGGCTCTTCTGGAGCGCTTTCGGCTGATCCGGAAGACGGTGGGGTCCATCCAGGCCCCGTTCGAGGCCTTCCTGACCTTGCAGGGGCTCAAGACGCTTTCCGCACGCCTGCGGATTCACTGCGAAAACGCACAGGTGATTGCACGCTGGCTTACGGCTCACCCCTTTGTGGAGCGGGTTTACTATCCGGGTCTGGAATCCTTCCCGCAATTTGCCCTTGCACAACGGCAGCAGCGCGGCGCAGGTGGGATGTTGTCCTTTGAATTGAAAGCAAGTGCGGAGGATACCTTCGCCGTGATGAATGCCCTTCGTCTGTGTACACGCGCGGAGAGCCTTGGCAGTGTCGAGACATTGATCACGCATCCTGCTTCCGCCACCCACGGCGATATTCCCAAGGAGGAGCGCGACCGCCTCGGGATCAGCGACCGGTTGATCCGCCTCTCGGTAGGGTTGGAGGCTCCGGAGGACATCATTGCGGACCTCGATCAAGCCATTACCAGCGTGCTTCAGGGACATGCGGTGGCGGGAGGTGGGCGATGAAGTTTGCCACTCGTCTTGTCGATTACGACGCGGCTCCGGGCGATTTGAACCGGCCCATGGCAACCCCGATCTACCAGACCTCCACCTTCGCACAGGAGAAGGCGGATAGCTTTGGTCCGTATGACTACACACGCAGCGGAAATCCCACGCGCCGGGTTCTGGAAGATCATCTGGCGGACCTGGAGAACGGCAAGCGTGGGTTCGTCTTCTCCAGCGGAATGACGGCCATCACCACGGTGGGGCGGCTGTTGTGTGCGGGCGATGAAATCGTTGCGGATTGGGATCTGTATGGTGGCGCGTGCCGCTTCTTTTCCCAGGTGCTGGACCGCTCAGGCGTTGTCGTGCGTTATGCGGATGCCTCAAATCCCGAACTCTTCGCGCAATCCTGCGGCCCGAATACAAAGATGGTGTATGTCGAGTCGCCGACCAATCCGTTACTGCACGTGATTGACCTGAAGGTCATGGCTGCGCTGGCGCATCAGCGGGGCGCGCTCTTCTGCGTCGATAACAGCAGCATGTCGCCGTATCTGCAGAACCCTCTCGATCTTGGTGCAGATATTGTGCTGCATTCGGCAACGAAGTATCTCGGCGGGCATAGCGATGTAACGGGCGGCGCCATCGTCGTGAAGGATGATGCGCTGGCGAAGGATATCTATTTTCTTCAGAATGCAGAAGGCAGCGCACTGGGTCCATTCGATTGCTTTCTTCTTCTGCGCGGTTTGAAGACGCTGAAGTTGCGCCTGGATGCGCAGCAGGGAAGCGCCGCAGCCATTGCCCGCTTCCTGCAGAATCACCCCCACGTGCGCCATGTCTACTATCCAGGGCTTGCCACGTCGCAAGGCTACAGCGTGCAGCAGCAACAGGCTCGCGGAGCAGGTGGCGTGCTCAGCTTCACCACCGGGTCTTTTGACCGGTCGCGGAGGATTGCGGAAGCCTCGCATCTGTTCCATATTTCGGTGAGCTTTGGCAGTGTGCACTCCACCATCAGCCTGCCGGGTTCGATGTCTCACGCCAGTGTCCCCGCGGAACTGAAAGCTATCCGAGCGCTGCCACCGGATCTGGTACGGGTTTCCGTCGGCATTGAAGATCAAGAGGATTTGCTCGACGATCTAAGCCGGGCAATCGACATAGCTTGTGAGGGGCAGCAGGACGAGAAAACCGATAAGACCGATTCGGTCAGGGTCGAATAGAAGAGTGGTACCAACCCTGACACGACTGATGCGTATGGGAGGCGGGAAATATCTGCCCGCGCGAGGCCTGTTGGGGTAGACCCGCCGTCCGCCGATGTGCATCCCAACAAAGGGGTTGCCGGTTATGCCAGTCAAACAATCGAAAGCTGCGAAGCGAAAAACAAAAAACGCAGAGCCAAAATCGAGAGGCGTAAAGCATCGGCAGAGCGCCGCGGAGCAAGTTGACCAGCAGTTGGAGCGCTACCGGGAAATGCGGCATTTTGATAAGACAGCCGAACCTCGGGGAGAATCTCGGGGAGAACCTCGGAGCGAGTCCAGAGGGAGCACGCGCAGGGATTCCGAACCGGGAAGCAGCCCGCTGCCTTTCGTAGTTCAAAAGCATGCGGCCACCCGGCTGCACTACGATTTTCGCCTGGGTTGGCGTGGAGTGCTGAAGAGCTGGGCCGTAACCAAGGGGCCTAGCTATGTGACCTCGGACAAGCGACTCGCGGTACAGGTAGAAGACCACCCCATGGAGTATGGCGGCTTTGAAGGGGTGATTCCCAAAGGCGAGTACGGCGGTGGAACCGTGATGCTGTGGGACCAGGGAACCTGGGAGCCACACGGGGATGTGGATGAGAGCCTGGCTCGCGGCCAACTAAAGTTCACGCTGCATGGAAGTAAGCTCAAGGGCGCATGGGTGCTGGTCCGCATGGGCGGCAAAGCGTCGCGGGAAGGCAAGCCTAACTGGCTCCTGATCAAGGAGCACGACGAATATGAGCGCAAGCCCGGCGATCCATCGATTCTCGATGAAGAGCCCAACAGCGTCGTTACCGGACGAGACTTTGCAGAGATAGCCGCAGAGCACGACCACACCTGGAGTTCGCGCGCCAGTTCGCAGTCGAATACTGGAAGAGCGAAACCGGTGGTGGCGATCGACACTCACGTATTGGCGGGAGCGGCAAAGGAAAGGCTCCCCGGATTTATTCCCCCGGAGTTGGCCTCTATGGCGACTGCTCCGCCAACGGGAGCAGATTGGGTGCACGAGTTGAAGCTGGACGGCTACCGCATCCAGGCTCATTTACAGGCTTCGGGAAAAACCGGGGATGGGAAGCTCTCGGTGAAGTTGCTGACACGCAAGGGGCTGGATTGGACGCTTCGCATGCCCGGCATAGCTCGCGCCCTCACCGTGCTTCCGGTAAAAGATGCCATCCTGGATGGCGAAGTAATCGTTCCTGATAGTTCGGGACTAAGCAGCTTCGCCGCATTGCAGGCTGCATTTCGGAATAAGCAAGCCAGCGACCTCATCTACTTTGTCTTTGACGTTCTTCACCTGAACGGAATCAACACGCGGCCTCTGCCTCTCTCCGCGCGAAAGGATTTAGCTAAGACGTTGGTAGGCAGCCTGGGAGAGAACGATGCCATACAGCTTAGCGAGCACTTTATTGCCGATGGAAGAGCTATGTTTCGCGAGGCTTGTAAGCTAGGCGCCGAAGGCATCGTGTCCAAGCTGATTTCGAGCTCCTATGATAGTGGCCGCAGCCGCGCGTGGATCAAAAGCAAGTGCGTGCTAGAGCAGGAGTTCGTGATTGGCGGATATACGCTGCCGATGAATCGATCTCCGGGCGTTGGCGCGCTCCTGCTTGGCTACTACGAAGGGAAAGACCTGACCTATGCGGGTAAGACAGGTACGGGGTTTAGTCAGGAGATTTCGCGCCAGCTTCGTGAGCGGCTGGAAGCACTAAAGCGCAAGACTCCGGCCTTCGTCGCGGTGCCTGCCGAGGTAAAGCGCGAGGCGATCTGGGTGAGTCCAGAGCTTGTAGCGCAGATAGCTTTTCGGGCATGGACGGCAGACAATCTGGTTCGCCAATCTGCGTTCAAGGGGCTGCGAGAAGACAAGCCTGCGGCGGAAGTTGTTCGCGAACGGCCCGTCTCGATAGAAACTACATCGGACGATCCGCCTGTAACTGTCCATACTCCTAAGAATAGAACTGGCGGGCATACTTCTAAGTTAGTTGGTAACTCAAAGGCCGGTAACTCAAGGACTGGCAGCTTAAAGATTCGTCTAACTCATCCGGATAAGATCCTCGATCCACAATCGGGACTTACCAAGCAACAACTCGCAGAATATTACGAGGAGATAGCACCGTATCTTCTGCCGCACATTGCGGGACGGCCACTTAGCATCATTCGGTGTCCCGAGGGATCCAGTGGGCAGTGTTTCTTTCAGCGCCACTTGAATCGCTCCTCGCCGCAAGGCGTCGAGGGCATTGAGATTCAAGATAAAGAGGGTGAAGGCAAGGAGATCTATCTCACGCTCTCAACCGTGGATGCGCTCGTTGGCATGGCTCAGATGAATGTACTGGAGCTGCATCCGTGGGGCTGCACCAACAAGGATATTGAACATCCCGATCGCCTTATCTTCGACCTCGATCCTGATGAGTCGATAAGCTGGCAAACGCTGGCAGGCGCCGCTCTGGATGTCAGGGACAGACTGAAGAGCATCGGTCTCAAGAGTTTTGTGAAAGTCACGGGTGGAAAGGGGCTGCATGTGATGGCGCCTATCGAGCCATCCCTGAGCTGGATAGATCTCAAGGACTTCGCTCACGTTTTTGTTCTGCAGATGGAGAAGGATAACAGTCGTCTCTATCTGACCAAGATGACGAAGAGCGCTCGCAAGGGGAAGATCTATCTTGACTACCTGAGAAATGAGCGAGGAGCGACGGCGGTGGCTCCATACTCTCCGCGTGCGCGAGCCGGCATTCCGGTTTCCATGCCGCTGGCGTGGAAGGAGTTGGAGCAAAGCACGATGCCGCGATTCCTTGTGTCTGATTTCTCCACATGGCGCAGCCGGCTTAAGAAGGATCCCTGGAAGGGAATGCTGTCGCTATCTCAGAGAGTTCGATTGAGTGAGTCGCTGTCTGCGCGCTAGACCTAGAAGCAATGGATGTAAATTACATCGATGTTTGAACGGTGCTAGAACTCTGCGGTTTGCGTCGTCGAGGCGTCCGTGGAGAGGTTCGTTGTGCCTTCATCGGGCGGCGGCGAGTCCCATTCCTCGATCTTTGCGAGTACTCCGTCGAGCGAGTTCAAAACCGCATCGGGCCGCCCGGAGCCAAATTGACTAATCTGCTTTCTTTCATCGTCCGCGGCGTTCCACAACCCGATTACGATGCGATTGTCATGCAGTTGCTGCCGAATCGTCTGGCACAGAGCCCTTGTCGTACTAAAGGCGAAGGGTGGGAGTGCAGATATGCAGATGACGGTGCGCGGTTCCTCCGCTAGCTTTGACAAGACTTCGGGAGTTGCGGAAGCCGGCGATAGTAAAAGCGTATGGTGGAAACGGTGTTCCAGTAGTTGAGCAATCATCATCGCGGTGAGTTCATCGGCGCGGTCCGTTGCGTCGGCGGGAATACAGATAACCGCGCACCGCTTCCAGCTTTCCTCGTCTTCGCTAGGTCTCTCTGCGTTCTCTTTCGTCGAGCGTGGCTCTTGGAATTCGCTAAGCTCCGCTACCAGCTCCGACGCGCTCAAGAAAAGGAAGTTACTCTGTGCTTCCCGCAACGATCCCTTGATGCGATCCTCTTCCGCGAGAGTCAACGCTGGGATGAGGACGCTGTCGTAGAGTTCCTGGAGAGAATGCTCCGCCAGAAAGCGATCTGCAATGTCGTGCGCCTCCGCTCGATCCATGGCCAGCAGTCGCTCATAGAAGCGGGCTGCGGGCGCTAACTCTGCTTCGTCTCCCAGCAACGTATGCAGGAAAGATAGTTGCGGAACATAACGCCCCATCACGATGAGGCAGACGGTTAAAGGCGTGGCTAACACGAGGCCTGGCCATCCCCACAGTACAGCCCAAAAGATCGCCGTAGCCAGCAGGGCAAGAGACGAGATGCCGGTATGCGAGCCATATAGCTGCGGTTCAACAAAATTAGCAGTAATAAGTTCCAGAACTAAAAATACCGCCAGGATCAAGAGTGGCGGCCACCAGGTTACAAACACAGCGAAGGCGTAGATAACGGGGAAAACACATCCCACTGTCGTACCTATGTAGGGGATGAATCGAAAAAGTCCGGCGATCACTCCCCATAACGTCGCATTGGGTACGCCGATCGCAAACAGGGCAATGCCGAAGCAGACGGCATAGGCTGCATTTACTAGAAATTGAAGGACGAGATACTGACTTATCCGGGTGGAAGCATCCTCCAGAGCGCGGCTCATTAAACTGATATGACTTATACCCGCGAGCAGCAGCAGGCGATTGCGTAAGTCCTCTCGCTTGGCCAGCATGTAAAGCGTGAAGACCAGAACGATAACGCCAGTAGCCAGGGGCCGAAGCGCGCGCAGCATTACGTCGCGCAAAGCGTAAAACTGGCTCTCCGGGGGCTGGACAATCACAACTCGGGTTGGTGCTTCGTGAACTACTTCTGCTGCCTTTGCCGGTGTGCGACCGAGACGCGGCGTTGCCGTGCTGCCCCCGCTCAAGACATCCACTCCAATCTCTTCGAGAGACTGAAGCGCCTGCCTGAGAGAGCCCTGCGATGGCTGGTTGGCTGCTTCAAGTTTGGCACGGATGTTCGCGCGATAGGCAGGCAGTTCTTCCGCGACGCCAACCAGTTGATGCTCAACTACCCAGCCAATGGATCCGGCAATGCAGCAGGCAGCTACAACCACGATTATGACTGCCGGCGACCGGGGAATGCCGAGTCGCTCCACCAGGGATACCGCGGGCGCGAGTAGGAAATAGAGCGTTAGAGCCAGTGCGAGAGGGATAAGCAGGGCCTGCGCGAAGTACAACACAAGCACGATGGCTGCGATGAGGAGCAGTGGGTCGCCTGCAAGGAAACCTATTCGCGTAGAACTCACCGAAAGCCTCTTTTCAGAACATCTCGTGCGCCCGGAGGGTTTTTCTGCAATGAAGCCGATCGATGGTTCGAGTTAACCTGCGTGTCTCGGGCGACGTCAGACTAGCGCTCGGGAATCGAGGTTACAACCGTATTCTTTTTGATAGATCTCGAGCCTTCGCCCGAAGCGCTTTGATCTCTTGGATGCGCCTGGTTCGGCTCTAGCTGGCCCGCCATGCCAAGGAATGATAGAACGCGCAGCCTGGTCTAAGACTTGTATTTGGAAGTTAGCGCTTGCAGGGCAGGAGAACCCTGTGATCTAGAGTTCGGCGTTCCGTTGCGCGGTTCCGGGTAAACCATGATAAAGAATCCACTCGAAAGGACCGAGCAGGGGATAAAGAAAGAAAAGAGAGTCGGGCAGATCAAAGCGTGACCATACACGCGGGCGAAAGAGTACTCGCTGAAAAATTTGCCATTGATAGGCTGCGGAACTCCTCAATCCCATTTCATACCAGGCCCATGCCCTGCCCGAGATGCTCTCGCGCGGAAGGCGATAGTCGCCTGCGGAGATGGCTTGCAAGGAAAACTTTAAGATGCGGCGTACCGCAGGATGAGAATCGGGCAGCAGGCCAGGGCCCTCGATGCGAACGCCGAAGATGCGCGTCGCGAGGCGCAAGCCCGCCGTCATTTCGGGCAGCAGGCCGAGCCTCTGTGCCTGGTTTGCCAGCCGCTCAATTTCTTCTGGCTCCATGTTTCGGCAAATCGCCACAATGTCGGCAAGAGACTTCAAGCGCATCCATCCATCCAGCGCGCCGTGGAGGCACAGGTACAAAAACAAATCGTCGAATGCCAGAGCCGGAATCTCGCCGGAACCAACTTTGACGAGGCTGAGAGACTCTGGTCGTGTGAGCTCCGTTCCCGGCATAGCTCGATTGCGGGTAAGACGCCAGTGAAGCTCTACCGCATTCCCTCGAACGCTGTGCTCGTAAACAAAGTCTTTCCAATGCCGAACGTAGTATGTGAATCGCCGCGGAGTTAGTTTTACATCCGGCTCGATGCGAATATATCCGGCCTTCTGGAGCAGTTCATCTGCGGCCACAATATCCCGCTCAGCGATCAGCAGATCCGTGTCGCCGGGATCGCGCAGCCCGGCATCTCCATAGGCAAGAATCGCCAGCGGAAGGCCTTTGAGAACACGCATGCCAATCGATGCATCTGCAAAGAGCCGGATCAGGCGGAAGACCTCTGCCAGATCTTGAAAAACGGCCATGCTCCGGGAGCTTGCCTGCTGTTCCAGCACGAGCTTGATATCGTCCGGAACGCAATCCGGAGCGTAGTGCAGCAGGTTATGGTAGACGATCGGCCCCAGCCGATGCAGCACAACCATCTCGAGGAATTCCTGCCAATCGATCGTCTGCCCGGCAAGGTCACGCACTCGCTCCCTGTCGTCCTCTCTGCGCGGCCAAAGCGCACAGGCAACCATCAGGCGGAATTCTGCGTCGTGGGACTCTTTCACAGCGGCGCAAGCCTCTCGCGCATAGATCTCCATATCGCGGGGCGATCGGTTTTCTTCGAGAACTCTACACGATTTGCTAGCATAGGCCTAACAGGATCGAAGCACGACCTACTTCAGAATACGCCGAGTCTCCAACATGACTGTCGCAATTCATTCCAATACCGTCATTGCCCGTAGTGCCACTCCGGTATCCGCCAACGTTGCGGGAGAAACCGTCCTGATGAGCCTGGAGCGCAGCAAGTGTTATGGGTTGGGCGTGACGGGCAGCGAGATATGGAGCCGCATCGCCGTTCCTGTCCGCATCTCGGATCTGACCGCACAACTGGCAAATGAGTACGACGCCGAGCCGTCGGTGATCGAACGCGATTTGCTGGCTCTCTTTGAGGAGATGGCGGAGGAAGGGCTCGTAGAAGCGCGCGATACCACGCTTTGAGCCTTTGCATCTCAGGCGGCCGCGCTCATCGAGCGCTGGAACTGCGGGCGAGGCCTCGGTTCCGAAGCCTCACCCACAAACTCTACTTTGCGCGGGACAATACGAAATAGTCGCGACCGAAATAGACACGGTAATGGCCAGCAGTCGCGTCAGCGATAACCTGCAGAGGCATCGGCCGCTTCAGGTTGGCGTCGGCGGTGCTCTTGGTTTGCAGCACGTCGTTCGCTCCGATATCGGTGACCATGACTTGTCCTGAAACAATGCCTAGCCCATAGGCGCCTGCCGGCAGATGCTTGCCCCCCATATCCAGAGGAACTTCGGTTAGCAGGTATGCCGTGAACTTCTGCTGGACGCCGCTCGAGTAACCCGAGTTATCGACGTTGCAGATCAGTACGAGCATGCCATCCGCAAAGCGGACGCCGCCCGAATTCCGGCTCTGAACAGGTGCGGTTTGTCCGCGATAGAAGACCGAGGCGGGAAGGAGCTTGGTCGCGTCCGCAGCATGCAGAACCGAGGTCTGGCCGGATGCCGGGTCGGCGGCGCGTGCGGGAATCGCAAAGACCGCAGCCACCAGGGCGGCGAGCATGACGGTTGTGCCAATGAAATTCGTGGTCCTAAGTGACGCGAATCGACGAGAGAACATGGATTCCTCCTCAGGCAGTCGAGTATAAACGCAGCGTGCTCAACGTTACAGGTGAAAAGCGTTTCCCGTGCGAAAGGGTGCTGCAAGCGTCGCCGCCGCATTCTCTCTACCAGAGGTGCACTCCGTGAGGACGATTCCGAGGGAGCATCTTTCTCGGGCGATGCCTGGCGACCCATTGGGATCTTGGGTCCAGTACAATTTGCCAAGATCTACCTATGGGGAGCGGGAGAAAGATGCAACAGCGGCAACACTCCGGGACTCTGCGGCGCATCCTTGCGATCGGAGTCGCATTGCTGGTTGCGCAGCCTCTGGTGAGCGGCCAGAGCACACAAGATACCGGAGAAAAGTGCAGCGGCCGGGTCATTCCGCAACTCGTCGATGTCACCGCGAAGACCGGAATCCACTTCAAGCACACCTCCGATCCTGAAAAGAAGATCATCATCGAATCGATGACTGGCGGCATCCTGCTGCTGGATTACGATCGCGATGGCTGGGTCGACGTGTACTTTACCAACGCCCCCAGCGTGGCGATGGCAAATGCTGGAAAGACTGCGAGGGGCGCGCTCTACCACAACAACCATGACGGAACCTTTACCGACGTAACGGACAAGGCGGGTGTGGCAACGCCCTGTTTCGCCATGGGCGGCTCGGTGGGCGATTACAACAACGATGGCTGGCCCGACATGTACATCACCTGTCACGGCGGCAATGTTCTGTATCGCAACAATGGCGACGGCACATTCACCGATGTCGCAAAACAGGCGGGGGTGAGCGATGGGCGATGGTCTATGGGTTCAGCATTTGGCGATTACGATGGCGATGGTTTTCTGGACCTGATGGTGTCCAATTACGTCGATCTGAACTTTCAGGATCCGCCGAAGTTCGGCAGCGCGCCGACCTGCAAGTATCGGGGAGTTGAGGTGCAGTGTGGTCCCCGCGGGCTGAAGGGTGCCGGAGATTCGCTCTTCCACAACAACGGCGATGGCACATTCACTGATGTTTCCAGGCAAGCGGGAGTCGACGATCCTGGAGGCTACTATGGGTTGACGGTCGCTTGGTCGGACTTCAACAATACAGGCCGCCCCAGCATCTTTGTTGCGAATGATTCCACTCCGAACTTTCTCTATCGCAACGAGGGCAATGGCAAGTTCACCGAGATTGGGTTGGAGTCGGGAACGGCAGTCAACGCCGATGGATCGGAACAGGCCAACATGGGCGTAGCCATCGGCGACTATCTGCATTCCGGCCTGCCGGCCATCTACTCCACCAGCTACGAGAACGAGTACAAGGTGCTCTATCGCAACAACGGCGACTGGGACTTCAAGGATGTAACGCATGAGGCCGGGCTGGCGGTGCCATCGCTGCCATGGGTGGGATGGGGCACGGGGTTTGTCGATCTGGATAACGATGGGTGGCTCGACATTGTGGCCGTCAACGGGCACGTCTATCCACAGGTGGACGTGCTCACCACCGGCGCAAAATATCTCGAGCCCAAGAACGTCTTTCTCAACGAGAAGAACGGGAGATTCTGCGACGCCAGCAGCCAGAGCGGCCCCTCAATCCTTCTGCCGCAGGCTGCGCGCAGTATAGTCTTTGGAGACCTCTTCAACGACGGACAGGTAGATGCTATCTACAGCGATATCGACGGGCCACCTACTGTGCTGCGCAACCAGGGAGTTCCCGGCATGCATTGGGTGAGCTTCGAACTTGCTGGAACCAGGAGCAACCGGCTGGCTATCGGTGCCAAGCTGAAGCTTGTAGCTGGGGGAATGACGCAGACAGACGAGATTCATAGCGGCGGCAGTTACATTTCCCAGAACGACCTCCGCATCCACTTCGGGCTGGCACAAGCAACGAAGATCGACAGCCTGGAAATTCACTGGCCCTCCGGTAAGGTGGAAACCATCAAGGACCTGGCCGCGGACAAGTTCTACGCGGTGCTGGAAGGCAGCGGCGTGGTCGACAGGTCAAGGATCGTACCTGCGCCGAAGCATTAGAGCCTTCGGTGCCTCCACCCTCTCAGGAAAAAAGAAGCGCCGGTATCGCTCGACGATGAGAGAGGTTCGAAGCCGGCGCTTCGAAGAAGCTGTAATGCAACAGCTGTTTCCAGAAATCGCCCGAACAGGAATCAAGCTCAGTATTTATTGCTTCGAGTTATCCTGGTTGAGGTCACGATGGGTTCTATAGCTTGTCGTTTCGTCCTCAGCTAGTTGCTTTTTATCAGCCGCGACCTGTGGGCTGTTGGCGCCAAACTGCTTGGTATCGCGCTCGATCTTCTCCCGATCGCGGTTGATGGCGCGCTGATCCGCATTGGCTGTGGCGCGGTCCTGGTTTTGATCCTGATGCTGGTTGATATCCTGCTGGGCGCGGTAGCTTGTCGTCTCATCCTCAGCAAGCTGCTTTTTGTCAGCTGCAACCTGCTGGCTGCTGGCGCCAAACTGCCTGGTATCGCGTTCGATCTTCTCCCGATCGCGATTGATGGCGCGCTGGTCGACTTTGCGCTCGGTGCGATCCTGGCTCAGGTCGTCCTGTTTGCTTGATCGCTGCGTTTGAGCCATAGCTCCGGTTGCGAGCAGCCCGGCGAGAACAGCGCCTGTTAGGGTCTGGGACACAATATTTTTGGATCTCACGATTGCTCCTTTTACCGCTGGAGATTCAGCGAACATCCATGTGCGTGCCAGCTAGCAAGCACGCAATAATATTTGGATGTTTTTGGCCGGCTCCCGGTGGTATAGGGCTGGCGCGAAACGCTTGCCAATCCTGTGTTTGAAGCCTTTGCAGCAATGCTTCCTGCGCTTGCTAGTTGTTCTAAATACGTCACTTAAGCGAAAAGGATCGGTCTGAATGTGCCCGCTTTTCGCTGGAGAGCAGTGCGAAGGGTGAGACTGGACCGGTACAACAGAAAAGGCTCCCGCTGCTGGTTGGCATATGGGAGCCTTTTGAATCTCAGGAGAGATACACGGGTCGCGCGGTTACGCGATCAGTGCATCCTTCACGCGAAAGCGTTCCATCGATATGTGCAGAGTCCGTTCCAGTTTCCGCAGGTCGTTGCGCTCTTCCGGAGCGGCAAAGGTGGAAGCGACACCCTGAGAGGATGCGCGTCCGGTCCGTCCGACGCGGTGAACGAAGTCTTCCGCCATCTTGGGCATGTCGTAGTTCACGACGTGCGCGATGTGTGCAACATCAATCCCGCGGGCGGCAACGTCCGTTGCTACCAGCACGCGATGCTTGCCGATGGAGAAGCTCTTTAACGCAGCGATGCGCTGTGACTGCGAACGATCGCCGTGGATGCTGGTTGCGCCCCATCCCGCGTGGCACAGTTTCTTAGCCACGCGTTCCGCCGCGTGTTTGGTGCGGACGAAGACGAGGAAGCTTCCTTTCTCCGAACGAAGCAGGTGCTCCAGGAGCGACATTTTGCGGTCGTTGGCCACTTCAAAAGTACGCAGTTTTACGTTCTCTGAGGGCTTCATGACCGATCCAATCTCAATCCGGACGGGATTCGTAAGATACTCTCCTACCACTTCCGTGATGGGAGACTCCATGGTGGCGGAGAAGCAAAGCGTCTGGCGCTTGGCCGGAATGGCGGAAACAATGCGTCGAATCGCAGGGCGGAAGCCCATGTCGAGCATGCGGTCCACTTCGTCCAGAACCAGGACTTCAATCTTGTCCAGCGCTACCAGCCGGCGCTTGAGGAAGTCTTCCAGGCGGCCAGGTGTGGCAACGATCATCCTTGCTCCGCGGCGGATAGCCTGCAACTGGCTGCCCTCCGAAAGTCCGCCTACCACCAGGGCGGCCGTAAGGTTAGAGCCTTGCACAAGCTGAAGATAGGCCCGCTCCACCTGCATCGCGAGTTCCCGCGTGGGCAGCAGCACGAGCGCGGTGGCGCCCTTTGTCTGCGATGCCTGCAGCCGCTCGATAATCGGAATCAGAAAGCCGAGAGTCTTTCCCGTGCCCGTCTGGGCGGTGGCCAGCACATCCTTGCCCTCAAGCGCAGGGGGGATTGCTGCGGACTGAACTGGTGTTGGGGTTACAAAGTTGGCCATCGCGAGTTTTTTCTGCAGCGAGGCGGAAATCTGAAAATCTGTAAAAGCGGTCACTTTTTCCTTGGTCCCGTTACGCGCTGCCAATATTGGGAAAGGGCAGGGACGGGAAGAATGCGATCTCAGGAGTGGCTTCGTCCACTGTGAGAAGTCTGAAAGAATCGCATGGGTATCCGTAGTTGATTCCAACGGTCGACTCGAAGTTCACTGTCGAGTAACGGATCTGCCGTACGACGTCTCCGCGTAAAGCGTTACTGCTCTACGACAACGCTGCGCACAATTGCGAGCGGGAACGCTGAATGGGCTTGGGAGGGGTGTTAACGCAGACGGTCTTGGCTTTCCACAGCAAGAACGGCTCACAACCAAATCACTGAGCGCAAAAACAGAATACCATACTTCTTTCTTTCCATGGGTTTCGGCTTCATTGCGGGCTGGTTGGGTCGCAATGCCGGGATGCTTCGACTCTTTCAGGAAGATGTGGCAAAGGCTTTTATCTGCGTGGTTTAGCCCTGCTAGCCAAGGTACGCGGGAATTGGCAGCCAGCCCTTGGGCAGGACACGTACAATAGCGGAGTTCCAGATTTTTCCACATGAGGGGTTTCTGTCGCGTTGACATGCCTGCAACCAGTGAAGACGGGCCTCGCAGAGGTGTCCGTGGCTCCATTCCGGCGTATCGGGTTTCTTGTCCTTGCAGCAGCGGTTTTTCTATCCAGCGGGGTGGCCTTCGGCCAGGCGCAGATGCCCAAGCCAGACACTTCCGGCATGGGAAGCAATGCCTCTGCGGGAGCGCACTCTGCGGTATATGACGCGGAGCGGAGGCCAATTACCGCTGGCGGCTTTGTCGATTCCGGTCCCGTTTATTTTCACGACATCTCCAGGTCTTCTGGCCTGTCAACGTGGAAGTACACCATGGGGACTCCGGAAAAGAAGCTGATCATCGAGACCGATGGCTCCGGCGTGGGGCTGATCGATTATGACAACGATGGCTGGCTGGATATCTATCTGGTAAATGGGTCTACCTTCCCAGCCTATGAAGGCAAGGAACCGGCGCCGAAGGCCGCACTCTTTCACAATAATCACGATGGCACCTTTACCAACGTTGCCGAAAAGGCTGGCGTGACCAATGAACGCTGGGGGTTTGGCGTAGCGATTGCGGACTACGACAACGACGGCTGGCCGGATATCTTCGTCGCAAACTACGGCAAGAACAGGCTGTACCACAACAACCACAACGGGACCTTCACCGACGTTGCGGAAAAAGCGGGCGTTACGCTGGGAGGCTGGTCGTCCGGGGCTACCTTCGGCGATTATGACGGCGATGGCCGGCTGGATCTCTTTGTCGCCGGTTATGTGCACTACGACATGAACAATGCGCCTGTACCGGGATCGTCAGCAGTTGCTTTTCCCGCGTGCCAGTTTCGCGGCATTGATGTGATGTGCGGTCCGCGCGGGCTTAAAGGAGAACGCGATCACCTCTTCCACAACAACGGCGATGGCACTTTTACCGATGTCAGCGTGAAGGCAGGCGTCAGCGACCCACATGCTTACTATGGCTTTACGTCTATCTTTGTGGATCTCAACAATGACGGGAAAGTGGACTTATTAGTAGCTAATGATTCCACTCCGAACTATCTGTATCTCAACAAGGGCGACGGCACCTTTGAAGATGTGAGCTATGAGTCTGGATATGCCCTGAACCAGGATGGCCGGGAGACGGCAACCATGGGCATTGGGGTGGGCGATTGGCAGAACACCGGATGGGTGGGAATGGTAGACACTGACTTCTCCGATGACTGGAAGGTGGTCTACCGCAATGAGGGCGACGCAAACTTCAGCGATGTGAGCTACAAGGTGGGGATTGCTGACATTACCATCCCCTTCGTGGGCTGGGGAGCCGGACTCTTTGATTTTGATAACGATGGCTGGAAGGATATGTTTCTCGTCAATGGTCACGTTTATCCCAGCGTGGATAAGCAGGATTGGGGCACAACCTTCGCGGAGCGTCCGTTATTCTTCCGGAATATCAAGGGGCAGAAATTTGAGTACGTGCCGCCAGTTAAGGGGAGTGGGCTTGCCGTCGTTGTGCCGGGCAGAGGCGCGGCATTCGGAGATCTCTTTAACGATGGCAAGATCGATGCAGTGATCAGCGTGATGGATGGCACTCCGGTGCTGCTGAGGAATGTGAAGGACGATCCGAATCACTGGGTCGAGCTTAAACTGATTGGCGGGCCTAAGAGTCCTCGCGATGCCGTTGGCACGACTGTTTACCTGAAGGCAAATGGAATGCGCCAAAGGGAAGATGTTATGAGTGGCGGCAGCTATATTTCTTCCAACGATCAGCGGCCCCATTTCGGCATTGGCGAGGCGACCGCCGTAGACGAGGTCGAAATCCGCTGGCCAAGCCATGTTGTCGAGAAGCTGAAGCTACCTTCGGTGGACCGGATCTTTACCATTGAAGAGGGAAAGGGCATTATCGGCGAGACGTGTGCCAAATGCGCTTCCGCAAGCAATAAGACAAAGACCGCGACCAGGTAATCCTATAATTCAGTAACTGTGACAGTGTCGAATCTGATTTTTGCTGTGTAAGTGAGGATGGGTATCATGCAGAGTTCTCTTCGTTCGCAGCTTCCTTCCTGCAGGCAATTGGTCCTGGGCTTGCTGATGGGCATCGTGCTTTTCAGCTTTCAGCGCGCATCCTGCCAAACGGCGCCCGTTACGGGACGCCCTGTCAAGGTTGCCGTCGTAGGCTTGGTCCATGATCATATTGCCGGATTCCTTCCTCAGCTACCTCGCCATCATGATGTGGAACTGGTTGGCATCGTCGAGACAAACTCTGCGCTGATAGCGAAGTATGAGCGCAATTTCCACCTGGATCCGCGGCTCATATTCTCCAGCATTGACGCCATGATCACGCAGCAGCATCCAGATGCGATTCTTGTCTACACCTCGATCGCGGATCACAGAAAAGTGATCGAAGCGGCGGCGCGTAATGGCGTCAACGTTATGGTTGAGAAGCCGCTGGCTACGAACCTCGCCGATGCAATCGCGATCCGGCGCACCGCGAGGGAGCACCACATCCAGGTCCTCGTGAATTATGAGACGACATGGTATGCGAGCAACCGTGAGGCCTTCGAGCAACTCCATCACGGCAGACTGGGAGATGTGCGCCGGGTGGTGATCCATGACGGGCACAAGGGACCGAAAGAGATAGGCGTAAGCCCGGAGTTTCTCAAGTGGCTGACGGATCCTCAACAAAATGGCGCGGGTGCACTCTTCGATTTCGGCTGCTATGGCGCGGATTTGATGACCTGGCTGATGGGGGGTCATGCGCCCCTCAGCGTAACTGCCATCACGCAAACGGATAAGCCGGAGGTTTATCCGCACGTCGATGATGAGGCAACCGTGATTCTGAAGTATCCGAAGGCGCAGGCCGTCATCCAGGCCTCGTGGAATTGGCCGTTCGACCGCAAGGATATGGAAGTATACGGAGCGACGGGGTATGCGATGACAGTTGGTCCGGACCGCATGAGACTGCGTTTTGCCGGGGAAGCTCAGGAATCGCAATCGGCGGCGCCTCCGCTTGCCTCGCCGCAGGATAACTCGCTCGATTATCTGGTCGCCGTTCTTCGTGGACAGGTAAATCCAAACGGCAGTTTGACCGGGCTGGATACGAATCTTGTGGTGATGCAGATTCTGGATGCTGCCCGCGAGTCGGCGCGTACAGGGAAGACAATCCAGTTGACGCCGCTTCCTGAGTGATACCAAAGGGAAGCGATAGCCAGGCTGTCTATTGCCGGGTCTAGAGGGTTGGCGAGGCGGCATCCATTGGCCTTGACAGGCATCGGGTAGAGATTCACAATAACTCACCGGATAAATCGTTTTATTAGACGATCTATCCCCGAATGCTTCTCCAATCCAGTAAGTCAATCGTGGAGTCTCGACTATGCCACGCCCCACTCTGAGCCTGAAGATCCTTGCCGTAACCATTCTGCTCACCCTCCTGGCTCCCGCCTGGGCGCAGTGGACACCCGCCAACCCAGTCCTGGATTTTGCGAAGCAGTCGGACGGCGTTCTGATTACGCAGGCGGCGGGCGCGTTGCGTCTTCAGGTTTGCTCCGACGGCATTCTCCACCTGACGTACGCTCCACGAGTCGGAGCAGCACAACACCCGGATTTGGTCGTCATCAAGAAGGATTGGAAGCCTGGCGAGTTTGAGGTCAGCTCAGACGACAAGCAGATTACGCTTGCGACGAAGAAACTCAAGGCCGTAATCGTGCGCGCAGACGGCACGATCACCTATCAGGATGCAAGCGGTAAGAAGCTGACCAACGATGCCTACCGCTCTCTGACTCCGGTTACGGTGAATGGCGAGAACACGCTGCATGCTGAGACGTTCTTCGATATTTATGGATCACATGAGGCGTTCTATGGGCTGGGGCAGCACCAGGCAGGGGTCTGGAACTATCGCGGCGAGGAGGTCGATCTATCGCAAGAGAACACGAACATTGCGATTCCGCTGCTGGTTTCAACCAATGGATATGGAATCTTCTGGAACAATCCATCGCGCAGCCGGATGAACAATCGCTTCGTGCACAAGCTCTATCTAAGCTCTGAAGTTGCGGATCAGATTGACTACTATTTCTTCTATGGCCCGGAGTTTGACAGTATCGTTGCAGACTATCGCGAACTGACAGGAAGCGTCCCTATGTTTGGCCGGTGGGCCTATGGCTTCTGGCAGTGCAAGAATAAGTACACGTCGCAGGAGCAGATCCTTTCCGTTGCCTCGAAGTATCGCGACTTACATATTCCCGTCGACAACATAGTGCAGGACTGGTTCTGGTGGACCACCATGGGCGAGCCTGCGTTCAACAGGAACTATCCCGATCCGAGCGCGATGGTTCAGGAACTGCATCGGCAAAATTTTCACCTGATGATTTCCGTGTGGCCATTTTTTGAGAAAGGAGATCCAGAGACTGCGCAGTATAAGTACATGGATGAACACAATTGGTTTCTCGCACGGACGCAGGTTGGCGGCTTCCATCCTGCAGGCATGGCGTTGTACGATGCGACCAATCCAGAGGCACGGGCTTACTTCTGGAGCCTGATGAATAAGAATCTACTGTCGCGGGGCATCGATGCCTGGTGGCTGGATACCGATGAGCCGGAAACAGAAAATCGCGAGGCGAATCTTCTGGAGACGAATCAGACTTTTCTGGGTAATGGAGCCCGTTATGCGAACCTCTTTCCGCTGCTCCATACCCAGGGCGTTCATGACGGACAGCGCGCAGCGACCGATCAAAAGCGCGTCTTTATACTTTCGCGATCCGCCTTTGCGGGTGCGCAGCGCAACGGCATAACTGCGTGGTCGGGAGATGTGCTTTCAGACTTCGTAACCTATCGCCGCCAAATCTCTGCCGGCCTGAACTACGCAGTTTCCGGGATGCCTTACTGGACGACCGATATTGGTGGGTTTATCTCCGGAGGCGATCTGAAGGACCCACACTTCCGAGAGCTGTTTCTTCGCTGGTTTCAGTTCGGAACCTTTTCCCCTATCTTTCGCGTTCATGGAACCCGCAACCCGGATGAGAACGAGCTATGGTCCTATGGACCTGATGCACAGAAGATTCTCGTCAGTTACGACACGCTGCGGTATCGGATGATGCCGTATATTTACTCTCTGGCGTGGATGACGGCCAGCCAGAACTATACCCCGATGCGCCCCCTGGTTATGGACTTTCGCACGGACGTGAAGGCGCAGAACATAGGGGACCAGTTTCTGTATGGTCCGGCGATCCTCGTCAATCCGGTAACCGAAGAGGGGGCTACTTCGCGCAGCGTTTATCTGCCACAGGCCACGTGGTTTGATTTCTGGACAGGGGAACGAGTAGAGGGCGGGAGGACTTTGCAGGCCAGTGCGCCGCTGGACCGTCTTCCGCTTTACGTTCGCGCAGGGTCGATTCTTCCTCTCGGACCAGAGATGGAGTACTCCACGCAAAAGCCGGCGGATCCTATTGAGCTGAGGATTTACGCTGGTGCGAACGGAAGCTTTACGCTCTATGAAGATGAGAACGATAACTACAATTATGAGAAAGGATTAGGCGCAACGATTCCCCTGCAGTGGAGCGACTTCTCGCATACGCTGCGTATTGGGGAGCGCCATGGCAGCTTTCCCGGGATGCTAGCGTCTCGCACCTTTCACGTCGTTTTGGTTGGCCCAAATCACGGTGCAGGGATTGCCGCTTCCCCCTCAGCAGATAAGGTTGTAAGCTACGCGGGGAAGGCGATCGAGGTAATTCTCTAGATTTGAGTTACGAATCAACCCGGAAGCCTGCGTGGCCTTCAGGTTTCCAGCCGGGCAACAGCATATTTTCATTCTCGCAGTTCACGCGATCGCCTCAGCGATTAAGATCGTGCGTATCATGAGCGAAGTACCCAGTACGCTGCTGTTGTTGGTGGAAGGCTCCTCTAAGACAGAAGCCATCATCCATCACTCGCCATTTACCATTGGCCGTCTTCCGGATCGGGATATCGTACTTTCCTACCCCTACATCTCGCGCACTCATGCGGAGATTGTCTATGAGAATGGCCACTTCGATCTGGTGGATTGCGGGAGCCGCAGCGGTACTTATGTCAATGGAAGACGCGTGGAGCGCCAGACCCTCACTCCCGACGACGTGATTCATATCGGCTCGCTGGAGGGCCCGGTTTTACGCTTCGGGCCGGGACAAGGCTCCCGCTCTACTTTGCGGAACCTGCTGCAGCAGATGGGGCAGGAATCGCGGCCGGAGTCGCAACTGGAGAAGCTGAGCTGGTTCCTCGAGGCAGCACGCAAGCTGAACGGCGTGGGTGCAATTCACGAGATCCTGGTCTCGTTGATCGAGACCACGCTCCAGCTTACCCAGGTGGAGCGTGGCTATGTATTTCTGAAAGACTCCGCCGGGCATCTGCGCCTGTCCGTCGGAAGGAACATGAACGCGGAACCCCTGGAAGAAGATTCGACCATCTCGCATTCTGCGATTCAGCGGGCGATCGAAAGCGCCTCCGAATACATCGTGACCGATACGCTCTCGGAGGGGGCTGGGTTGCCATCCCAAAGCATCGTCGCCCAGAGCCTCCGAACCGTGATCTGCATTCCGCTTCGCAGGAGGTCGACGAACCAGGAGGCTCCAGAGCGTGAAATTCTGGGCATGCTCTACCTAGACAGCCGACAGCAGCGGGGCAGCCTCACGCGCATCGACAGCGATTTGCTGAAGAACATTGCTACCGAGGCGGCGGTGCTGGTGGAGAATGCTTCCTTGGCAAGTGCGGAAGAGGCGGCCCGGCGGTACCGCGAGGAGCTGAATATTGCAGCTGAGATCCAGCGTGGGCTGATGGTTGTGCGCATGCCGGAGCTCCCCTATGCCCGCGTCCACGCCGACAGCATACCCTGCAAAGAGATTGGCGGGGATTTTTACGATATTCTCGCGGTGGATGGCGGTCTCTACGTTATCGTCGCGGATATATCGGGCAAGGGAGTCTCTGCTGCTCTGCTGGCCTCCACTCTGCAAGGGCTGGTGCATGCGCAGATCCTTGCGGGGCAGCCTCTATCGAACATCGCCATGTTTGCCAACCGCTACATTTGCGATAAAAACATTCAAAAATATGCGACTCTCGTCCTGCTGAAGCTGACGCCTCACGGCTCTCTGGAATACCTCAATTGCGGCCACGTGAAGCCGTTCCTGCACCGTTCCGGCGAGGTCCTGTCCTTGCCCCATGGCAATCTGCCAGTCGGTTTGATGCCCGCGGCGGTCTATAGTTCGGAGATTGTTCGCATGAGCCCGGGGGATCGCGTTCTGCTGGTTACAGATGGCGTGACAGAAGCGGAGGATCCTGGAGGGGAGTTTTACGGAGACGAGCGGTTTCAATCCTCGGTGATGGCCGGGTCCAATATTGGGGAGCTGTTTCATCAGGTGCAGTCCTTCATGGCCGGAGCCCCGGCTTCGGACGACTGCACGATCCTTGAAGTCTGCTACGGCGATTGTTCCCCGGAGGATGCATGAGGGCTTTTCAGCAGGGGCCTTTAACTTGCTGCGTGCGCTGACGCCTTCGGTGCGGCGGGCTCCGAGGGACACGCCTTCCCACCGCACATCTCGGCGGTGATGCCTTTTCCCTCGGTGACGGTGAGGATCCGGTCCAGAGCCGTTGGCTTGATCTTCTCTACGGCTCCGCTGGGCCAGTGAATCTCAACGCTCTCGATCGCCGCAGCATCGCCCAGGCCAAAGTGAACCCGCATATCGTTGGAAGAGAGATAGCTCCCACCGCTGAGGACATCTCCGCGCTGGCGGATACCTCCCGCGGTCAGGTAAACAGTGGATCCAACAGCGTCTCGCGGACTCTTAGGCCCGCCGATAAGTTTCAGGTCGATCCAGTGGTGATGGTCTGTATTCACGTTGCGTAGGAGAACTGGGACCTGATCCATGTTGGCGATCACAACGTCGATTTTGCCATCGTTAAATAGATCGCCAAAGGCCGCCCCTCGTCCGACGCTTACCGTGGCCAACCCCGTTCCTTCTACTGGAGGAATCAGCTCGAACTTCCCATCCTTTGAGTTGTGAAAGAGCAGCGGCCGCTGACCATACGTGGTGCCCCATTCGGGATGCTTGTCTACTTCAGGGTAGACGTGACCATTCGCAATCAGCAGATCCTTCCATCCATCGTTGTCGTAGTCGAGGAATCCATCCGCAAAGCCGACAAAGGGAATCGTGGTTGCTCCAACGCCAACGTTATAGCTGACGTCGGTGAAGGTTCCTCCTCCATCGTTCCGAAATACCACGTCGTAGTCGTCCGAGAAGGTGGTGCTTACCAGGTCCAGGTGTCCGTTGTTTTCGTAATCCCCGGCAGCAATTCCCATATTCGCTACTTCGCGGCCATCTCCATTCAGCGCATAGCCGCTTATATAGCTCTGGTCGTCAAAGGTTCCATCGCCTTTGTTGATGTAGAGGTAGTTGGGTGAAGTATCGTTGGCAACCACAAGGTCCGGCTTGCCGTCGCCATTGACATCGACAAATAGAGCCCCCAACCCATAGAAGCGATCCGGGTCGCTGACTCCCGCCTCTTTGCTGACATCGGTGAAGGTGCCATCGCCATTGTTGTGGAAGAGATGATCCCGCTCTCCAGTGAGTCCGCGAGGGCCGCACATCACAGGTGTGCCGCGGAAGGAGCAGTTTGCATAGCCAACCGCTTTGCTCCCGCCGATCGGCAGGTTTTTCAAGTCGAATTGCAGGTAGCCTGCGACGAAGAGGTCCAGCCGGCCATCGCCATCGTAGTCGCCGAAGGTAGCGCCGGTGGACCAGGTGCCGACAGTGACTCCCGCCTTTTCCGCTACATCGGTGAATGTTCCGTCATGGTTGTTGTGGTAAAGACGATTCTTACCGTAATTCGTGACGTAGAGATCGGGCCAGCCGTCGTTGTCGTAATCTCCAACCACAACGCCGTAGCCCCAGCGATCATTCGTTACGCCCGCTTTGGCAGCGACATTCGTGAAAGTGCCATCGTGATTGTTACGAAATAGCGCGGCCTTCGGTGGTTCTTCCTTGCCATCGAGTGCCTGAAACGTCGATCCGTTGACGAAGTAGATGTCGAGCCAGCCATCGTTATCATAGTCAAGTAACGCTACGCCGGGGCCTTTGGCTTCCAGGATGAAGCGTTTTTCCGGTGTGCCGTTCTTATGGCGCCAGGTGGTCAGTCCGGCCTTTTCCGCCGTATTCATAAAAACTACTGGACCAGTCTTTACGAATCCTCCGGCAGTTATGGGTCGTTTTTCGGAGTCGAACACGGCCTCAAAGGTTCCACCTGTAGCCATGCCGCCGCCAGTCCCTGCAGGTTTCTGGGGAGCCTGGGTCCATCCATGGACGGGGAATAAGGAAAGGAAGCAAAGAGCCAGACTGGAAAGCGAAGCTCGACCAGGCACGAATGAAGTCCCCTCGCTGCTAAGTGTACTGTATCGCGTACCTGCTCTCAGGCCGCTATGCCGCGCTGGTGAATCGAAGTCCCGAGGCGGACTTTCCGGACGGATACAGTTACTGCGCCCGTATCCTTTCCTTCAGGCTCTTCGCCAGCTTTTCGATCTCGTCCGCCTTCTTGATAACCGCAAGTGACAGAATATCTTTGTTGCTTTTGGATACCTCCAGCTTCAATTCCTGCGCGAGTTGCAATAGCCGGTTTGTGTCGGCCTGGATCTGGGCTTGACGCAGATCTTTCTCCGGCGCTGCCGCAGTTGCTTGCGCTGCGGGATTGGCGTCATGCTTATCGCCGACTGGCTCTTGCGCAGCCGCGGCCTGTGCCCCGACTACCAGGAGGACGAGGACCGCAAATATCGCGAACCACGGCCGCATCTTGCAACTCAAACTTCGCATCTCCCTTTCCTCCTTGAAATTATAGGAGGATCGGCCGGATCTCCCAAGCAGCGCAAGGACAGCCGATCGGCCGAAAAACGCAGACGCCGTGGCACTACTTCGATGTGCTGCATGGATCGATCCCCGTGGCAGGCCGTGTCGTATCTCCCGCAAGGAAGCGCGTAACGCGTTCCCAGTTCCGTTTCCTGGTGAGCTCGCCCTGCCAGGCTTCCGTAATCGCATCCTTTTGCTTGGGGCTAAGATGCCACGAGAGAGGCGGATACGGATCGCAGAATTGGAAGACGGTATGCTCAATCACAACTTGCCGGGACTGATTGGCTGCCCAAAGCCGAGTCAACAGGTCGGACTCCACCTGGTTGTGTGCGAATTGCGCCGAGTAGCGCACGTTGAGCATCGCGTCCAAAGGTGCCAGCGCCTGATAGAACCATCCGCGAGGTTTTGGGCTGGCGAGGCCGCGATTGGGAGCGCCACGAATCTCAAGAAACATGACCCTCTGGATAGGGTTATCCGGCGCGGCCAGCGCGCTGTCCAGCCATTCCACCAGTGCGGAAACCCCATAGTTGTCGTAGTAGCCCCCGTCTGCAATGTGCAGGTGTGGCGCGGGTAGATCTGCGCGTGCCGCTGGAGAGATGAACGGATAGGAGGCGGAAAGGCGTGCGGCGGTGACAACCTTCACGTCCTCTCCTGCGGCAAAGTTCTCGCTATAGAGATCCTGGTATCCGGCGGGAAATGCCTTCGCTTCGCCGGTGGGTTTGTCCGTGGTGGAGAGCTGCAGGCGCTCGCCAGTCTCCACCACGGTCGCATTGAATATGATCGCCGGACGCCAGCCCTCGCGCACCCCCGCCCGCCAGGCGGAGAGCGGCTGGGCAAGACTGCTATTGCGCGTCAGTGCATTTTCAAAGGCCATTCCACGATCCAGCTTTCTCCAGGAAAAGGGGATCACGGTGCGCCAGAGATCGGGGTAAGCCAGTCCCCATGCAATGTCGTCAAGGCTTGAAGCTTCCGCGCGTTGGCGAATCGGCGCCAGATCTGCCGGAAGCGTGTGTGTCCCGGGATCATATCCATCGACGAAGTACATGGCACCGACGCTTCCGCCGGATACGCCGCTGATCAGGCGCAAAGATCCGGCGAAATCATGGCACCCGCGCGCCGCCTCCTGTCGGCACTTCTCCTCCAGTCCGGTGAGCACCTGCGCGGTCCAGGCCGCGGATTGGATGCCGCCTCCGTTGGCTGCTACAACGATCACGCTCGTCCTGTTCCCAGCCCGAAGTGCGGTTGCAGGTGGCAGCGGTTGGGTCTCGCTTGCGATCCGGGCAATCACGGGAAAGAAATGGTCGGAGGAAGAGAATTGCGCGGTGACCAGGAACAGGACGAACAACGGCAGGAGCACGGGCATTCGATAGCGGTCGAAGAAGAAGCTTAAGCCCGTGAGGCCAAAACATAAGATGGTGAGCAGCAGCAAAAGATAACCGAGCGTTGGAATGAGCGGTGGATTCCCGATGTTGATCCACTTCCCGATTCCGATGGCGATATAGAGGGTGAAAAAGCCTACGCCCGAGCCTAACGCCAGAGCGTGCCCCGGCAACAGCACACGGCCACAACGCCAGCCGGGCAGGCGATGTGGATCGTGATAGATCTGGCCTTCTAATTTGCTTGCGGGTACGCTTCGCCAATCCAGAGCCAGCACTTTTGGCGCGTTGGCTGGTGAAACCGTGTACCCCGCACCCAGCCTCGCCAAAGCTGGAACTCGATCGGCGATACCGGCGAACAGATCCACGATCCTTAGCGCGCGATACAGCAGATAGACGGCGATGCTGACTCCAAGCAATCCGCTCGAAAGAAACACAACCATCGACGGACGAGATTGCGACGTGGTCCAGAAGATGGCGCCAGCGATTGCCGGTAGTGCGAGCAGGCTGAAGCAGAAGACATGCAGTGGACGGGGAGGGAAACCAATGTGCAACCGCGGAACCTTAAATCGACGCGCTGCATAGAGGACGATGAGCCAACTGGTAACCATGATGGCCCAGGCGGTCGTAAGGGCAGGGATCGTGATGCCCCAGAGGTCGGCCTGCTGCAGATCGAAGAGGTTTGCCAGGAGGGGCTTTGCGCTGGTGTCGAGAGCAACGAGCGGCAGCAGGAGCAGAGCGGCAGCCGTCAGCAGTGGCACCCGCAGCAGGTAGAGATAGGGAGAAAGCTCAGCCAGTCGCTTCAGTCGTCCTATCAGCCGTGCTAGCGTCAGGCGGAAGCTCACGATTAGGCATTGTATCGCTTCTTTCTCGCCGCAATCGGTTTCAGGCCACTCTATCCCCTAATTCACCATCCCAACTTCTGTCCGCATGTTTGGTCAATTTTCTTCCTCAGATCCTGCATGGCGCGGAGCGTAAAGAGTATGTTACATATCGTGCACGCCTGACAGGGCGATGCTGAACCTCCCTTATAAACCAAGGAGCGAAGTCATGAAGAAATCAACTGCGACGACGCAAGACCTCGAGCGCAAACAGCGTGCTCCGTTAGCCACGCCAACTGATCTGGATGCAGCAGCAACCAGAGATATCGCCGGCACCATGAATGCTATTCTCGCGGATGTATTCGCTCTTTACCTCAAGACGAAAAACTTCCACTGGCACATGAGTGGACCCCACTTCCGTGACTATCATCTGCTGCTCGACGAACAGGCCGACCAGATCTTTAACATGACCGATCCTATTGCCGAGCGCGTGCGTAAACTGGGTGGGAACACAATCACGTCCATCGGTCACATCTCTCGCCTGCAACGTGTTCTGGATAATGATGCCGAGTACGTGGAGCCGGAGGACATGCTTGCTGAACTGCGGGAGGACAGCAAAGCTCTTGCTGCACGCCTGCGCGAGGCTCACGGCGTCTGCGATGATCATGAGGATGTCGCCACCGCCAGCTTGCTCGAAGTCTGGATTGATGAGACGGAGCGGCGTACCTGGTTCCTGTTTGAAGCAAGCCGTCACGCGGACTCCACTGAGCATTGAGATCTAGAAGATCTGCAGGCTGCTTTCCGCCACCGTGCCGCGTATCTTCGGCACGGTGGCGACACCAATAAAATAGCCGCCCCTCATTGCTTTGAAGATGCGCGCGGACCGATTCAGCATTGCGCCGTCCCTGCAGCAGACACTGACAATCCTTCTATCTAAAAATACTGACAGTCAATCTATCGCATCGATTCTGTATCGAGGGAGAGTCTTTCCTTTCTTTTCTGTCTATAGGCCTTCCGTATTCACGCCTGGTTCAGTGTTCGTTTACACGGCAGCAACAATGGCCGGTTACTCTCCTGTTGAAAGACACTGTTAGCCAAGCCGCTGCTGGCGAACTAAGCCATCGCTCCCAATCAGCAGCCAGAACTCCAATTGAAAAACTGCCGGAGGCAATTTGTAATGATGCAATTATCCAAATTTCTGCGTATATCTTTGGCTGTGTTCCTGCTCTTTGCAGCGGGAATGCGCTCCAATGCGCAAATCAATACCGCCAGTCTGACCGGATTGGTAACGGACGCGAGCGGAGCAGTTGTTGCAAAGGTTCCCGTGACCGTTCAGGGACAGGCGACCGGGTTTACTCGCACCACTGAGACAGATAACGCTGGTTACTATACCTTCTCCAATCTCCCCATTGGACAGTACAGCATCAGTGTCAGCAAGGATGGCTTCGCCACTGTCTCCCAGCAGGTGCTGTTGCAGACTGCCGAGAAGGCCCGTCGCGACTTTGCTCTGCAGGTTAGTGGTTCGCAGCAGACTGTAACCGTCACCTCGGCTGGCAGCGATCTCTCCCCGGGCGATGCGTCGCTGGGCACCGTCATCAGCAGCGAGACCATCGAGCAGACGCCTCTCTACCTGCGCAATTGGGATGATCTTCTGCGAATCGTCCCCGGCGTCCAGATCTCTCGCTACACGCAGCAGAGCGGCGCTACCAGCGCAGGCCGCACGGGCGACTTCAACGTGCACGGCGTACACTCGCTGCAGAACAACTTCCTCCTCGACGGCATCGACAACAACACCATCTCTGAAAACGTGCAGGAGCTCTCGACGGAAGCGGCTCACCCCTCGGTGGACGTAATTCAGGAATTCAACATTATTACTAATCCCTATTCCGCGGAGTATGGACGGGCCCCCGGCGCTGCGGTTTCCGTTAGCACCAAGGGTGGAACCAATCAGATCCACGGCCTTGCGTATGAGTACCTCCGCAATCGCTACTTTGACGCCAACGATTTCTTCTCCAACCGCAACCATCTTAAGAAGCCGGAGAACAATCAAAACCAGTTCGGCGGCAACTTCGGCGGTCCCTTCCTTCATGACCGTCTCTTCGGTTTCTTCAACTACGAAGGCACTCGGATCAAGCAAGGTGTCTCGCGCATCGCGACTGTGCCGCTTCCCAATGAGCGAATCGGCGACTTCAGCACGGCAGCAGCGGCAGTCGCGGGTGTAGGCGCATATCCGATCATCTACGACCCCACTACCGGCCTTCCGTTTGCGAATAACCAGATCCCTTCGAGCCGCATCGATCCTGCGATCGCTGGCCTCATGGCGCTCTTCCCCCTCCCCAACGTGGCCGGCACCAAGAACAACAACTACGTCCGCAATGCGCTGGCGGTCGATAATACAAACAGCTATGACGGTCGTGTGGACTGGACTGCGTCCGCAGCCGATAACGTCTTCTTCCGCTATAGCTATTCGAACCGCTACCGATTCATCCCTGGCTATCTTGGTGGTATCGCGGATGGCACATCGACCTCTGCATGGGGCCGCCAGCATCTCAAGTCGCACAGCGCTGTCATCGGCTGGACGCACGTCTTTTCACCCAAGGTTGTGAACGATTTTCATCTTGGCTTCGTGCGCAACTACTCGGCGGCGCAGCAGGATCCGTTTGGCAAGAACGCTGCAAATCAGTATGTGCCCGGTATCCCCAACAATCCTGCAACCGCGGGAGGCGTACCCCTCACCTCATTCACCAATTTCGCATTCATCGGCTCTCCGGACTTTCTTCCCAAGTCGCAGGTGCCGCAGCAGTATGAGTGGGTAGATTCAGTTTCCCTCTCGTTGGGTGCGCATGCGCTGCGTATCGGCGGCACTCTCTTCGCGCCTATGCGTAATACCTTCCAGGATGAGCCCGGCACGCGCGGTGATCTTGGATTTACAGGCATCTTTACCTGCCAGCGCGGTGGCGCAAATAATCAGTGCCAGGGTAAGACCAACGTCACCAGCGGTCTTTCCTATGCGGACGGACTCCTGGGCTATGTGCAGTCTGCACAGCTTACCAATGTTCATTTTGTAGACCAGCGCCTCTGGATGGCCTCGGCATACGTTCAGGACGACTGGAAGGTTACGCCCAAGCTGACGCTGAACCTCGGCCTGCGCTACGACTTTGCTACGCCGGCGCTCGAAGGCCGCAACCAAATGGCAAACTTCGATCCAACGGCTAATGCTGGAGCCGGCGGCCTCGTCTTCGCTAAGAGCGGCTCGATGGAGAAGCGTGCACTGGTGGAGGTCAACAAGACTGACTTCGCCCCGCGTATCGGCATCGCCTATGCGGCGACTCCGACGACTGTGATCCGCGGCGGATACGGAATCTACTACTCTGCCTTTGAGCGTTTTGGCAGCGAAAACCAGCTCGCGTTGAATCCTCCGTTCCTCATCAACAAGTCACCAAGCGTCGCATCCAACGCCACAGCGCCGGTTTTCTTCGCGAAGAACGGGTTCCCCTCGAACTTCCTCGATCCATCCACGATCAACCTCAATCAGCTTCCGACGTACCACCTGCGTACTATGAATCCGCACGATCCAACACCGAACGTGCAGCAGTGGAGCTTCGGTTTGCAGCATCAATTCGCCACGAACTGGACCGGCGAGTTGAACTACGTGGGAACCAAGTCCACGCACCTTGATGTAATTCACGACCTGAATCAGCCAGCGATCACGAACCGTACCTCCAGTGGTGTCACGCCCTTCCCGAACTTCGGATACATCGAGTACACCAACTCGATCGGCTTCGGAAACTACAATGGGCTTGAGGCTACACTGACCCGTCGCTACAGCAACGGTCTCAGCCTGCATGCTGCATATACTTATTCGCGCAGCCTCGATAACACGCCGCAGGAGCTCGAGAGCAACTCCGGTGCGCCGCCGGATGGCAGCAACTTCTCCTCCTGGTATGGGCCCAGCGACTTCGACATTCCGCACCGTGTCGCTGTCAGCTACCTCTATGAGCTGCCCTTCGGCAAGGGCAAGAAGATGCTAACCAGCGGTCCGCTGTCCTATGTGGTGGGAGGCTGGCGCACTTCCGGTGTCTACACGTTTTACAGCGGCCACCCGTTCACGGTGAATTCCGGTGGCACACTGGCATCTGCTCTCGATAAAAATGGCCAGGCCACGGCGACTCCGATGCTGATCGGCACGCCGCACATGGTCAAGAACCCGAACTGCTGGTTCTTCGCTTCGCAGAACAAGCAATGCACTACGCTTGCGCCTGGTCTTACGGATGCCTATGCGCTTCCAGCCGTGGGCACATTTGGTAACAGTGGCCGTAACACTTTGCGCGGCCCTCACATCAACGTATTCGACGCTTCGCTGCTCAAGGAGTTTCCCATTGGGGAGCGGACCAATGTGGAGTTTCGCTGGGAGGTCTTCAACGTCACGAATACGCCGGAGTTCGGCCAGCCCAACAACAACCTGAGCAGTGGTGCCGTCGGCCAGATCACTACTCTTTCAGGAGATCCGCGCGTGATGCAGTTTGCGCTGCGGCTGTCCTTCTAACCTTCCGACTACCTGAAAGGGCCGCAGCGATGCGGCCTTTTCTATTCGTATCGCTGTTGTTTCCGGTATTCTCCTTGCAAACCATGAATGCTTCCCGTCGGCATATCTTGATACCGCTCTCTCTTCTGCTGCTTTTCTGCGCATCGTTTTTCTGTACTTCGGTTGCGCAGGCACAAGCCGCAACTTCCAAGCCAGACCTGGTGCTCAAGGGCGATGTAGTAGGCAAACAGAACAATACCTATGTTGTCGTTCCCTTTAAGGTTCCTTCTGGGACGCACCGCGTCACCCTCCACTTCTCCTATACGGGACGCGAAGAGCATGCGGTACTCGATCTGGGCATGCGGGATACGGTGGGCCTGCGCTGCTGGAGCGGTGGCAACAAGTCCGTGCTTACCGTCAGCCTCGCGGATGCCACGCCTTCCTGTCTCGCGGGGCCCATCACAGCGGGCACATGGTCCGTGTTGATTGGGGTTCCTAATATTCGTCCCCAGTCTACGGCACACTTTACCGCGGAGCTGTATTTCACCCGTACTGGTCTGGTAGCCGACGAACCGGCAATGCTGCGTGCGCCCATCCGCAGCGGGCCGGCATGGTATCGAGGCGACCTGCACATGCACACCGCGCACAGTGATGGCTCCTGCGCTAGCCAGAGCGGGGCGTCCGTGCCCTGCCCCGTATTTCTTACAGTGGAAGCAGCGGCGCGGCGCGGCCTTGACTTCATCGCGCTCACCGACCACAACACCACGACGCATTACGAAGCGATGCGCGAACTCGCGCCGTATTTTGACAAGCTACTGCTCATTCCCGGCCGCGAAATCACGACCTTTCACGGCCATGCCAACATCTTCGGGACTGAGGATTTCCTTGATTTTCGCCTTGGTTCACCTGCCGTGCCGGATATGAATACTCTGCTTCGCCGTTCGCAGGCTCTGGGTGCAGTCTTCTCAATCAATCACCCAGGAGCGCCTACCGGCGAACGCTGCATGGGGTGCGGCTGGAATCCATCGCCTCCCGCAGATATGCGCCTCGTCTCCGCGGTAGAAGCGGTCAACAGCGGCTCGGAGCAAGGCCCCTACTCCGGCATACCCTTCTGGGAGAAGCAGCTTGATTCCGGCTTCCGCCTCACCGCTATCGGTGGCAGCGACAACCACAATGCGCCGAAGCCTCTGGATCAGGTCGGCTCCATCGGCAGCCCAACCACTGTTGTTTATGCCGGAGATCTCAGTACTCCCGCCATTCTTGCCGCCATTCGCGCAGGTCACGTCTTCATCGATCTCACCGCATCGCGCGACAAGTTGCTGGAGGTCCGTGCCGGGAGCGGCGACTCAGTTGCTTCCATGGGAGACGAACTTGCGGCGAAGTCAGGTGCACAGGTTCACTTCGAGATCCACACGGTCCACGCTGAGGGAGGCGAACTGACCTTGCTCCAGGATGGATCTCCGCTCAAGGATGCGCAGTGGAAGCTCAGTGCAGCAGATACGACAAGCAGCTTTGACTGGACCAGTGACGACAAGCGCCATTGGATTCGCGCGGATGTTCATGGGCCCGATGGCAAGCTGTGGCTGCTCGGCAATCCCATCTATGTGAACTGGGAAGCAGCAACGAAATCAGGTGAGGCGCAATGAAGAAGATTCGCGGTAGCATCGTCGGCCGGCTTTTTGTTTCAGCCATCCTTTTTGCAGCCGCTGCAGTGTCTCTTCCCGCACAGAGCAGAAATGCGGCACACCCTGGTGCTCGCGTCCTGATGGATGCGCACAACTGCTATCCCTACTTCGAGTGGTGGAGCGATCGTATCGATCGCGCTCTTTCCGCCGGCACGCCGCTTGCGATTGAGCAGGACCTGCTCTGGCATGTCGATCGAAAGAGTGGTCGCGGCTGGTCGGTGGTCTCGCATGGCGCTCCTTCGCAAGGGAATGAGCCAACCCTTGAGAGCTACTTCTTCAACCGCGTCCGCCCCGTTGTAGAGAAGGCATTGGCGCATGGCGATTCCAGCAAGTGGCCGCTGATCACGCTCAATCTCGATCTGAAATCGGAAGAGCCGGAACATCTTGCGGCCATCTGGAAGATGCTGGAAGCGCATAAGGATTGGATCACCACAGCAGAGAAAACCGCGGATCTACATCAGATCTCTACTCTGACCGTGCGGCCCATCCTCGTCCTAACCGGCGACTCCGATGCGCAGCAGAAGGCTTTTTACGAGGATTTGCCCATCGGAACTCCGCTTCTGGTCTTCGGCGCAGTCCACACGAATACCAGCGATCCCATGGCCGCACCAGAGATTTTGGAGCCCGCAGCGGCAGACAACTACCGTCGCTGGTGGAACAATCCGTGGCGCGTTGTCGAAGCCGGGGGGCAAACCAAGGCTGGAGATTGGACCGCCGCCGATGACGCACGCCTCCGTGCCCTGGTGAAGCATGCCCACGATCACAATCTCTGGATTCGCTTCTATACGCTTGATGGCGCGACGAAGCAGGAGTTGAGCTGCAACGGCTGGTTCCACGACTATAACTTCGGATCCAAGGTGGCTGTTGTGCAGCGATGGCGCGCTGCTTATCGAGCAGGTGTCGATTACATCGCCAGCGATCAGTACGAGCAGCTCGGCCAATTCCTAAGGCAGTCCCAAAGTAAGCGGTGATGAGTCAATCATTTCTGTAACCTTTTTCTATCTGGGGCATCATTCAGGTACAGGAAGGTGGATTGGTGAATGCCTCGTGGGAGAGCAATTCCATTTTTCAAGGCAGGGATTGCATGCTGTCTTCTTGTCTTAACAGTCATTGCGCGCGCGCAGAATACAGAAACAGTGCCAGGCCTTACTGAAGGCCAACAGATTCCATCGATTTCCGCACCAGACCAGAATGGCTCTACCCAGACCTTTGCCAGCCTCAAAGGTCAGCACGGCCTTTTGCTGTTGTTTTCCCGCTCCGCGGATTGGTGTCCCTACTGCAAATTGCAGCTCGTGCAATTACGGCAGGCAAAACAGGAATTTGAAGCCAAGGGTATCCAAGTAGCCTCCATCACCTATGATTCGCAGGCGATCCTGAAGACCTTTGCAGATCGCAAAGGCATCACATATCCCATGCTGTCCGATCCGCAGTCGACAATCATTCGAGCCTTCGGCATCCTCAATCCAGACGGGAAGGGCTTTGCAACGGGTATTCCTTATCCGGGTATCTACTACATCACGCCTGACGGTGTGATCCGGAAGCGCTTTTTTGAGGCGCAGTATTCGGATCGTTTTACGCCAAACAATGCATATACGGTCCTCTTTGGCGGTAACGCGCCAACCGTGCAGCCCGCCATGATTCGTCATGGATCGCATGTAACCCTGCAAATTACGCAGTCCGACGCCGTCGTCGGTCCTGGCAGCAGAATAAAGCTACAAGTGAGGATCAGTCCGGCTCCAAAGGTGCATGTCTATGCCCCGGGTGCGGCAAAGCTTGGATATAAGGTTGTGAATCTGGCACTGGATCCGAGTCCGGGTTTTCATGAGATGCCAGCAACATATCCACCAGGAACGATCCTGGAGTTTCCGCAACTCAGAGAATCCGTACCCGTCTATAGCAAGCCTGCGGTCATCGGTCAGGATGTTGTAGTGGCCGCTACGAAAGAGTTCATCCGCTCCATTGGCCAGGGAAAGGAACTTGAGATCTCCGGAACTCTTTCCTACCAAGCCTGCGACGATCACCAGTGTTTCAATCCTGTCCGTGAGCCAGTGAAGTGGATGGTGAAAGTAGAGCCGCTAGACACGGCGCGGGCGCCAGAGGCGATTCGCCATAGATAAGGCGAGTTTTTTGTTTTTCCAATAACAACAGGCTAGGGAATCTATTATCCCTGGGGCCTGCGAATTCAAAGGAGTCTTAACTATGAGCGATACTGCACGTCTAGATCTTCCCGCACTGACCATCGATAGCGCCGAGGGCGCCGCAAAGGCGCTTCTTGTGAAAGCCAAAGCGGAGTCGGGATTTGTTCCCAATATGTACGCCAAGATGGCGAATGCGCCGGGCTTGCTGGAAACCTATTTGCTGGGGTACCAGCGCTTCCGTGAGGAAAGCGGCTTCACGCCAGCCGAGCAGGAGGTCGTGCTGCTGACGATCAGCCGCTTTCACGCCTGCACCTATTGCATGGCAGCACACAGCATGATCGCAGACAAGATGTCGAAGGTCCCTGCCGATGTACTGAAGGCTCTCCGCGACGGCAGCCCCCTTCCGGATGCGAAGTTGGCCATGCTATCGGAATTTACTCACATTATGGTGGAGCAGCGAGGAAAACCGACACCGGAGCAAATGAAGGTTTTCCTGAATGCCGGTTACAGCGAGCGTCAGGTGCTTGAGATCATCCTGGCAATTGCCGTGAAAACTCTGAGCAACTACAGCAACCACTTGTTCCATACTGAGGTGGATGCGGCGTTTCGCAAGTATACGTGGGAAGGCTAGAGACGCTTCCAAGGCAGACGTGAATCTACGACGTTAGTGGCACTCTGGACTGTGGTCAGCAATTTCCAAGGTTCTCGAATGCCCTTGGATGTTTCTGGAAGGAAGGCTGGCGGAGAGTGGGGGATTCGAACCCCCGATAGAGCTTTTGGCCCTATAACGGTTTAGCAAACCGCCGCCTTCAGCCACTCGGCCAACTCTCCGGTTCAGTCTCACCCGATTATATAGCAGCATCCTCGATGTGCCCCTGCGGCGGGCCTTCTTTTCTCGGATTTGCGCCTGCCCGGAAGCAGATCGCGTGCCTTTGCATCCCCGGGGAAGGGAAATGGCAGGTTGCGGGCAAATTCCTGGCGCGTTGCAGTACATTGCAAGAGATGCCCTCGACCTTGCCGCAGCATACACCCGCGAAGTTTGCCGCTCCTGCCAGGGGAGGCAAGCTGCGGCTTCTTCCCCTGGTAGCAGCCACCTACTTTATGGTCTCGGGTGGTCCTTATGGAATTGAAGACATCCTGGGCGGCGCGGGGTATCAGAGGGCCCTGGTAATTTTGCTGCTTCTGCCCTTTTTCTGGAGCCTGCCCACAGCATTGATGATCGGCGAGCTGGCAAGTGCAGTTCCCGCCGAGGGTGGTTTCTACGTCTGGGTGCGGCGGGCGCTGGGGCCTTTCTGGGGCTTTCAGGAGGCATGGCTCTCGCTGGCTGCCAGCGTGTTTGACATGGCAATCTACCCTACGCTCTTCGTGCTCTACCTGGGAAAGCTTGCGCCCACGTGGACGGCGGGAAGTCGCGGTACATTGTGGGGACTTCTGGTGGTCGTTGCCTGCAGCCTGTGGAATCTGCGGGGAGCGCGTGCGGTGGGTGACGGGGCTGTGGTGCTCTGCGTTCTGCTGCTCTCGCCGTTTGCCGTGCTGGTGGGGATGGGCTTCTGGAAAGGCATACACGGCGCGAGCGTCTGGCATCAGCAGCCAGCTTCCGCGGCGCTCAGCACGGCGATCCTGGTGGCCATGTGGAACTACATGGGGTGGGATAACGCATCGACTGTGGCGCAGGAGGTTGAGGATCCGCAACGAAACTATCCGCGTGCGATGCTGATGAGCGCGGCGGCAGTTGCACTGACCTACCTGTTGCCTCTGGCCGCGGTGGCTGCTGCGGGTATCCCGCCGGATCGGTTCTCCACTGGCTCGTGGGCTGATGCGGCGGCCACCATTGCTGGACCGTGGCTGGCGATCGCCATCGTGGCCGGCGGGCTGATCAACGGATTCGGCATGTTCAATGCGCTCATGCTCTCCTACACGCGCCTGCCGCTCGCTATGGCGGAGGATGGGATGCTGCCAAGGTGGCTCGGCATGCAAAATCGCCGCAGCGTGCCAGTGGCCGCGATCCTGGTATGCGCGGTGGGGTGGGCTCTCGCTCTCGGCTTCAGCTTTGAGAGGCTCATCTCCATTGATCTGATCCTGTACGGCGGCAGTCTCCTGCTGGAGTTTGTAGCCCTGATCGCATTGCGGGTAAGGGAGCCGGAGCTGCATCGACCGTTTAGTGCGGGGAGCTTCCCAGTCGCGTGCCTGCTTGGAGTTATGCCGGCAGTTCTCCTGCTGTTCGCTGTTTACAGCGCGCGCGGGGAGCGAATGGCGCACATGCCGGCATTGGTATTTGCGCTGCTGGTCGCCTGCGGCGGCCCGCTCGGCTACTGGGCTGCGCGAACGCGGCAAAGGCGGCAACCCGTATCGGGCTCGCCGCCTTTGGAGTGAAAGCAGAGATCCGCGCTACTTCTTTAACACGGCGTCGATCATCGGCGGTTTTGCGGCTTTGCCATCCTGAAATTGCTTCGCAGCATAGAGAACGCGGTCCCGTGCATAGGCGGCATTGTGCCAGCCCTTGACTTCAACCCGCTTGCCCTCCAGATCCTTGTAGATGGAGAAGAAGTGGGTGATCTCTTTCAGCATGTGGGGATAGATTTCAGAGTAGTTCCATACATCCGCATAGCGAGGATTGTTCTTGCCGACGGCGAGCACCTTTTCGTCCAGAACGCCCTGATCGAGCATCTCCAGCAGCCCGATGGGTCTCACCTCCATGACGCAGCCAGTGAAGCTGGGAGCATCAACCAGCACCAGAACATCCAGGGGGTCTCCGTCATCGCTCAGCGTGGAAGGGATAAAGCCATAGTCTCCGGGATAGTGCACCGGCGAATAGAGGTTGCGATCCAGCCGGAACACGTGGAGTTGCTTGTCGTACTCGTACTTGTTTATGCCTTCGGAAGGGATCTCGATGACGGTGTTGATGACTTCAGGTACCTTGTTGCCAATCGGCAATTCCAGATAATTAACCATTTCCATCCTGTCTTGTTGTGTCCGCTGACCGGTCCAAAGCCGGAAAATGACACCAGAGGTTATATAATCGGCCACGATGAAGGCTCATGTCTACGTTACGATGAAGCGGACCGTGCTTGACCCCCAGGGTCAAACGATCCAGAGTGCACTGAAGAAGATGCAATATAAGGGGATTGAGGACGTACGGCAAGGCAAATATTTCCTCATTACCCTGGATGCTTCGATGGATGCCGGGGCAGCCCGCGCGGAGATCGAACGGATTGCCGAAAATGTTTTGACCAACCCGGTGATCGAAGAATTCACCTATCGGCTGGAAGAGTAGGCAGCCAGTAGCGGGCTCCCGGCTCGCCGGTGGAATTCCTGGGATAACTTTTCACAACCGCCCGTACAATGAACCTCATGTGCGGAATTGTTGGGTACGTCGGTTCGAAGGAAGTTGTTCCCGTCATCATCGAGGGGTTGCGCCGCCTGGAGTATCGCGGCTATGACTCGGCAGGGATTGCTGTCGGCGTGGATTCCGAGGGCGCTCTTGAGGTTCGCCGCGCCCCGGGAAAGCTGCGCAATCTGGAAGAGGTCATTCGCCAGCACCCGATGCAGGGCACCTATGGCGTAGGGCATACCCGCTGGGCTACGCATGGCCGTCCTACCGAGGAGAATGCGCATCCCCATCGCGATTGCAGCGGCAGGATCGTGGTCGTCCACAACGGCATTGTGGAGAACTACATTGCGCTGAAGCGCGAGCTGATGGCCGAGGGCCACAGTTTTGTAACTGAGACTGATACAGAAGTGATTGCTCACCTGGTGGAGCAGGAGCTGAAGTCGGCAGTGGCCTCCGGCAAGAGCATGCTGCTGGAAGATGCGGTGCGCCGCGCCGTGCGCCGGCTGACCGGTGCCTTTGCCATCAGCATCATCTCCGCAGACGAGCCGGACAAGATCGTTGCCGCGCGGAACGGGCCGCCCGTTGTGATCGGCCTCGGGGAGGGGGAGAATTTTGTCGCCTCCGATGTTCCCGGAATCCTGCACCATACCCGCAATCTCTATTTCCTGGCCGACGGTGACATGGCGATTCTGACTCCGTCCGAGGTCCGGCTGACGGATTTCGATGGCAATCCTATCGAACGCCCGGTGAACCGGATTCAGTGGGACCCGATCCAGGCAGAGAAGGGCGGCTACAAGCACTTCATGCTGAAGGAGATCTGGGAGCAGCCGCGAGCGATCCGCGACACCACCCTGGGACGGATCTCGCTTGAGACGGGCAGGATCTTCCTCAACGAGATGAAGATCAGCGATGAGGATTTCCGCAAGACGACGAAGATCAATATCGCCGCCTGCGGCACGAGTTGGCACGCGGCGACGGCGGGTAAGTACATGATCGAACGTCTCGCCCGGGTTCCGGTGGATGTGGACTACGCCAGCGAGTATCGCTATCGCGATCCAATTCATGATCCGGCGGCGATCGGCATGCTGATTACGCAATCCGGCGAGACCGCGGACACGCTGGCCGCACAACGCGAGATGATTGCGAATGGGTCCAAGACAGTAGCCATCTGCAACGTGGTTGGAGCCATGGTGGCGCGGGAGGCTCACGGCAACATCTACACCCACGCGGGGCCGGAGATTGGCGTTGCCTCGACCAAGGCTTTTACCGCGCAGCTGACCGCACTCTTCCTCTTCGCCATGCATCTGGCGCAGGTCCGCGGAACGATTTCACCAGAGCAGAGCATTACGTTGGTGGAGGAGCTGAGCCGGGTCCCGGGCAAGATAGAAGAGGTTTTGCGCACATCCGATCCGCTGTGCGAAGAACTGGCTAAGACATTCTCCACGGCGAGAGACCTTCTCTACCTGGGGCGCGGCATCCACTACCCCATCGCGCTCGAAGGTGCGCTGAAACTGAAGGAGATCTCCTACATCCACGCGGAAGGCTATCCCGCTGGCGAGATGAAGCACGGGCCCAATGCGCTGATCGATGAGACGCTTCCGGTGGTGGTATTGGCCACTAGGGACGATCGTGACGAAGGCTCCAGCCTGCGTTATGAAAAGACGCTCTCGAATATCCAGGAAGTGACGGCGCGTTCCGGGCGGGTGATTGCAGTGGCGACCGAAGGCGACACGCGCATTGGTCAGCTTGTGGAGCGAGTGCTGTTCGTTCCACCCGCGCCGGAGTTGCTGCTTCCGGTCATCGAAGTAGTGCCGCTGCAGCTCCTGGCGTACCACATCGCAGTGCGACGCGGCTGCGACGTAGACCAACCCAGGAATCTGGCAAAATCCGTAACTGTGGAGTAGGCGGCAGGGTCTTGGCGTGGGTGGTGGTGGTGGTGGGGGGGGGCGCGGTGGATACCACCACCACCCACCACCGCAGTGAGTGGGGAATCCGAGGTTCTTGCACTTCGCCAACTGGCGTGAACGGAGATTTCCCAGGGGTAAATACCCGCGCCATCATTACCGGGGAGGAAACTGCTGGCGGGCTCTCCTCCCGTGCATATCCTGACTTACCAATAGTCAATAGCCACAATCCTGCTTGGCCCGGGATGTCCTTCGATCACCTGTGTCTCCACCACCGCCTCCAGATTCACAGTCTTCCGGTTGCGCGACGCATCTTGAAAGAGGGCTTTGAGAGACGCGGGATTTGCCAGAAGCTGTCCCGCCGCCTCGGTTCCTTCCCGGGATAGTCCCGCCGCCAGAACGACTGGCTGGTCTAGAGTGGTGTCGTGATATCTGGCGATCACCGCATAATCTTTCGCCAGGGAAGAAGGCGCCTGCGTGAACGACACAGACCACTTCCGGGTGGGGTCTGTGTGATCCACGATGGACATAATTGCGCCGTCGATTACGAATCCATAGCGCAAAGACCGCGTCAGGCGCATAGTCCAGGCGTTATCCAGGGCGCCGACCAAGACCACCGGCCCCTCGCGCAGCTCGGGAAAGCTCGTTTCCGAGGCCAGCGTGAGTCGGAAATCCTTGTGGCGATTTTCCAGGGCTCCACCGATGCGGATCAGCGTGGACACGCTTGACGTTCCCAGGTGCCCTGAGCGGCGCAGTTCGTCGTAGACGCTGGGGGGAGCCGGTATGTTCAGCGTTGTCGAAGCATCAGTATCCGGCGCTCCCACGCACAGAGTAACCCGGCCGTTGGAAGCCAGCATGGGCGCCCAAAACTGGTCTGTCACGGATGGCCGAAGATAGAAATAGCCTCCCAGGGCCAGAGCTACGGCTTCGACCAGGAGAATCCCCACAACGAAGCGCCAAAAGGAGGGCGGAGAGCCTGCTGCCTCCGGGGGCTTCGTCTCAATGGGCATAGGAGGCAGGGGTGGTTCGAGTGGGGCAGGGGTGCCCGGTGCTGGCTGGAAAAATGGGATGTAAGAACCAGCATTTAGCCCAATCACCAGCTCATATTGATGGGCGGGTTGCTGGTAATAAAGAGCAATCCGCTTGCGGACCTCGGCAGCACTGCGGCGGACTACCGGGTCCTGATTCGTGTCATAGTCCGGCTCACGATGAAAAACTTCTACACCGAGTAGCCGTTCTTTCAGCGTCTCTTCCCGTCCATCCAGCGTCTGCTCTACAAGAAAGCGTAAGAGATTTGGGTAGCGCTTGCTGCTGAGAAAATGCGGGCTGGCAAGTAATTTTGCCAGCTGGTCCCGGACCATTTGCCGTTCGGCATCTGTTTGTGGGCGCCACTCATTTTGGGGACGTTCCGGAACGGTCACGTACTCCATCCTTTCGACGCTCTCTGCAAGGCTGCACAATTTGACGTAACAATCGCTTGGTACGGTGCGACGTACCAAGCACTTGTTACGTCCGCTTTGTGGGCTATTTACAGCCACGATCTTACACTGTGGGCTATTGGTACGTCTTCGAAAGTACGCACCATACTACCGTAGCAATCTTGCCTGTCGTTCTTCGCGACACCTAAATTTCGCCACGATCAAAAAACAGCTTTGGATGTGGCGGCAAGCGGTTCCATGGGGCTCTGTACGAGTACTTTCGCAATGACGCCCTGGACGCTACGCCCTATCTCTTTGGCGCAGGATCGATCGTACGCAAACCTGAGGTACGCCAGAACCAGTATGGCGGCAGTATCAGTGGCCCGCTATGGAAGCAGAAGACCTTCTTTTTTGGCGATTATGAAGGATTCCGTCTCATCCAGGGCCGTCCGCCAACAGAGATGCTGGTGCCTACCCTGGCCCAGCAACAGGATCCGGCTTCGATGCTCCCTGCAGGCGCCACAATGGATCCGATTGGCTTGAAATACTTCAAGCTCTTTCCCAAGCCCAACCTCGGCAATGACATTTATATGACGGCTCCGGTGGGCAGCATCTTTGCGCACATCGCGGACCTGCGCATCGATCACAACATCACGTCGCGCGACCTGCTCTTTGCCCGCGTTGACTACAACAAGTCACACGACTACATCCCCAGCGCCTTCCCTGATGTGCATATGGATGGAATGGATATCAAGCCGGGTGGCCAGTCCTACACCATGGCCGGGGGCATGTGGGTAACGGCAATCAACTCCACGCTCAATTACACACACATCTTCAGTCCGCGGCTGGAAGCCAATTTCCTGGCAGGCTATACCTTCAACAACATTCATGGCAGCGATCTGAATCCGAATACCCCGATCAACCAAAATTGGGGACAACCCGGTGTCAACCTTCCCAGTGGTTCGCTTCCTGCGGGCGTGCCGCCGGAGCCCAATGGTCTGGGCATGATCCAGTTCGCTACCATAAACTCCTCGCTGGGCAACAGTGGTTACTTCCGTCCTCAACAGCAGACCAACAATACCTTCACCTACAAGGGCAGCGTGCATTGGACACACGGCAATAGCAATCTGGTTGCGGGTGCTTCCTTGATTCGCCGCCAGTGGACGAACTGGGGCTCGCAAGGCAGCCTCGGCAATTGGCTGGTGATGGGGCCTGCGGAGTTGTTGCAGGGAAAGTTCATCAGCGTTCAACGCGAAGTTGACATGATCTGGCCGCAGTACCGCACCTGGGAACCGTCCTTCTTTATCGAGGAGTCCTATAAGCTGCGCTCCAACCTGACGATCAACGCCGGCCTCCGGTACGACATCTTCACGCAACCGACCGCGGTCAAGAACCAACTGGCGAACATCAATCTATCTACCGGCAAAATCATGGTGGCGGGACGGGACGGCGTATCCAGCACAGCCAACGTGAGGAACGACTACTCCAGCATTGGACCTCGTGTTGGTTTCGAATGGGCAGTCAATCCCTCCACCACAATTCATGGCGGGTATGGCATTGTTTACTTCCCGCCTTACGAGGGAACTCAGTTTAAGGTTGCTCCGTTTGCCTACACCTTCGGCACATGCAACCCTGCAACCTGCGTCGATGGACAGGGAAAGCACTACAGCACCCTCTCGGATGGCCTGCCTACTGTCACTCGACCGAGTATCGATCCAGCCTCCGGCCTGGTCATGGGTGGCGGCCGTGCTGAGAACCTGAAGGATCTCGCCATGCAGCAGTACAACATCGGGTTCGATCGCAAGGTAGGAGCCAAGGATATGGTTCGCGTCTCCTATGTCGGTTCTCTGGGGCACCATCTCTCTCGTCAGTTCCCCGACGCGAATGGCCCCCTGCCGACTGCCGATCCAAATCCTCAGGTACACCGCCCGCTCTACAACGTCGCTCCGAATCTGACCACGGTGCAATATACCGACACTGAGGGCAGCTCGAACTACAACGCCATGCAAGCCGATTACTCGCATGCCATTGGCCACGGGTTAAGCGGCAACTTTACCTATACTCTGGCGCATGCACTGGACAATGCGCGCGAGTGGAATCGCGACTCCTCCGGCTTTGGCAGCGTGATGGCTCTCTCCAGCACCCGCGACTACGGCAACAGTAACTTTGACGTTCGGCAGCACATCGTCGGAACGTTGCACTACGCTTTGCCGCTCGGCAACGGTACCTCTGGTCTGCGCAGCACGATTGAGAAGAACTGGCAGTTCAACGTGATGAATGTGTGGGGAACTGGACTACCGTTCACGGTCCTGAACGCTGTCAACATCAGCCAAACCAATCCTGGATCGAATGCCACGGATCGCCCCAACCTGGTTCCCGGAGTCAGTCCCAATCCTGTCCACCAGGGCGTACACAACTTCTTCAACACTGCGGCCTTTGCCGCGCAACCAAAAGGAACCCTGGGCGACGAAAGAAGGAACCAGTACCAGGGACCGCATAGCCGTCACGTGGATGTCTCGCTCTTCAAGACCTTCAATCTCGCTAACGAAAAATCACTGCAGTTCCGCACGGAGTGCTTCAACCTGACCAACACGGCCAACTTCGCCGCACCGTCCGCTACGATGCCCTCGCACACCTTTGGACAGCTGACGCAGATGACTGTGGGCTATACACCGCGTGAGATTCAATTCGCGCTGCGCCTGCAGTTCTAGATCGCTGATAGCGGAGGAAGGGGAGACTACACCTTTTTTGTGAGAGTCATCCTCCCTCCGCTGTGCAGCACACGGGCTCCAAGATGCACGATGCAGTTATAGCGTGGGATCTATGCCATGCAGTAAGCTGCGACCGAACCATCAGAACCCCAGAAACAGTTTTGAAAGGAAAATAACATGATGAGGAAGAAAAACCTTGGGCTGCTGGCAAGTGCAGCCTTGGTGATGTTTGGAGCGGTGGCGTGTTTTGCGGCTCCTGCAGACGCGTCGGCTTCGCCCGTTACGCCCAAAACTATGCCGCGCGTTGGCACAATCGATCCGCGCTTCCAGTCGTACAACATCGAGATGGTCGAAGTTACCGGCGGGCGCTTCTGGCGGCCATATGCCAGCAAGGCAGAAGTGAAGCAGCCGGAGGCAAATCAGCCCTCCGGAATGGACCCGTCTCTCTTTGAATATCGTCAGCCGATCAATCTCTACAATGCCCGCCTGCGCAAACTGGCCGCAGCACTGGGACCTGTCTATGTGCGCGTCAGCGGCACCTGGGCAAACACTACCTTCTTTCAGAACTCGGATGATCCGGCGCCAAACACCCCGCCCGCGGGCTTCAAGAGCGTACTCACCCGGCAGCAGTGGAAGGGCGTAGTCGATTTTGCCAATGCTGTGAATGCGAAGATTGTCACCTCGGTTGCAGTCAGCCCGGGCACCCGCAACGCTGAAGGAGTGTGGACCCCGGACCAGGCGCAACAGATCTTTGCCTATACCAAGTCCATCGGCGGCAGCATTGCGGCAGCCGAATTCATGAACGAGCCGACCATGCCGGAGACGGGCGGGGCGCCGAAGGGGTATGACGCCGCAGCCTTTGGCCGCGATATCGTCGCATTTCGCGCCTTCGCAAAGCACGACGCTCCTGGCATGCTGGTACTTGGCCCCGGTGGAGTTGGCGAGGGGTCGGCGCTCGCGTCAATGGCAATCTTTACGGGTATCATGAAGACCGAAGATATTCTCTCGGTGACCGGCCCGGCATTCGATGGCTTTTCTTACCACACCTATGGCGGTGTTTCCGCCCGCTGTAAGTCAGTAGGACTAGCGGCAACAACTACTGCCGAAGCAGCGCTCTCCGATGAATGGCTCTCACGCGGAGAGAAAAGCGAACAGTTTTACGGCGCTCTCCGCGACCGCTTTGAGCCGGGAAAGCCCATGTGGAATACCGAGACTGCACAAACTGCCTGCGGTGGCGACCGCTGGGCCTCCACCTTCCTGGATAGCTTCCGCTACCTCAACCAGTTGGGCAGCCTGGCCAAACGCGGCGTCCAGGTCCACATGCACAACACGCTGGCCGCCAGCGACTACGGTCTGCTGGATGAGAAGACCTACGAGCCGCGCCCTAACTACTGGGCTGCTCTGCTGTGGAGCAAGTTCATGGGAACCACGGTACTCGATCCCGGAGCCTCTCCTGCGTCCAGCCTGCATCTCTACGCACAATGCCTGCCGAATCATCCCGGCGGCGTAACCCTTCTGGCCATCAATGCCAGCAAGGATGAAGCGCAGTCGCTTGGAATTGCAACAGCGGCTGAACGCTATACGCTCACTGCCAAGGACATGATGGATAAGCAGGTTGAATTGAATGGCCTTGAGCTGAAGCTGGGCGCAGACGATGCTTTGCCTGAACTGAAAGGTGAGGCACCACACTCGGGTAAGATCGTGTTCGCCCCTGCGAGCATTACCTTTCTCGCCCTGCCAGATGCGCACAACCCAAGCTGCCAGCAGTAACCTGCTAGGCAAGGTTAAGTAACCCAGAAAAGAAGACCGGGGAAAGCGGATACTTCCGCTTTCCATTTGCATAGAACAAGGCGGTGGGATGGCTGAACGCATTCCACCGCCTTGTTCTATGAGGTTAGAGTCAAAATGAATACTTCAATGCAAACTGGATAATTCGTGGGTTGTTCGTTGTGGAGGTGATTAGTCCGAAGGCGCCTCCTGAGGCGAGGTTGCTGATCGGGCCGCCAAAATTCGGCGTATTTGTAAGATTGAAGAATTCAGCGCGAAAATGCAGTGCACTCCAGTCTCTAATAGGGAATGTACGCTCCAATGCCAGATCGATATTTCTCTGAATCGGTGCTCTGAGGATTCCGACCCCGCAATTTCCGAATCCGGTGCCATCGCCGATGACGGGAGCTGAAGTAAACGCATCTGGATTCAAGTAACCATTAAGCCGCGTATATACCGATCCCTTAGTGGCTGGATTGAGCCCGGTGCATTCGGCACGCATGAAGCCGGCAAGATTCCCATACACACTCCCTGCATTCGTATCGATCACCGTGATGGGCGTTCCGGACTGAATTACAGCAATGGTTGACACCTGCCAGTGCGAGAGCGCGCCTCTCAATAGCAATGGGCCAGTGGAGAGGGAAGGAGGCGCGTAGAGAAGGCTGAGTACTGCACGTTGCGCTCGATCGAAGTCGCTAAGTCCTCGGGCCTGGCGCTGGTTTGTCTGGTCATTGGTCAGAAAGCCTAATTCGAAATTTGAGAGTCCTCCCGACCCGCTGAGGGTGTCGAGACTCTTGGACCATGTATAGCTCGCCAGAAACTGCAGGCCGTGTGAGAGACGCTTCGTCAGACTGGTCTGGAGCGAGTTGTAGTTTCCATCGAAGGTTGTCTGGCAGATGTAGGAGCCTGGCCCGATTCCACTAAACGGAAGTCGCTGAACAATATTCTCGTTCGTATTTGTAGTTTCTCCATTAATGGGTTTTTGCGTACTGGCAAGCAGCGCCTGATTAAACTCCAGGCACCCGGCTATATGAGTCGATTTTGAACCGACGTAGCCTATCTCCCACAGTGCGTCGCTCGTCAGTTCGAATTGAAGGTTCAGGTTGTACTGCTGCACGTATGGGTCCTTAAGTCGCGGGGAGATGGCGGCAAGGGACAATCCCCCGCCGGGCACTCTAGGAAGAAATATCGGGAAGCTTGCGCTTGAGGGGAGTGCAGGGTTGTATGGCTGTTGCAGGGTTGCGCTTCCATTTTGCACGCCCTGTAAAGACTGCTTGAAGGAGAATGGTGGCTGGCCGACTGTTTGCTCTGCCAGGTCTCCAGACATGCGGTCGTAGTAGATGCCATAGCCACCTCGCAGTACCAGCCTCGAATTGTTCCGTAAACGTGCAGCAAACCCGATGCGTGGCGATATATCGGTGTAGTCCGCTGCCCACATACCTGCGTGAGATGACTTGATGACGCCGGAAGGAAGAGGCCCATGATAATTGCCTGGTAGCACAAAACCGCTGAGCGTACCCTCTGGGGGCGCAGTTGGAGTGGCTATCGATGGATCGAATGTTGGCAAGCGGCCTTGTGTCTCAGATGGTGGCCCGAACACCTCATAGCGTATGCCAGCGTTGAGCGTAAACCAGGATTGCAGCTTGACGTCATCCTGAACAAATCCGGAAAAGTCGGTATAACGTTCGTCCTTGCGGAATATGCCGGACGATCCCGTAACGGAAAAAATATTACTGATTGTGCTGCCGTTCTGGCTCGCGCTTTCGCCAAGAAGAAAGTCAGGAAGACTCCGGATCTCGAGAAAGCCGTCGCTCACAAAGGGAACATTCACATCAACCTGATGGCGCTTCGCCTCCGCGCCGAGCCTTATGGTATGTCTTCCCCGGCTGAGTGATACATTATCCTGCCACACATATGTGTTTGTGTTCTGCCAGTAGAAGGGCTGCCCTGCAGTACCGATTGTGAAGAGCCCATCGATCGTAAGGCCTGGAGTCTCTGGCAAGCCGGAAGGAGTTGCCATTCCAACGTCAGATGCATTGATAGGCTGAGCAATTACCGCGTCGCCATCAAATCTCATGTAGCCGAACCGCATGACATTTACAAAGCTCGAGCTAAATACGTGCGTGTCCGAAAGAACAAACATGTGGTTCTGGTCCAGCTCATTTGTTCCCCAGCCAGGCACAGTAGCGCCAAAGGGTGAGAATGGCTCGCCAGTCGAAGCGCGTGAGTAAAAGAATCTCCCATCCAGTTGGTTCCTTGCCGATAGCGTCTGGTCTGCATTTAGAGTGAATTGGTCTTCGCGATAGTCTGCAGGTATCGAGTACGTGGATTCGCCGATCGGTAGTTGTTGTGGATCGTTCGGCAGATTTGTCTGCGGGTTGGGAATTGCAAATTTACCATCTTTGAATTTGAAGTTGAGAAAAGCTAGAGCAACTGGATTCATGTTGGAGCCATCGCAGGCGATCTGTTGACCGCCAGCAAAGGTCAAATAACCGGGGTTGCCAGGATTGTTCGCAGGACAAAATTTCGCACCGAGTCCAGATGCAGACCGATCCACGCCAATCTGGGGAAGAACTGCCGTAACAAGAGAGAGGCTGGAATCGCCGTTTCTCTGTATCGTTCCTTGATAGCCTGCGAAAAAGAACGCCTTGTTGCGGCGGATAGGACCGCCGACGGTAAATCCAAACTGGTTCTGCTTGACAACAGGACGAGGCTGACCGTTCCTCTTTGCGAAGAAGTCATTCGCATTCAATACATCATTGCGCAGAAATTCCCATAGGCTGCCGTGATATGTATCGGTGCCAGTTTTGCTGATGAAGTCCACATTAGCTCCGGTACCTCTTCCATATCCGGCATCATAGCCGCCCGTTTGCACCCTGAAATCTTCGACCGTGTCAGGGGCGGGTATGGCCGTCCCCACTTCGGATTGGTAGCCAGAAGCAGAGTTCTGCGACAGATTGTTCGCGTCTATTCCATTGAACTGAAAATTGTTGGCGGTAGTTTTTGCGCCATTCGCCGAAACATTCTGGTTATTCCTTCCCAATGCGGCCGCATTGGGAAGTTCAACAACAACACCGGGCGATAGAGCAAGAATTTGCGTGTAATTGCGATTGGCAAGCGGAAGAGCCTGGACAGTTCGATCGTCAACTGCGCTGCCCAAGGTGGAACTCTCTGTCTGCAGTAACTCCGGATTGGCTGTCACCTGCACTGTCTCGTCTGCTTTTCCGATCGTGAGCCTAAGCCCAATCGTTGTGCTTTCACCTGCCAATACACGTACCGAGTGGACCACCTTCCGCTCAAATCCAGGTGCTTCTGCTGACACGCGGTACACACCGGGAGGAAGCAGAGAAGCCCTAAACAGTCCTTCATTTGAAGTCACTACCGAGCGCAATGCCTGAGTCCCATCGTTGACGACCGATACTTGTGAGCTGGGGACTGCGCCATTGGAAGGATCGGTCACTGTGCCCACAATAGCGCCCGTTCCCGGACTCTGAGCGAACGAGGTGCAAATGGTTACTAGGCTGGCAGCAAGTATCCCAATACAAGAGCTCTTCGCCGAATCTGCAATCATCGTGATTCCGCCTTCCCAAACGGACAGAAGTTGCAACCGAGTATCTATGACTCGTTGGCTTGTTTTGTCATAGATATGTCATGGGATTGTCACTTGTATCGGCGATCTGTGCTCGCGCTGGCTCTTCCGATGCGAAGCCAATACAAGCGATGATGGTATGGATCATCAATGCAAGATCGCTGAAGAGCGTGGCATTTTCCATATACTCCCAATCAAGCCATGCCTTCAGCGGCTTTACCGTATTCTCATAGAACCCATCCAGCTCATGAGTAGGAATGAGCTGAAGCATCTCTTCCTCCCGGTGGAATGCCAGCGTTGCCGCGCCTGTAAGACCTGGGCGAAAAGGCATTTCCATGCCTACGTGATGCGGAAGCTTTGGACGAGGCCCTACCAGACTCATTTCACCCCTCAGCACGTTGTAGAACTGAGGCAGTTCATCCAACTTGTGCCGTCGGAGAAAGGCACCTAGCCTCGTAATGCGGGGATCGCCGCGAACAGTGATTGCAAGGTTGCCTTCCAGTGTCAGGCAGCTCTTCATCGTTCGAAACTTGAAGATGGTAAATAGCCTGCCATGCCTTCCGGCACGCTGTTGCGTAAATATAATGGAATCCTTCGTTGACAACTTCACCATTAGTGCCAGGAAAGGTATGAATGGAGCGAGTAGCAGGATGGCAACAAGTGACGCCATGACATCCAGAAATCGCTTCGCTCTTGAGATGCTCCAAGAGCCTTCCCGTGCAACAGTAGCCACCTTTGACTCCTTCGCTTCCAATGTCTCCGTAACAAATGAGCATCAGTATCGTTGACAAACGCCAAATGATTTGTCATTGAGTTGTCCTCTTTGTGTCATTTTGCCTTTTGCCTTGTCAGACCAGAGCCGATCACGATCTATCTCCGTACTGATTTCAAGTCTTCATATTTATTGCTAACCTGTACGGCTACTCATCTATTGCCGAATCGTGACAAAGCAATGACATCACAATGACAGATGCGAATTATGTTCTTCCTATACTCAGCTCTATTGCTTTGGAGATACCTAAAGCAATGAATCGGGCGCGCGCAGCCTCTTTAGGAATGCGGTATAGATATGTTGCACCAATTCCAACAGATCGCATTTTGTCTTGCGCTTGCTGCTGGAGCCTCTTTCACTCTATCTGCGCAGGAGATGGAGGACCATGCCGGACATGTGCCGCTGCTCTCCGGAGGAATGGGGTACGTCCACAGCGTTAATGGTGGAGTGACTTCGCTGGAGCCGCAGATCGATCCAGTCCTAGTTGTACCGTTCGGGCGACATGTGCTTCTTGAATCTCGCGTCGACTTCACTGGCTTCTTTCAACATCAGAACCGAACTTACGGCACATTTAAAGGGAAAGTCTTCAAGACTATAGAGTTCGCACAGTTCGACTGGCTAATGAATTCGTACGTAATTGTTACGGCTGGAAGATACCTTCTTCCCTTCGGGCTCTACAACGAGCGGTTACAACCGATCTGGATCAAAGACCTTCAGGATGCTCCAATCACTGCGACCATTGGTACACGTCCGACTGGAGCAGGAGATGGCCTCATGCTGCGCGGAGTGGCTGTGCAGATGCCATCCTACACCGTCCAATACACTGCCTATTTTTCTGCGCCTAGCAACATTGAGCAGTTAGTTTCCGGGCGTGCTGCCGGCGGAGATGGAAGCCTCTATTGGCCAAAGCCGCGTGTTGAAGCGGGTGTTTCCTATCAACGCGTCCTTCAGAACCATCAGATCAACAGCGTCGCCACGTATGTCTCCTGGCAGCCCAAGGCTATACATCTCGACTTGAAGGCAGAGTACGACTATAGCTACAACGGGAATGGATACTGGCTGGAGACCTCTTATCTTTTCGAGGGGCCTACGATACCGTCCTTTTTGCGGCACATTCAAGTGGTAGGGCGCATGCAGCAGGTTGTGCCGTTGCATGGTGGTGGCAACAGCCTGCCACGTACCAACACGCAACGCACCGATGTTGGTATCAACTACTACCTGCGCGACGACATCCGGATAGTCTCGAGCTACGGAAGAAGCTTTAGCGTGAGCCGAAATATAAATGTCTGGAACGTTGGACTAACCTACCGATTCAGTCTTCCACTCTGGCGGGAGGGGGAAAGATGAAATCCTGTCTCGCATGCATTGGTTCCCTGATTCTTCTCTGCGTAGTGGCTATGGCAGGTGGCTCGTCGAAGATTGGTGAATCACCGCGCCAGTCCGTCAAAGAAAAGCCATCCTCAACGCGAACTAACCCGTCGAATACAGGCGAACAGGTCTTTATCGCGAACTGCGGACGCTGTCACGCGCTCCCGATGAGCCTTGCACCGCGGGTCACTGGAACGGTGATTATGCACATGCGGGTTCGGGCACGCTTATCCCGCGAGGACGAGCAACTTCTTCTCCGGTACCTAGCACCATAACAACACTCTTGTTCCATAAGAGAGAACATTTATATGAGCGGGATATGTGAGATATAGAGGACTCCATAACACTATGAATTGTTCCTGGTTAATTCTTACGCTGAGCCTTTCAGGTGTTCTTGTCCATTTGCAAACATCGTCGGAGGTTCATGAAACAAGTCGCAGGATAGAGGTCCATGCACATCGTTTCGCCTTTGTGCCTGCGGAGATCACAGTAAAGAATGGAGAAACTGTCACGCTGGAGCTTATATCGGACGACGTCTCTCACAGCCTAACGATTAGAGAACTGGGCATCAATCAGACCATATCTAAGGGGCGCACATCCGAAGTGACATTTACTCCAGCCACTACGGGAGATTATCGCGGACAGTGTGGAAGGTTTTGCGGAAGCGGTCACGGATCGATGCTCTTTACTATCCACGTGAAGTAGGCAAAGGAATGCGACGACGTACTTTTAAACTCATCGCCATCAATATTATTTGTCTTACCCTGGGGGGCTGCCGTGTTTCAACGCCCGGAAAGCGTGAAATTCAGTTGATGCAGTGGATAAAACATCACCTGACCGTTGGCAACAGGCAAGTGAGAAACCCGATGAAGGATGATGCCGAATCACTGGAGATGGGCAAGCATGCGTTTGGGTTCTACTGCGTGGTATGTCATGGGGCGGATGGCCAGAATACAGGTGTTCCCTTCGCGGCAAGAATGTCTCCCCCAGTTCCTTCTCTAGCATCGCAGGAGGTTCAGAGCTACAGTGACGGCCAGTTGAAATGGGTTATCGAGAATGGAGTTTCGCCTTCTGGCATGCCGGCTTCGCGCGGAATTCTGAGTGATGAAGATATGTGGGCAATCGTACTTTATTTGCGGCATTTACCACCATCGGGTTCTCTGGGAGAGCCACGAATCTATACAGGCAACGACGACAGCACAGATAGATAAGAGCTTTTCCGAGAGAGATGAAGTCGCCGGGATTGAGGCAGGAACAGATGAAGGCGAGGGCTACATGCTCAATGCAAATGGAAAGATGGCAGAAGGCATCGTGACTAGAACTGACAGTGACCCGCTGTTAGCGAATGCGGCTCTGCCGCTGCGGATTCTATATTTCCCCCTCGGTTTTCCGATCGAAGTTGCCACTAATTCACCTGCGGTCATAGAGGCAGCCAGAGAAAGCTGGAGACGTTTTCAGTTCAAGTTTGCGCTGCCACCCCTTGTGCTCCAGATTGGAGTAACCGAGGACTCAGGCGATCATGAAATACCTCCGGCTCCGCTCTGCAGACTTCAGTGGAACCTGCTCTTGAATATCGCAGACAGTCGTAACTTCGTAGTGTGCAATCTCAAGGAAGGTCGTTCTTTTGGTTGGGTTACGAGATCAACCGCGTACTCGACTTTGTACTTGAGATATCACATGCTGGAGGCTGCAGGGTACTCGATGATTGCTTCTCTGCGTGCTGCCCCGCTCCATGCTGCGTGCGTGAGCTTGGAGGGCCGGGGGGTGCTGCTATGCGGTGACTCGGGCGCCGGAAAATCTTCTCTGGCATTCGCGTGTGTTCGTGCAGGATGGACATATACATCGGATGATGCAACTTATGTTCCTTTAAACCGTGATGATCGTATAGTCGTCGGGAATTCACATCAGATTCGTTTCCGAGTTACCGCTGCTGAACTCTTCCCGGAAATAGAAGGACGAACCGTTACTCCCCGTGCGGTCGGCAAGCCCTCCATCGAGGTTCCTATGGTCGAGCTTCCTGCGTTGGCTACGGCCGATTCCGCGTCAGTCGAGTACATCGTCTTCCTCAACCGGCGCGATGTGGGAAGCCCGAAACTCCTTCCTCTAGCCAAGGAGCGGCTGTTGCAGCGATTCATCCATGATCTGATCAAAACAGTCGATTCCTATTCTGCGCAGGAGGCTGCAATTCGGCGGGTGCTCGAGGCAGAGACGTTCGAGCTGCGCTACAAGGATTTGGATTGGGCCGTAGAGCGGCTTGAACTACTCGCAAACTCTGGGCGGTGAACCTCGATGAACACACAAAATATCTGCAACAGAATTCCGGTTTCGCGAGTCCAACCCGAGTTTATTGCTCTGATGGCTGCACTCCAGCTCAAAGGTGCAAGTACAACGGCACTGCAGGAGTTGACTGCGAATCAGTGGAGCCAACTGCTTGAAGTCGCAGATCTAGCACATCTAACCTTATTTCTTTCTGAAGTGCGAAGTGACGGCTTCCCGCAATGGGTAGCAGAACGGCTAAAGAGAAATGTGGCCGACAACGAAGCGCGGTTTGAACGTGTCAAGAGAACTTACGAAGAGGCTGCAGCAGCACTGGAGAGAGCACATATCGAATTTATGGTGCTCAAGGGATTCACTCAATCTCCAGATTATGTAAAGAATCCTCGCCTCCGAACTCAATCTGATCTTGATTTGTTTTGCCCATTGGAAGGGTTGGAACGCGCAAAGACTGCGCTGGAAGGCATCGGCTATGAAGCGGAGAGGTCCATGGAATATAGTCGCGCCGATCATCTCCCTGCGATGATTCGCCGTGGGTCTTGGGCGTGGCGAGGAAATCCGTTCGACCCGGATATGCCGCTTTCCATCGAGCTTCACTTTTGTCTATGGAATGAACCTATCTTGATGTTACCGGTTGCGGACGTTGAACTATTGTGGAATCGACGAGTAAGCAGGACATTGGAGGAGATCAAGTTTCCGGCGCTAAACAGAATCGATCACCTCGGCTATCTTGCTCTTCACATTCTGCGCAATATATTGGCAGGGGACTGGGTTGTTCACCACGTCTATGAATTGTCGCGGTTCCTTCATGAACACGCGAACGATGATGGCTTTTGGGACGAGTGGACGGCTACACACTCCAATTACCAGCGTTCACTTGAGGCCATTGCTTTTGCGCACGCGAAGGCATGGTTCCGCTGTGATGTTCATCAGAGTGTAGATGCAGAAATCCTCCAACTCTCTCCGGGCGTGGCGCAATGGCTGCGCTTGTTCTCCGGGTCTTCTCTTGAAGGGATGTTCCGACTGAACAGAGATTGGGTTTTGCTGCATGCGGCATTGCTGTCAACTGCAAAGGAAAAGCGAGCCGTTCTATTCCGGGCTATTGTCCCAAAGAAGATTCCCAGCAGAAGTTCGCCTGCAATTGGGTTAAGGCATAGGCGCACCAGAAAAATAAGCACGCGTCCTAATATTCAGTACATTTCCTATCTGGTATCCCGTACCGTGACGCAAGCATATCTGGTACCTGCAATGCTTTTTCACGGCTTCGAATGGTGGCTGTTGCAACGGCAACTTGGCAAGCGGTTCTGGACCTTTCTCGGAGCATCTTTTTTTTTGACCTAGGCCTGTCCATCTACTTCTTTCTGTTCAACCTGTTTCTCATGAGTCATGGCTATTCAGAGATGCGACTTGGTTTCTTAACGAGTGCAATGGCGGCGGGAAATTTAGCCGGTGCGATCCCGGCGGGTAGGTTGATTCAAAGATGTGGGCTTCGGCTTACTCTGCTTTCCTGTATCTTGCTTGCGGTTTCTATATTCTCCAGTCGCGCACTGTGGCTTGAATTCGAGGGGCAGCTTGTTCTCGCTTTTGTATCTGGAGTTGCGCTTTCTATCTGGGCGATTTGCATTGCTCCCGCTGTTGCGCAATTAACAGATGAGAGGCAGCGTCCATTTGCATTCAGCCTCTTTTTTTCTCTGGGGATCGGTGTTGGAGCGATGGCGGGGCTAGCGGGAGGCAGGCTGCCTGGAATATTTACTGGTTTTCCCGTCATATCTCGTGCCGTCGAGCCGGAGCGGATAGTCTTACTTTTCTCGTGCGGCATCGCAGCGCTGAGCTTGATACCTGCGGCGCAGCTTAAGTTTCCTCGTCCCAGTATTCCTGCCCAGAACAGACCCTTCTTTTCTCCTTTTCTCGCTCGGTTCCTGCCTGCGATTGCTGTATGGAGTCTGGTGACGGGTTCGTTTAGTCCCTTTGCGAATGTCTACTTTGCTCACCACTTGCATCTTCCCCTTCCTCAGGTTGGGACGATCTTTTCAGTTTCCCAATTGCTGCAGGTAGTGGCGGTCTTTAGCGCTCCACTTGTATTTCGGCGGTGGGGCCTGGTGCGCGGTATTGTGTACACGCAGTGCGCGACGGCTCTCTGTCTAGCCTTACTTGCTTTGACCCACACTCCGTTGCAAGCCATGGTCGTCTATGTTGGCTTCACCGCGTTTCAGTGGATGAATGAGCCGGGAACATATAGCTTGCTTATGAATCAAGTGGATGCGGATCAGCGCGGGTGGGCGGCGGCGTCCAACAGTCTGGTTATCTCTGCAATGCAGATGGTCGCGGCAGCCTGCGCGGGGCTGGGTTTCGCCAAATATGGATACCCTATATCATTGCGCGGTATAGCAGCCATCGCGGGGATTGCTGCTATTTTGTTCTGGGTTCTGCTTGTCCCAAAGCGAAAGGAGTCCCCCTGACTGGATGTAGCAAAAGAATCCTTGTCCCCGGTCTGTCGTCAAATGTCATCAGATTGTCATTTCCGTGCGCCCGGCTATTCATCCGGCGGGATAGGGTTGAGAATTATCACGAGCATGGAGGAGTCGCGCGAGTTGATGACTGATTCCAATCAGAGCACCGGCACGATCCTCGTGATTGAGGACGACCCGAGGATGCAAAAGGTCTTGAAGCGCCTTTTTGCCGCTGAGGGGTACGCGGTGGAGGAGGCGATGGATGGCGTGCGGGGAATCGACGTGTTTCGCGCGGCTACTCACTCCGCTGTGGTTTTGGACCTGATGTTGCCCGGGGTTCCCGGTCGCGAGGTGTGCAAACGCATCAAAGCCGCATCGCCGAATACGCCAGTGATCGTGGTAAGTGCGGTGGCCGAGGTTGCGGATAAGGTTCTACTGCTCGAACTGGGCGCTGATGATTATGTGACTAAGCCATTCAGTCCACGTGAGTTGCTTGCGCGACTTCAGGCCGCTGTCAGAAGAACCAGAAAGCCCGCGCGTGCCGCCGCCCTAACGTTTGGGAACTGCGAAATTGATTTTCTTCGAATGTCGGTTCGCAAATCGGGCCAGTACGTGGCGCTCACAGCGCATGAATTTAAGCTTCTTAAATTTTTTCTCGAGAATCCTGAACGTGTGATAGGTCGCGAAGAGCTGTTGAACGATGTGTGGGGATATAACTTCTATCCCACGACACGCACCGTGGACAACCAGATCCTTAAGTTGCGGCAAAAGCTCGAAATCGACCCGGCGAATCCTCTACACTTCATTACGGTTCACGGCGCCGGTTACAAATTCGTTCCCTGAGGAATTCCCGGCGTGGCAAAACTCCTCGCACTTAGGCGGGTTCCATGTCCCCAATAAGAATGCGGGTCATGCTGCTGGTGCCACTGTTGCTTGTCTCAGTTGGCCTGACGACTGCGAGCCTGCTCGTCGTGCGCTCGCGAATAGAGCGGCAAATGTCGGAAACACTCGCCTCCGATGTGACTCATTCCGTCGCTACCTTTCAGAATCTACAGCATCAGCGCCAGGAGATGCTGGCGCGCGAAGGTGCACTGCTCGCTGACCTGCCCAGCCTGAAGGCACTTATGACGACGCACGACCGCCGCACGATCGAAGACGGCGGACAAGAATTTTTCAAGGTGAGCGGCGCAGATCTCTTTGCCTTGACTACTTCTGAGGGAAAGGTACTTGCGCTCTATGAGGGTTCTGGCGGTCTGGAAAATGCAAACAGGTATTCTCCGGAAGATCTTGTTCGCTCGCGACGCACTGCACTGGAAAGCTCGCTACAGCTCGAAAACAACCCCCGCTTCGTGGTGATGGATGGAAGGCTCTTCGAGTTCACATTCAAACCACTGTACTTCGGCAATCGTGCCAACGGCCAGATTCTGGGCTATGTGATCATTGGATATTCCGTAGACCAGAGTCTGGCGCATGAAGTAAGCGAGGCTGCCGCGGCAGAAGCTACATTTCTGGCGCACGGCATCGTCGTTGCCAGTACGCTGGACTCAACGCAGGAAATACGGCTGTCAGCAACGTCACAGGAGCTACTACGGAGCCCAATGCGGGTGGTTGAGCTGTGGCTGGGCCCGGAGCATTTCAGTGCGGTGGCTGTCCAACTCGCTCCGGGCAACAGCGACGATATTCAACTAGTCGTGCTCAAATCGTTCCGGCAGCAGGATGAGCTTTCTCGCCGGCTCAACCATCTCTTTCTCGGGCTTGGAGCGGCGGCTTTGCTGGTTGGCGTCCTTCTTTCGTTATCCATCACGCGGACCGTAACGCGGCCGATCGAAGCGCTTGTCTCCGGCGTAAGGGCATTGGGTACAGGCGACTATAACTATCGCCTCCCACAGACCGGGGCACGTGAGGTTCACGAACTCAGCTCTGCCTTTGGGCGTATGCGTGATGAAATTCGCAGAACGCAACAAAAACTCATCGAGTCAGAACGGCTGGCAACTATTGGGCGGATGGCTAGCTCGGTTTCCCATGATCTCCGCCACTATCTCGCCGCTGTTTACGCCAATGCGGAGTTTCTAGCCTCGGCGGTCGACGAGGAGGAAAAGACGGAACTGTTTGGCGAGATCAGGCTTGCCGTCAACGGCATGACCGATCTGATTGAATCCCTGCTGATGTTTAGTCGCACCGGGAACGCGCTTCAGCTGACACAAGAGTCGGTACTCCTACTGGTGGAGAAAGCCGTGGCACTGGTGGGGACGCATCCCGAAGCGGCAACTGTCAGGATCAATGTTGAGGCAAAGAACGGCGACTCCTTCGATGCCTGGGTAGACGCGAAGAAGATGCAGCGTGCGATCTTCAACCTGGTTCTGAATGCGTGCCAGGCTGCGAATCGTGGCGGCCTTCCGCAAGGAGTCGTCACCATCACACTCGGTCAAGCAGGGGAGCAGCTATACATCCGCGTGGCCGACAATGGAAGCGGCGTTGCAATGGCAATTCGTGGTAATTTGTTTGAACCTTTTGTGAGCGAAGGCAAGGAAAATGGCGTTGGACTGGGTCTTACGCTTGCCCACAGAGTCGCGGAAGAACACGGTGGGGCAGTCGCTCTCGTAAAGAGCGATCCTGGTGAGACAGTCTTTCTGCTTTCGCTCAACAAGCGCGCTCCAGGTATTCCACAATCCAGCGTGTCATCCAGAGTTGCAAGCTCTGCGGGTGCTAGCAAGGGATGATCCTTTTTATTTATTGAAGGCCTGCATATCGGACCTTACGAAAGGGGGACGAATATGTTCACAGCGTTTTCGACAGGCGCCTGCCGCCGGCTCCCGCAGTTGGGTGTCCTCTTCGTTCTGTCATCGTTGCAACTTGCTGCTCAGATAGGAACGTTGAACGAGACGAACAGGAACGCGCAGATCGAACAGCGAATCGATGCGCTGATGGACGTCCTCAACGCAACCCGTCTGGAGTTGCAGGAGTCACGCGCGGAGATACGCGCCTTGCATCAAGAGCTACAGGCGATGAAGCGAAGCGAGTCTACCTCGGGAGTCGAGGCTGACGTTGGCTCGGGCCGGCCAGCGAACGAACTTGCAGATGCCGTCGCCAATCTCAAGGAGAATCAAGAAGTGGTGCAGGCCGAAGTTGCTCAGCATGAACAGAGCAAGGTTGAGGCACAATCGAAATATCCTATAAAAATCACCGGGCTTGTGCTTTTCCACTCATTTGTAAATAAGGGCGCGGTGGACAACGTTGATGTGCCAGTAATCGCGTTGCATAAGACGCCTGAGGTTGCTCATGGCAGTACAGGCGCCACCCTGCGACAAACCGTTCTAGGCTTCGATGCCAAAGGACCTGTTGTCTTCGGGGCCGAGAGCCACGCCGACGTGCGCGTTGACTTCTTTGGCAACCAGCAAGGATCTGGCTATTTGCCCAACGAGGGCAGGCTGCGCTTGCGCACGGCTCACGCCGAACTGGATTGGCGCAAAACACACTTGGTTGCGATGCTTGACAAGCCGCTTATCTCACCATTTTCGCCGACCTCCATGGCAGTAGTTGGCGTATCACCCCTGGCCGGGTCCGGGAACCTCTGGACTTGGCTCCCGCAACTCAAGTTGTCACAGGATATGAGTTGGGGAGAGCGGCACTTTGGCATCGAAGCAGGAGTTATGAACGTGGCCGACCCAGCTGACATCTATAACCCTTCGGCTAAGAGCGTGAGCGCGGCACAGCGGAGCCTCTACCCAGGATCGGAACTGTTGCTGTCTTACACCGGTAAGCCATTCGGCCGATCCGCTATCTTTGGTGTTGGCGGATATTGGGGCCCCCACGACTATGGCTACCGTCAAAGTACCAATGCCTGGGCGGTTACTACGGACTGGAGGCTGGCGTTACCCGCACGGCTGGAGTTGTCGGGTGAGTTCTATCGCGGTCGCGCACTAGGAGGACTAGGAGGAGGCGCCTACAAAGACGTGGTGTTGGTAAAGACGCTTTCAGACCCGTATGCACAGATCGATGGGTTGAACGCAATCGGCGGATGGAGCCAGATAAAATACCGCATGTCCGACAAGATTGAATGGAACACTGCCTACGGACAAGACGGTGGTTATGCAAGTCAGCTACGCTCTGCACAACTTGATTCTACGAATCCAAATGCCGCACTCGCACGCAATCAGACGGCCTTCGGAAACATAATTTATCGGCCAAGCAACTACCTGATATTTTCATTTGAATTTCGCAACATAAGAACCTGGCCGATAAGTGGGAGCTACTTTACCGCTCAGTCTTATGTTCTTAGTACGGGTTACGAGTTCTAAGACTATGACAACGGCAACCAGGATGGGAGGTTTCGCTAAAGTACTCGTGCTGCTGCTATGCAGCGGGAGCATTCACGCACAAAATTTCGATGTTGCTGCGCAGGTGCGGTTGCTTCCTACAAATGCTGACCCGGCTGCTCACGCTTCCCATAGAATGCCAAGGAAACTTCTTTCGACGGTTATATGGCTGATGCCTCTCGATCCTGCATCTATTCCCGCACCCCACGTCTCTTCCTTTACGCTGGCGCAGAAGAACAAGCAGTTCACGCCTCACCTGTTGGTTATTCCGGTGGGTAGCACCGTGCAGTTTCCGAATCAGGATCCGTTCTATCACAACGTCTTTTCTCTGTTTAACGGGCGGCGCTTCGACCTCGGATTGTATGAGGCGGGCAGCACGCGTTCTGTGCGTTTCAGCCGCGAGGGCGTCTCCTATATTTTCTGCAATATCCATCCGGAGATGAGTGCGGTTGTGCTTACCCTTGCCACCTCATACTTTGCAGTGGTCGACGAGCATGACAGAGCTGTAATTCATGCCGTTCCTGCCGGGCAATATCGATTGCGTGTTTGGTCGGAAGGGGCGGAGTTCGCACGCCTTGATGCCCTAACTCGTGTGGTTCAAATCTCCGGCAATAATACAAACCTCGGTCTCATCGAGATTCCGCAAACGAGCGATCTAATGACACACCACAAGAATAAGTTTGGTGAGGATTACGACCACAACGCCGCGCCAGTCTATTAAATCTGGCCGGCATTGCTGCGATGGCTGCGTACACTCGAGGGTGTGCGCAGCCACCACCGCGAATAGTTTTACTTTTTCCTTGGTCCAAGAATAGAGAACATCGCGCTTTGCGGATCCTGGCCGAGGACGATCCACATCCCACCAGGCACCTCATGCGGGCCCATGAAAATCTGACCATTCTTTTCACGAATCCGCGTCGCCGCAGCATCGATGTCGTCGACGTTGAAGTAGTAGAGCCAGAAAGGCATCGGTGACTTGGTCCGATCACGCGTCATCATGGCCCCAACAGGATTTCCACCATTCTTGAAGATCCTGTAGACGCCCATTGGACCCATGTCCATGGTGCTGTCTTCCGTCCAGCCAAAGAGTCCGGAGTAGAAAGACCATGCTGATGGTCCATCGTTCGCGGAGAGTTCATTCCAGCCGACGGTGCCAGGCGAACCGGCAGGTGGACGTGGCGGTTCGCAATTCAGCGAGCCCTTAAATAATAGGAAGACTGCGCCTTGTGGGTCTTCTACCGAAGCGAAGCGGCCAACTCCGGGAATGTCCTGCGGTGCACAATGGAGCTTGCCACCAGCCTTTTCCAGCCGGCTGGCGTAGGCATCCACATCATCGACACCGATGAAGCCGACCCATGCGGGCCTCATGCCACCGGCGAGCATCTCAGGGGTGAGTTGCATCAGGCCGGCAACGCTTAGATCTCCAACCGAAAATAGTTTGTACGGTATACCGCCAGGATCGCCGGAGCCCTTTGCCTGCCAGCCGATAACATGGCTATAAAACGCCTCGGCCGCTTTGGAGTCAGTGGTTCTGAGTTCGTACCAGACGAAATCGCCATTCTTCAGATTCGTCGATTTGGTCACTTCCTGCTGCGTTGCTGTGCTCATCGCCGTCCTCCCCTCTTCGTTTTGACCATGGGCTCGCCGCCCTGGCCCCAATGCACATTTGCCGTTCTTGTGTACACTGTCCACAACAGGCTATCAAGGGAAATGTACACTGTCCACAAGGGCCCATGAATTCTCAGAAAAAGATAGTCCGCAAGACCTTTCGCCATGGTGATCTCAGGAGAGCACTGCTTGACGCAGGCATCGAGCTGGCGCGCCACGGCGGGCCAGATGCGGTTGTACTGCGGGAGGCGACCCGCCGCGCAGGTGTCGCTCCGAATGCCGCCTATCGGCACTTCGCCAGCCACAGTGATCTTTTATATGCAGTAAGGGCCCATGCCTTGTCAGAGCTGGCTCTTGCCATCGAGAGCGAGATCGTTGGAATACGGCGCACCAGGAATCCAGAGGACCTGGCGCGAGCTACTCTGCGCGCCGTAGGAACTGGCTACCTCAAATTTGCTCTTGCTGAAAGCGGCCTCTTCCGCACCGCATTCTCGGTTCCTGACAAGGTGGAGGAGGACCGTGACGTCACGAAGACCGGCAGGCGCGGCCTCAATCCATTCCAACTGCTTACGTCCGCACTGGACATGATGGTGAAGACAGGCGTTCTTCCAAAGCAGCGCCGGCCGGGAGCAGAGTATCTCGCATGGTCCGCTGTCCATGGCCTGGCCTTTCTTATTATTGAGGGCCCCCTGAGCGGAGCGTCCGACAAGAAGGTTCAGGCACTCTCGGAACGCCTCCTGCAGATGGTGGAAAGGGGTCTGTGACCAGGATTGGGATCTAGAACAGATATCGTAACAATGTAAGTTGCTAATCGGCTATGGATGGGGGACCTATACCTGGCTTACGGCTGCGCAGTTGGGCAAGCTCAACGTTGCTGCGCAAGGCAGCGCCGCCAGCCACGCTGCTAGAATGTTGCCCATGGACTCGATACAGTACAACCTGCCGCAGAGCCGCATTCCTCAAGCCTGGTACAACATCGTCGCAGATCTTCCAAAGCCTATGGCACCAGTCCTGCATCCGGGAACAATGAAACCCATTGGACCGGACGACCTGGCTCCGCTGTTTCCGATGAGCCTGATCCTTCAGGAGGTCAGCACAGAGCGCGAGATCGAGATCCCCGAAGAAGTGCGGCAATTGTACGCGCAGTGGCGTCCCGCACCGCTGTTTCGCGCCCGCCGTCTGGAGAAGGCTCTGGATACACCGGCTCGGATTTATTACAAGTACGAGGGGGTGAGCCCGGCAGGTTCTCATAAGCTAAACTCCGCTGTCGCACAGGCGTACTACAACAAAAAGGACGGAACGAAGCGTCTTTCCACGGAGACCGGTGCGGGACAGTGGGGCTCTTCGCTGGCAATGGCCTGCGCCTTCTTCGGCCTGGAGTGCAAGGTTTATATGGTGCGCGTCAGCTATGACCAGAAGCCCTATCGCCGCGCTCTAATGGAAGTTTACGGGGCGTCCGTGACTGCCAGTCCGAGCATGGAAACGGAGTCAGGCCGCGCCATCCTGGCGCAGAATCCAGAGTCCACTGGTTCGCTGGGCATGGCAATCTCAGAAGCCGTCGAAGTGGCTGCCAAGGACCCAAATACCAAATATGCGCTTGGCAGCGTGCTGAACCACGTATTGCTCCACCAGACCGTGATCGGGCTGGAATCGATTGAGCAGATGGCCCTGGCCGGCGATGAGCCCGACGTTATTGTGGGTTGCACCGGCGGCGGATCCAACTTCGCGGGGCTGGTGATGCCGTACCTCGGCCGCAAGCTCAAGGGACAAGGCCATGCGCGAGTTGTTGCCGTAGAACCGGCAGCTTGTCCGAGCTTGACGAAGGGCCGATTCACGTATGACTTTGGAGACACCGGGCATCTGACTCCGCTCGTTAAAATGCACACGCTGGGGAGCACGTTTGTTCCTCCGGGCATTCATGCAGGCGGCCTGCGTTACCACGGCATGGCTCCGTTGGTGTCGCATGTTATGGATCTTGGTTTGATAGAGGCTACGTCCGTGCAGCAACTGGACGCGTTCGCCGCCGGGATTCAGTTTGCCCGTGCAGAAGGGATCGTCCCGGCGCCGGAAGCAAACCATGCGATTGCAGGGGCTATCGCCGAAGCGCTGCGCGCCAAAGAAGAAGGCAAGGAGCGAACGATTCTCTTCGGCCTCAGCGGACATGGCCACTTCGACATGCAGTCATACATCGACTACCAGGCGGAGAAGTTAAGCAACTACGACTATCCGGAAGAGGAGATCGCCATGGCGCTGGCAGGGCTGCCCTCTGTTGGGTAAGCTGCCATGGGGTCCCTCTGATCCTCAGATTATTCAGGTTATTAGAATCAAAAGGACCTTGCTGCTCTCTACCGAGGGTAGCAAGGTCCTTTTGCGTTCGCTCGCAAGAGAGCTATCCGCGGGCCGATTTCACCGCATTGGCCAGGGTCTGGAGCGCAGCCTGCGTCTCGTCCCATCCAATGCATGCGTCGGTGATGCTCTGTCCATACACGAGGGGCTGGCCAGGAACGAGCTTCTGTGCTCCGGCAACCAGGTTGCTTTCGATCATGACGCCAATGATGCGGCGATCGCCGGCGGCCACCTGTGCTGCTACATCGCTGCAGACGGCGCTCTGACGCGTGTGATCCTTGCGGCTGTTGGCATGGCTGCAGTCGATCATAAGCCTCGCCGGAAGGCCCGCCTTCTCCATCTGCGCGGAGATCTGGTTCACCGACTCGGCGTCGTAGTTCACCAGCTTGCGGCCGCCGCGAAGGATGATGTGGCAGTCCGGGTTGCCGCTGGTGACGAAGATGGCGGATTGACCAGTGTGGCTATGTCCAAGAAAGGTGTGCGGGTTGCGCGCGGAGAGGATTGCATCGATCGCGATTTGCACATCTCCGGAGGTGCCGTTCTTGAAGCCTACAGGGCAGGAGAGGCCGGAGACCAGCTCGCGGTGAATCTGGCTCTCGGTCGTCCGCGCTCCAATAGCTCCCCAACTGACGAGGCTGGCCATGTATTGCGGCGAGATCATGTCGAGGAACTCGGTTCCCGCAGGGACGCCCATCTCCGCCAGATCGAGAAGCAAGTGGCGGGCGAGACGAAGCCCGTCGTTGATGCGATAGGAGTGATCGAGATAAGGGTCGTTGATCAGGCCCTTCCAGCCGATGGTGGTACGCGGCTTCTCAAAATAGACCCGCATGACGATGCAGAGTTCGCGGGAAAACTCCGCCATGGCTTTTTTCAGCAGCGTAGCGTATTCGCGAGCAGCCTTGGTGTCGTGGATGGAGCAAGGGCCTACGATCGCCAGCAGCCGCGGGTCAGCACCGCTGAGGATGTTGCGAATTGCCTCGCGCGCCTCAAAGACGGTGGAGGACGCCGTTTCGGTGATGGGGAGTTCTTCTTCAAGAAAGATCGGGGGAAGGACGACTTTGGTCCACTTTATGCGAAGGTCATCCGTGGGATAAAGCATAGGCCTCGTCCGATGGGGTCAACGAGTCCGCAGACTTCGGTGAACGAACCATCCAGTTTCCTTTTTCATTTCGGTGAGCGTAATTGCTCTGCACGCTCTGCTTTTACAGTATCAGTTTGCGGCTTGTAAGTGGCAGAGTGAGGGGCGGCAGCGGTATTTCTCCAAATGCTGCAGTGCTTTAGCCAGCTTGCCAGGGCTGCCAATCCGCACCGGCGGACAATCCGGATTTGCGGCTTAGGATGGTGGGCATGATTGTACGCGGGGACCTTCGCCTTCTCTGCGACCTATTATTCTCGCTGGCATCAGATGAAAGAAACGCGTAACCCGCGATAAGGAGCAGGAGATGGAATACCGCCAACTTGGCCACTCTGGTCTTAAAGTCCCCGTACTATGCTTCGGCACCGGTACCTTCGGTGGAGGGAATGAGTTCTTCAAGTCGTGGGGTGATACCGACGTCAACGAGGCTCGCAAGCTCATCGATATCTGCATGGAGGCCGGGGTCCACTTCTTCGACACCGCCGACGTGTACTCCGACGGACTCTCGGAAGAGGTTCTGGGCCAGGCGATACGGCACCTTCCTCGGGAGAGCGTCCTGATCTCCACCAAGTCGACATTCCGCTTTACGTATGGCGTGCCTACGGTCAACGGCCAGCCAGACCCGAACGCTGTAGGCTCCTCCCGTTATCACATCACGCGTCAGGTAGAGGGATCTCTCAAGCGCCTGGGCACGGATTACATCGACGTCTACCACATGCATGGATTCGATGCGACCACACCTGTGGATGAAACGCTCTACACCCTCGACAATCTGGTACGAGAGGGCAAGGTGCGCTATATCGCGGCCTCCAACTTCTCTGGCTGGCACCTGCAAAAATCCATTGAGATGAGCCGCCGGTATGGCTGGTCTCGCTACGTGGCGCACCAGGTCTACTACTCGCTCATTGGACGCGATTACGAGTGGGAACTGATGCCGCAGGCATTGGAAGAAAAGATTGGCGCGCTCGTCTGGAGCCCGCTGGGATGGGGCCGTCTGACGGGCAAGATTCGCCGGGGACAGCCTTTACCCGCAGTCAGCCGTCTCCATGCAACGGGCGACGCGGGACCGGTCGTCAGCGATGAGTTTCTCTATTCGGTGGTCGATGCGCTCGACAAGGTCGCCGCCGAAACGGGCAAGACGGTACCCCAGGTCGCGCTCAACTGGCTGGTCCAGCGGCCGACCGTCTCCAGCGTCATCATCGGCGCACGGAACGAAGAGCAGCTCCGTGCCAATCTGGGCGCTGTTGGCTGGAGCCTGACGGCGGCACAGGTGGAGACGCTCGATCGCGCCAGTCAGACACGGGCACCCTATCCTTATTGGCACCAGCATCAGTTCACCGAGCGCAACCCGGTGCCGGTCGTGAGGTACTAACTCGTGCAGTAGTGGCAGAATTTACGGAGAGTGCGCGGGGATGCTTTGTAGTATGTTGTGTCCCAGGTTTGTCCCGCGCACTCTCTCTTCTGCCCAACTCAGGGGATACGAATCGTTCCGGTATTCCTCACCAGTGAAGGACAGGCAGCAGGCTGGAGTAGTCATCGGTCCAGAGGCGGACCTTCGGATTCTTTGCCGTTGGCCGCGTGCGTCCGGCTAGCTGCGGCTGCTGGAAGAACGCGGAATTCCGGGTCACCAGTACCCATGTTGCGCTGAACTCACCCCGCGGCTCATTCGGAGCGCTCGAGATCGTTCTCGCCTCCATGCCGGCAGCCTGGGCAAGCTCGCCGACTTCAGGCTGCAGATCCACGTGCTGATTCGAGACATGGAAGGCGAGGATGCCTCCAGGAGCCAAGTGCCTCTGATACAAGCTGACGGCTTCTGTCGTCAGCAGATGCAGCGGGATGGCATCCCCGGAAAATGCGTCGATCACGAGAACATCATAGTTTTGTGGCGCTTCCCGCGTGAGGGAGGAGCGAGCATCTCCCTCGGCAAAACTGATCTCGGCGGATGAGTCACGAAGGTAGGTGAACAGGTTCTGCGCGATGGGGAGCACGGCGGGATTGATCTCGTAGAAGCGGATTCGATCTCCCGCCTTGCCATAGGCTGCGAGCGTTCCCGCACCCAGGCCCACGACACCGATGTTGCGCGCCCGGCCAGCGCAGCACAGGCGCAGCGCGAGGCCGACGCCGGAGTCTTCCGCGTAATAGGTCGTCGGAGTCTTCATCGACTCCGGCGAAAGGATCTGCGTGCCGTGCTGGATGTTTCCATTCGTGAGTGTGCGCAAGGTCGCTTCGGGGACGCGATACGTGTCCTTTACCCGGAGACTGCCATAGAAGTTCCGGGCCGCCATTACCGTATCCCGCTGGTATGTGGAGTGGAGCATCAAGACGAGGTATAGCAGGAGGCCGCTCCCCGTCGCCCACAGAACGCGCTGCATCGAGCCCTTGGGCCAGGTAACGGCGAACGCGAGCAGCGCTGTTGCAAGAAACGACAGCGCCAGATCGTAGTTGAAGGAAAAGAGCAGCGGAGACACGATTCCGATAAGGAAGGCTCCCAGCGCGCCCCCGGCAGCAAACATCAGGTAAAAGAGGGTGGACTCCGATGGCCGCTTTGGGCGCAGTGCGTAGGCCTCGGAGTGACAGAACAGGCAAGCGACAAACACTTCGATCAAAAAGAACAGGATGCCGATCTTCATCGGGAGAGTTACATCCACCTTGGAGAGCATGTAGCCGAGACTGGCCAGCATGACGACCAGCAAGCGCGTAACGATCCATCGGGGAAAGAAGCGGGGAAATTCGAAGGCGAGGATGATCGTCACCAGATACACCGCAAGCGGCAGGATCCAAAGCAGAGGGATGGCCGCAATATTTGCGGTGAGATAGCTGGTGACGGCGCTGAGCTGCATGGCCGCGCCCATCGGCAGGAGCAGCCAGAGCAGCTTGTGGCTGAGGGGCGCCGGGGGAATCTCGCTCTCCTGCACCACTTCTGTTGCGAACGAGGTTTGGGTTGCCGATTGCGTCTTCCACGCCAGAACTCCGGATATGAGGGCAAACACTGCAAAACCGCAGCACCAGATCAGTCTCTGCGCTCGAAGAGTGAAATAGGGCTCGACCAGCGTGGGATAGAGGCCGAGCGCAAGCAACGACGCCAGGTTTGAGAGCGCAAACAGGCGATACGGGATGCCGCTGGTGTGGAGGCGGGCCAGCCATCTCTGCAGCAGTGGGCTGGTTGCGCCAAGCATGAGAAAGGGAAGACCGATGGACGCAGTCAGGGTTGCCAGAATCGCCGTCGCCGGATGCCCCGACGTGTGGCTCAGGTGGATCCTGTTCGTGGACCAGGCGATTGCAGACACGGTGGCGAACAGAAGCAATCCGTAGTGGAAGCCCCACCGCGAGCGATGTGCCAGCCAGTGAGCATACAAATACGCCGCAAGCAGTGCGGTCTGGAAAAAGACGAGACAGGTGATCCAGACGGCAGCGGACCCACCAAAAACAGGCAGGAGTTGCCGGGCTGCAATCGGCTCAATAAGGAACAGTAAAAAGGACGCAAGAAAGACAGTGCAGCCAAAAAGAAACCGCGAATAGGGCATTCCCAACCTCAAGCATTCTTACCATAATGCTCGAGGCCTGACGGCACGGATTGCAGAACTGGGCACGCATGAGGCTCGTTTCCCCGCGCGAAGGGTGCGATTCTCCGGCCGCTTCCCCAGACGCCCCTGCGCGATCAGAATAGAAGTATGAAGCGTTCCGGCACTGCCGATCTTCCCCTGCACGGAGGACGTGTTCCCGCATGGCTCGGCGAGCGCATGACCCGGCTTGGCACGGTGATTGTCGAGCACATCATCGCTTCCTACGGGTCTTCGGGGTTTCTTACTCGTCTGAGCGATCCCTTCTGGTTTCAGGCCCTGGGCTGCGTCATGGGCATGGATTGGCACTCCTCCGGCATTACGACTTCCGTGATGGGCGCGCTGAAGCGTGGGCTGAATCCGCGCGCCTCCGATCTGGGTATCTACGTGTGTGGCGGGCGAGGGCGTCACTCCCGTCGCACTCCGGATGAGTTACGCGCCTTTTCCAGTCGTGTCGGGCTTGATGGCGATGCACTTGCGCGCACCAGTCGCCTGACTGCCCGCGTGGATAACAATGCCGTTGGTGACGGGTTTCAGCTCTATCTTCACTCCTTTGTCGCCAGCACGTCGGGAGAGTGGGCGGTGGTGCAGCAGGGTATGAATCCGGACAGTCGCCTTGCACGCCGTTACCACTGGCATTCGCCTGCAGTTCGCGATTTCACATCGAATCCACACACAGCCATTCTTGGCAGGCCCCAGGGAGTCATCCTGAATCTGGTGGATGCACGCGCCCTGAGCGCCCAGCAGGCTTTGCTGAACATCGTCCAGCAGCCGGTCGAGTCGTCCCTTGCGGAGGCCCGCAGGCTCACGATGCCGATGCACCACGATGTTCGTCCGGAGGATGTGGATCTCAAGCGCCTGGGTGCCGTGCTCGCCGTGGCGCATGAACAGCCTCTGCGCGACTTCGCTTCTCTTCTGCTGGTGGAGGGGCTGGGTCCTCGGACCCTCCAGTCGCTTGCTCTGATCGCCGAGGTGGTACACGGCGCGGCGAGCCGCTTTTCAGACCCGGCACGCTTCTCCTTTGCGCATGGCGGTAAGGACGGCCACCCCTTTCCTGTGCCGCTCAAAACTTATGACGAATCCATTGCAGTCCTGCGCGGGGCGCTCGACGCGTCACGCCTGGATTTTACCGAGAAGCGGGAGGGTTTGCGGCGGCTTGACGCCCTGACGCGAACGGTGGAAGAGCAGCGCGAGCCACTGGCGGATTTCAGCGCCGCTATCGCCCATGAGCGTGCCATCTCAGCCTCTCTGGATGGCCGCACGGTTCAGGGCCACGCCCCGCGCGCGCCAAGGCGAAGTCGCTCCTCTCCCCCTCAACTCTCACTGTTCGCGGAGTAGAGGGCTACCCCCGCAACGCTTTTGTGGAATGAATTCGTGCATCAGCCCTCGAGCTTGCGGCCAGCTTCCGGGGCGAGCCCATGATATTCATTCGCCGATGGTTGACTTAAAACTTGGGCTAGGAGTAGGTTGAGAGCCTCAGGAGGAGTTACCCGGGGGCAAAATGACCGGGCAGCTCAGTTCCCCAAGGCTGATGCGCCTGCATCGGTGGCACCTATCTCTGCAACGAACCGGATTGAAGTATCAGGACAAGAAGAAAAGGAGCTTAAGACTATGTCGCTGGTAACCTATCAGATTGATCCCACACATTCTTCGATTCACTTCAGCGTACGTCATATGATGCTTTCGAACGTGCGTGGTGAATTTACGAAGCTTTCCGGAACCGTCAAGTACGATTCGGATGCTCCTGCGAACACCACGATTGAAGTGGCGATCGATGCTACCTCCATCAACACTCGAGATGAGCAGCGCGACGGCCATCTGAAGAGCCCCGACTTTCTGGATGTAGAGAAGTTTCCGACACTGAACTTCCGCAGCAAGAAGATCGAGCCGCATTCAGGTGGAGGAAAAATAGTAGGCGATCTGACCATACATGGCGTAACCCGCGAAATTACGCTCGACGTGGAAGGCCCTACTGCCGAGATCAAAGATCCTTGGGGAAAGATGCGCTTTGGGGCATCCGCAACGACAAAGCTGAACCGGAAGGATTTCGGGTTGACATGGAATTCGGCTCTCGAAACGGGCGGAGTTCTGGTCGGTGATGAGGTGAAGATTACGATTGACGTGGAGCTTGTTCGCGACTGAGCGGAGCCTCCCGGCTGCTCCTGCCAGGAGGCTCATGGCCGTCTGTTAAACTAGGTTCATGAGTCTTTGGAATGGTGGGAGCACCGGGAGTGAATTGTTCTGAATACCGGGAGTCAGGAGCGAGGATTTTCGGGTATGTTTCAGTTGAAGCGAGCCGTGTGGTTTATCCGGTTTTTCGGCTTTCACTCCTGCACCCATAGACCTTATAGCAGAGGCTCTAGACAAGTAGAACCTGATCCAGTTTCTCTGAGCACGAAGCAGCGCCCACCTTCCAGTTCCACCTCTGATCGCACCATGCACCATCCGTTCGAGAACGTTCTGGCCCACCCTGGTTCAACTTTCGGCGGCATTCGTCTGCCCTTAGCTCAAATGGGTAAATCCTTTCATAGAGCCGCGATGCTCCTCTTTGTCGTTTCTCTGGGGACCATACCGCTCCTTGCGCAAGGTGTCCCTCCATCCTCGAGTAAAGTGTGGCATTCCAAGGCAGAGCAAAGCATTGCGCGCGATTTGGCGCCACCGGCAAACCCGCCTTTCACCGTGGATACTGCAAAGGTTTACACCCTGCCGGAGTTAATCGATCTCGCGGAGCAGCACAATCCTGAGACGCGTGTGGCCTGGCAGATTGCGAAAACAAGGGCAGCCGCTCTGGGTGTGGCACGCAGCGCTTTATATCCAACGATTGCAGCTACGGCTGTGGCGAATACATCGCGGGTGAGAATCCTCTTCGGCTCGGATTTCTTTCGGCAGACTTATGGGGTCTTTGAGCCGCAGCTTCATCTTGAGTATCTGATCTTCGATTTTGGGGAGAGAGGCGGCGCAATCGATGCGGCGAAGGCGAACCTTATGGGTGCCGACTTCGCCTTTAACGACACGCACCGGAAGATCATCTTTCAAGTAGCCGCTGCCTACTATCGGCTGCTGAATGAGTTGGGCCAGCAGAGCGCAGCCGAGGCTAGCCTCAAGAATGCGCGGGCGGTGCAGGAAGACACGGAAGACCGGCTCACCCACGGCCTGGCAACCAAGCCGGATGCTCTGGAGGCGGAGGCGGCAACAGCACAGGCAGAGTATGACCTGCAGGCGGTACTCGGAGCCGAAGAGATCGCGCGCGGAGATCTGGCCACGGTTCTCGGGCTGCCGCCGGAGACCCCCATTCAGGTTCAGAATATTGAGGATCTTTCCGCTCCGCTCGATTTGATGGATTCAGTGGATAAGGCCGTAGATCGTGCCTTTCAGCAGCGTCCCGACTTCAAGGTACAGGTGGCCAGGTTGCGGGCGGCGGAAGCGGGTACCAGGCAGGCGCGCTCAGCATATTTCCCGACACTCGGTTTTTCAGGAAGCGGCGGTTTGCAGCGCCAGTTTGGCCAGCAGGCTGATCTGCCTCCAGGATATGTCAGCGGTGAGACATGGAACGTTAGCCTGGGACTAAAGTGGACCGTTTTTGACGGCGGGCGAAGGGAACATGAGATAGCCCAGGCCGCGGCGGAAAAACGGGCCGCGCAGGCCGAAGTGGATACACTGCGGGATGGAATCGCCAACGAGGTCTGGGCTGCGTATTCCAATGTCAAAACTGCGCAGCGGCAGCGGCAAGCGGCGCAGGCTCTCCTTGCCTCCGCCAGCCAGTCGTACGCCGCGGCGCGGGAATCGTATCAGTATGGTGTTCGAAATCTTCTTGATGTAGTCTCGGCCCAGAAAGTCCTGGCCCAGGCCAGCTCGGTAGATATTTATACCCGTACGCAACTCTTGTTGCAGTTAGCGAACTTGGCTTTCCGCACGGGCGATCTTGTTCAGACGCCGTCGAGGCCGACCCCCTGATTCGGAAGAAAGAACCAAGAAAGGTAAGCTGACTCGTGCAATCCTCTTCAAGAAGGTTGGCAGCGTTTGCAGGCATTGGCAGCCTTATTATGCTTAGCGGATGCGGCCGTGCGCCATCCTTCAACATCCTGGGATCGTTTTTCCCCGCGTGGCTGCTCTGTATTGTGGCAGGGATATTACTGGCCGTCGTAGTCCATTGGCTGCTGGCGCGCGTTGAGCTGGATAAGGAGATCGAGTGGTCGATCGTTGTCTATCCTTGCCTCGCCCTGTTCTTCGCCTTCACCCTATGGCTGGTCTTTTTTAATCAAGGATTATGACATTGAACGCCACTCCAGAGACCCGTCGTCGTATCGGTCGCATCCTGAGCGTTGCGATCATTCTGTGTGCAGCTATCACGGGACTGTTGGTTGTGTTGCAGACGACAGAAAATCCGCGGACTGACGATGCCGAAGTTTTTGCGAATTTTATCGGTATCGCGCCCGTCGTGAACGGGCCCATCATGAAGCTGAATGTCGCGGATAATCAGGCTGTAAAACAGGGTGACCTGTTGTTCGAGATTGATTCGCGCCCCTACGCGTATGCGCTTGCCAGTGCGAAGTCCGCGAAGGCTTCCCTTGAGGGCCAGATTACCGATGAAAGCCTTAGAATCGCGGCACTGAAGAGTGGTGTGAACGTGGCGCAGGCCAATGCGCGAAGCTCTGATGCCAACGTGGCCCGAGCCGCTGCCGCGGTGGATGAGGCAAAGGCGGATGTGGCGAACTCCAAGGCGGCGCTGGCGCGTGCCGAGGCAGAGCTCACGTATGCCGGTAACAATCTTCATCGCCTGGAGCCTCTGCTTGCCAAGCAATTTGTAACTGTAGATCAGATAGACCAGGCGCGTACGCTGGTAGCTACCCGGCAACAGGCTGTGCAGCAGGCACGTTCGCAGCTGGCCTTGTCTGGCGCCAGGCTTGAGTCAGCGAATGCTCTGTATAAGCAGGCATCCGCAATGCTGGAACAGAGCCACCAGCAGGTGCACCAGGCATCGAGCAGCGTTACCACGCTGGATCCGCTGACCGCGCAGCGCTCTGGGAAAAGCTCTGCGATCGATACTGCACAATATGATCTCGACCATTGCAATATATACGCGCCCTTTGATGCACGCGTCACCAATCTGACGATATCGGAAGGCGCATACGCGCATGCTGGTCAGCAAATTTTCACGCTGATTGACACGCGGACCTGGTGGGTGATGGCGAACTTTCGGGAGACGCAGATACGGCACATCCGGCCTGGAATGCCGGCGTATGTCTATGTCATGTCCAGGCCCAATGTACGCTTTGATGCGGTAGTGGATAGCGTCGGATTCGGTGTGGCGCCCGACGCGGACATTGTGGGCCGCTTCTCGCAGGGGCTGCCAGACGTCCAGCGGACGCTTAACTGGGTACACCTGGCTTCCCGTTTTCCAGTTCGCGTGCGGATCAAGGCGAAGTCCGACGAGCTGTTTCGACTCGGTGAATCTGCCGTGGTGGTGATTCATGGTGAACCTTCGTTGACCGCGAAGAGGTAAGCAATGGCGACCACTGCGACCAATCTTCGCGGGACGAGTTCCTATGCCGACTGGTTCGTCGACTTCTTAAAAAAAGAACTCGCGCCCTATCCCGGGCGCGGAACGATCGTGGCCCGCATGGTGATCTCCGCGACCATCACCATGATCCTGATCATGACCTTCCGTCTGCCAGGCGGCTCCATAGGTCCGCTGTACGCCTTTGTTATCTCGCGTGAAAATCTGCTCTCAAGCGCTCGCTCCGCACTGGTCGTTGTTCTCTCATTCGCAGCCGGTGCGGCCTTTATTCCCATCGGCGCCAGGATGTTTGCGTCCACCCCGCTCACGCACTTTGCATGGGAAGCGGTGAGCCTGTTCATCATGTTTTTCCTCCTTCGCGCGCTGCGTGATTTCAACGTGGCTGTTGCCTTGGTCACCGTCGGAACGAACGCGTCTGCCATCTGGTATCTGCCTGGTCCGGCGGAGACCAACCTGGAACTCACGCTGTGGGCAACTTTAGTTCCGGCTGTTGGCGCGCTCGTGACCTTTGCAGTGGAGGCCGTCTTTCATGCCTTCAACAAGCAGGATGAGGTGCTGTCTGGCCTCTCAACGCGCTGGAGCGCGATGGAGAGCCTCTTGTTGAGCTATGCGAACAATGAGCCCGTATCCCACGATATAGAACGCAGGGTTGCACAGCTTGCGCTCGTGGGCGCTGGGTCATTGCGGAGGCGGCTCACGCGTTCAGACTACGACTCACTCTATCGAGTACAGATGATGGCGGTAGTTTCGCTCACCGCCCGTTCCATCGATCTTGCCGCTGTAATTGCCCAGCAAAAGGTAGAGCTTTCAACCGAGGAGAGGCAGCGCATCCGCCAGCTCGCGGCGCATATTGCCAGGATCCGGGAGTGCATTGTTACCAAGTGCAAGCCGGAAACATGGAGCGTGCCCCGAAACGCCTCGTCGGCGCTTCGTTTGCTCCCTGACTTGGAAAGAATGGTCTCTCTTATCCCGCGAGTCTTCGAGGGGTCGATTTCGCTGGAGCCTTATCAGGAGTCGGGGCACGAGCCGACTACGCAGAAGAAGGGCATCTTTGTGGATGATGCCTTTCAAAATCCTGAGTACATCAAGTTTGCCCTGACCGGATGCCTTGCCGCCATGATCTGCTACATCCTCTATGTGTCGCTGGCGTGGCGCAATCTCTCCACCGCAATTGTGACTTGCCTGTTGACAGCGCTGTCCGACATCGGCTCCTCTCGGCAGAAGCAGCTCCTGCGTATTGTCGGTGCCCTCATTGGTGGCTTTATCTTTAGTATGGGTGCGCAGGTATTTATACTCCCATACATCGATTCCATCTTTGGCTTTAGCATGCTATTTGCTGCTATTACCGGTATTGCAGCCTGGGTTGCTACTTCAAGCCCACGTCTTTCTTACTGCGGCCTTCAGATAGCATTTGCCTATTTCCTCGTTAACCTGAACGAGTTTACGATCCAGACCTCGCTCGGGATCGCACGTGATCGCGCCGTCGGTGTTCTGCTGGGCATCTTCGTGATGTGGCTGGTATTTGAGCGCTTCCATCCAAAGCCGGCCGCGCAACGCATGATCGAGGTCTTCGTGGAGAATTTGCGCCTCCTGGCTCAATTGGTTGTCAAACCAGGAGAGGCAAACGATCCGAAGTCGCTGGCACGGCTTCGCAGATTGCGCGATCAGATCTACCAGAACTTCACGATTGTGAATGCGCAGGCGGATGCGGTTCCATTTGAGACGGGCGCGATGCGCGCGCCACACTTGATTGCGCAACAGAAGATACATCGCTGGCAGGCCCAACTACGCACATTCTATCTGCTGGAAATTCCTCTCGTGCAGTTCCGGATCTTTGGCTTGCACGGCGAGATGTCAGAACCTGTCCGCGATGTGGAGCATCGTTTTCAGCAGAACTGTGCAATCATTCTGAATCGCATGGCCGATTGCTTGATCGTTCAGTTTGGGGAAAAAGAATGTACCCCGCCGCCACGTCCCGAGCTCGAGAAGCTTATCGATTCTGCAGTTCCTGCAGAGGAGCCTACTCCTTACCATCGCGATAAAACCATGTTGGCGATTTCCCGCGATATAGCGTCGCTGCTGGAAGGGTTAGACGACGACATGTCCGCAGTTCCACTCTTTCAGGAGAATTGATTCATTTTGTAACTGCAGTGGGAGCAATATCCGCAACCATGTTGCGAGGAAGAGAAGGCTATCGCGCTTGTCCGGTGAGAGGCTGTATCGTTCGGTTTTACTTCTGGTGCTGTATCTCTCCCTTTGCCTCCATGGCCGTCTGGCTGCGGCGGAGATGGATCGTTCCATAGATGAGGGGAAACATGATGAGGCGAAACAGCTTTTTGCCGAAACCGATGCCATCGGACCTCAGCGTTTTCTGGCGGTTCATGGACGCCGCTCCCTGATCCAGGGCTATGCTACGCATGGTCTCGAAGTATGGGGTTACCCGTTGCAGATCGTCAACGGATACCAGGTCGGATTTCGCAGTCAAGGTTCGACGACGGAAATTGACGGCGCGGCCTTGTTGAGAAAGATAAGTTATGAAGCGGAGGCAGTTACAAGGACCTATATAGGTTCTGACTTCATCGTTCGAGAGAGATTGTTCGTCCCGCTGAATCAGGCAGCAGCCATTCTCACTTACACCATCGATAGCCAGCACGCGGTCGATATCGTCGTTCACTTCACTCCAGTTCTAGATCTTATGTGGCCCGCGTCGATCGGAGGACAGAGCACGAGCTGGAATACCGCTGCATATGTACTATCCGAGCCGTCCCGCCGATTCTCCGCGTTTGTCGGCTCTTCCGATACTATTTCACACGATGAGCCTGTGAATAGTGCGCAGCCAGGGTCGGGCGAAAAGCGCTTCGCATTTACGATGCGCGCCGGAGGGAGTAGCGGTCCTCGATCAGCAACCGTGGTGGTCAGCCTTCTCGATCCATCCGCGTCCGAGCCTGCAAATGTAATGCAGAAGCTGCTTACGGCCCGAGAAGATCTGGAGCGCGAAGCGCATGCGCACTATGCCGCATTGGAGTCCAACTCGCTCGAGATCATCACGCCGGATGAGAACGTAAACCGTGCGCTGGCGTGGGCTGGAATTGCTCTTGACCAGTCATGGGTGTGCAATCCATATCTGGGTTGTGGCCTGGTGGCCGGGTATGGACCCTCAAGAGACGCGCGCCGTCCGCAATATGAGTGGTTCTTCGCAGGGGATGGACTTATCGCGATTGACGGGCTGTTATCTTCCGGCCAATATGACCGCGCCAGGGAAGCCCTGCTGTTCATCGACAAATATCAGGACCGCAAGACGGGCATGATCTGGCATGAGCTATCGCAAAGCGCGAGCTTTCTCGATTGGGTGAATCAGTATCCGTATATGTTTGTTCACGTGGACATTACGTTCCAGTATCTGAGTACTGTGGCGCGATACCTCTCCACGAGTGGCGATAAGCAATTTGTTATCGATCATTGGTCCTCGCTGCAATCTGCATATGACTATTGCAAGTCGCTCTCTAAGTCGGCAGATAGTCTCCCACGAATTCCATCCAGCAAGGAAGGGAGCAATGAGCAGGATCGACTGACCGACGAGTTAGGATTGTCGCTCAGTTGGGTTGAGGCTTCCGAGTCCTTTGCGCAGCTTGCTGAAGTTGCCGGGCATGCGGCGGAAGCTGCGGAAGCAAGACAGGTGAGCGAGCGAGCACGGAAGTCCATCGCAGGCCGTTACTGGATGAAAGACAGTAGCCGCTGGATCGATGGCTACACTGTGTCCGGCAAGCCTGTTGTGGGAGGCGGTATTGGAGGCATCCATCTTATCGATCACCACATTTTGCAGCAGGCTCAGAGCGATGTTGTTCTAAGTCGGATCGCATCCTCGGATTTCCAGACGGATTGGGGAACCAGAAGTATCGCCTCCAGCTCTCCACGTTTTAATGCCAATTCCTATGCAAGCGGCAGTGTCTGGGCGACTGGCACCACAAGCACCGCGTCAGCATTTTGGACCGAGCATCAGCCCTATACAGCTTTCCCGATCTGGCGCTCGCTGATCCAGTGGAATTCGCTCGACTCCCTGGGGCATCTGCACGAGGTATTAGCAGGAGACTTCTATCATCAGCAGACGGAGTCCGTGCCGGAGCAAACCTGGTCCTCGGCTGCGTTTCTATCCTCGTCGGTCCACGGACTCCTCGGCCTTGAAGTCGATGCACTGACAAACCATGTGACATTCTCTCCCCATCTGCCTGCACAGTGGGATAGCCTTCGCGTCAATCGTGTCAGGCTTTCCCATGGGAGCATGGATCTTTCTGTCGTGAGCACGAGAGAGGGGTTGGAGCTTACGGTGGAAAATGAAGGCGCTCCGCTAGCTCTTCGATTCGCGCCAGAGATCCCGCTGGGAGCCCGGCTGGAAGGGGCATTGCTGAACGGCAAGCAGGTTCGAGCCACACTGGAAAGCCATGACCAGGATTCTCACGCGGTCATGGATCTTCAGATTCCTCATGGAAAGACGCACTGCTCCATTCGCTATCAAGGCGGGGTCTCCATCGGCGTATCGCAGCGCGCGCTGCTCGCCGGGGAACCGAGCAGGGGAATCAAGATAACGGATGTGAGGTATAAGGGAGATCGCCTTGTGATCCAGGCAGACGCCACTGGCTTCGAGGCGACGATTTTTCTGCGGACCACCGAGAAGATTGTTAGGGTGACGGGAGCCGAGCTGCATCCACTGTCGAATGGCTCGGCGGAGCTAGCGATTGTTCCCGCTGCGGATAGCGCGGCTTCGCCGTCGACGTACCGGCATGTTGAGGTCGTGGTGAATTTCTCCCCATCCAAGGGGAAATCCACTCGGGCAAAGACAGAACTCACGCAGTAGATCGCATCATTCGTGCTGCATCGCTCATCCAATCTTTCATGGGACTGACTGTTTCTGTACTGGATCTTGTGGCGATGCGCCACGACGAATCTGCCGGCGGTGCGATTGCGCGCTCGGTGACCCTGGCGCAGCACGTCGAAGAGTTGGGATACAAGCGCTTTTGGCTGGCGGAGCATCACGCAATCGCAGGACTGGCTTGCTCGGCCACTCCTCTGCTGATCGGGCATGTGGCGGCGGCGACTAAGAGGATTCGAGTAGGCAGCGGTGGAGTAATGCTGCCAAACCATGCGCCTCTGGTGGTGGCTGAAGAGTTTGGAACGCTGGAGGCATTGTATCCGGGGCGTATCGATCTTGGCCTGGGCCGCGCTCCGGGAGGCGATGCTGCCACCATGCGGGCGCTGCGACGGGATCTGCGGCAGAGCGGGGATGACTTTCCTGAGCTGCTGCAGGAGTTGCGCACCTATCTGGGACCAGGAAGGCCGGGGCAGGCGGTTCGGGCGATTCCCGGTCAGGGGAGCAACGTCCCAATCACATTGCTGGGCTCGAGCGGCTTCAGCGCGCAACTAGCCGGGATGTCAGGGTTGCCGTTCGCATTTGCGGCGCACTTTGCTCCGGCGTATCTGTATGCAGCCGCCCAGTTGTATCGCGAACTATTCCGTCCAGGCAGTGTCCTGCAAAAGCCATATCTGATAGTCGCCGTGCAGGTGATTGCGGCGGAGACGGACGCTGCCGCCCGGCGACTGTTCACCACACCCCAGCAACGCTTTCTTCAATTGATACGAAACCAGCCACTGGAATTACTACCGCCCGTGGATTCCATGGATTCCTTATGGCATGAGTGGGAGCGCGATGCCGTGGAGAGCAAGCTGAGCGCGGCCATTGTTGGATCGGAGGCAACCGTGAAGGCGGGGCTGGAAAGGCTTGTGAACGAGACTGGTGCCGATGAGGTGATTGTCGTGACGGATACGTATGAGGAGGCCGACCGGCTGCAGTCCTATGATCGCGTCGCCCGCATCGCCAGCACGATCGAGAGGCCAGGCGCGGCACGCGAAGGCCAGCCCTGATTCTCAGCCGAAGTCAGCGCAAACGACGGGCCGCCTTCAGGCAGTATGCAAGACGGCCTGAATAGCTTCGGTTGCGCGGCCGTAGTCAGAGAGTTCGAGCTTGAGTTGCTTGCGTCCGGCAGGCGTCAAGCGGTAGAAGCGCACCTTCCGGTTTGTCTCGGAGATTCCCCAGTCGGCTGTTACCCAGCCTTTCAGCAGCATCTTTTGCAGTGCCGGGTAGAGCGAACCTTCTTCGACAGCTATCACGTCGCCAGATAGCGCGTGAATGCGCTGGGCAATCGCATAGCCGTGGAGCGGGCCAGAACGCAGCACGCGCAGAATCAGCATGGTCAAGGTGCGGGGAGGCATCATCATGGTTCAGGCATATCCTTCATAGGCATAGATAGTCTATGCCTATGAAGGAAGGATACCGCTGCCTTGCCTGGCGACTGTGCTCGGGCAGGCATTCAAGAAATTCTCTTGCGGATCGCGCAGATTTTAAGCAGTCTCCAGTCTGGTCCGCTATCCTAGATTCCTACCAATGGCACTTCTCTCGCACTTCCGGTCCCTGACCGCGCAACAGCGCCATGCATTCTACGCGTGTTTCCTTGGCTGGTCGTTGGACGCCTTTGACTACTTCCTGCTCGTCTTTTGCCTCTCGGCAATTGCCGGGGACTTCCACCGCAAGACCTCGGAGGTCGCCGAGGCAATCTTTCTTACGCTGGCATTTCGTCCCGTGGGTGCATTTCTCTTTGGCCGTCTGGCCGATCGTTTTGGGCGGCGGCCAACGCTGATGCTGAATATCGTCTGCTACTCGGGACTGATGGTGGCCTGCGCGTTTGCGCCATCTCTGCATGCGTTGCTGGTGCTTCGCGCTCTCTTCGGAATCGCGATGGGCGGAGAGTGGGGCGTGGGCGCCGCGCTCGCCTTTGAATCGCTGCCGAAAGAGGGACGGGGCTTCTTTTCCGGATTGCTGCAGGAGGGATATGCGGCCGGCTATCTGATTGCTGCTGCGGCTTACGGAGCGTTGTTTCACTTTGTGGGATGGCGGGGCCTCTTTCTTATAGGAGCTATCCCGGCAGTGCTCGTCTTTTACATCGGCTTCAAGGTGGAAGAGTCGCCTGCATGGTCGCGGCAGGACGCCAGATCGAATCTGGCAAAGCGAACGGGCTTTCTGCAGAATCTCCGTCAGTATGGATGGAATTTTCTGTCCCTTGTTGTGCTCATGACGGTGTTTACCGCCTTCAGCCATGGAACGCAGGATTTGTATCCTACGTTTCTTGAGAAGGACCTTGGCTTTAGTCCTTCGGTAGTTGGTGTGGTCGGCATCCTTTACAACATTGGGGCGATCTGTGGCGGGATCCTCTTCGGGTCATTGTCGGAGCGCTGGGGCCGCAAACGGGCCATTATTGCGGCAGCGTTGCTGGCGCTTCCTGTGATTCCTCTTTATGCGCTCTCTCATTCGGTGTACTGGATCGCTGCGGGGGCGTTTTGCATGCAGTTCTTTGTGCAGGGTGCATGGGGAGTGGTGCCTGCGTATCTCAGCGAACTCTCACCCGGCCCGGTGCGGGCGACCTTTCCAGGATTGGCGTATCAGTTAGGCAACCTCATCACCTCCAAGAATGGCGTGCTGCAGGCGCGCGCGGCGGAGCGGATGGGTGGACTGGGGCGGGTTCTCGCCGCGACCGTGCTTGTAGTTGCGCTGCTGCTTGCTCTCGTTACGAGCGTAGGAAAGGAGTCTCGCGGAGCCGATCTTGGCGGCTAAGCTGACTGATCGCTCTCACGCTGCATCACGCGTCGCGCCCCATCCTGAGGGTAACTGGGAGTGGAGCGCGCGACGATTGAATGGCAGAGCATCCTCTACGCCGCTTGCCAAGCAGCGTGGGGGTTCGTCATACTGACTTGGCGTAAATCCATCTTTCGCAGGTTCTCAACTTGGCCCGTCAGCTATTCACCGCCCGCCTCATGGAGAAGATCTGCCTCTCCGAGCGTACGCAATGTTTTCACCTGACATTTGTCGTCGAGGAACTCCGCTCGCTCGAATTCGTTCCCGGGCAATTTGTCTCCACTGTGGCGCAAGACCAGGGCGGAAAGATGCAGACTCGCGCGTACTCAATTGCTTCTGCGCCCCGTGGCAATCAATTCGATCTATGCGTGAATCGCGTGGAGGGAGGATTTTTTTCGAACCTCGTGTGCGATATGGAAGTGTGCGAGACGGTCAACTTTCATGGACCGCATGGTCTCTTCCTGCTGCGCAAGCCGCTGACAGACGGAATCTTTATCGCGACGGGAACCGGTATTGCGCCGATGCTGGGATTTACGCAATATCTCTTTCCCGAGGATGGCGAGGATCGCAGCGAAGGAAGAGAGTTCTGGATGGTCTATGGCACACGCTGGGAGACGGAGTTGTACTACCAGAACTATTTTGAATCCATCGCCGCGAGACATCCGAACTTCCACTACGTTGCTACGCTGAGCCGTGCCTCCGCGGACTGGCAGGGCAATCGCGGTTATGTGCAGCAGTATGTGCGCCACATTGTGGAAGAGCGCGCCCTGCTGTGCCATGCCTCACCAACGGATACCGTGGGCGAGAGAAACGGCTTCGATATCCACGCCTATATCTGCGGCCTGAACGAGATGGTCTCTGCGAATCGCGACCAACTGCTGGCGCTGGGCTGGGATAAGAAGCAGGTTATTTTTGAACGCTACGACTGAGAGAAGATTCTCCTAAAGCTTGAAGAGTTCGCGCAGGCGGCGAGTCTGCGTACGGCTGACGGGAATCTCGGTTTGTTTGCGATCATCCATGCGTAGCTGATAGCTGGACTTGAACCACGGCACAACTTCCTTAATGTGATTGATGTTCACGACAAAGGAGCGATGTGCCCGCCAGAATATCTCGGGGTCAAGCAGTTCCAGCAACTCTTCCAGCGTACGGCACTTCGATTGACCTTCCAGTGTGCGAGTGGCCACGGAGATCACACCTTCCTCAATCGAAGCAAAGCAGATCTCCCCCTGATCCGCCAGAAGCAGACGATTCTGCGTCTGCAGCACAATCTTGCCGCTCTGTGGGCGGGGAGGCAGCTTCTGTTGTTCCAGCAATCGCAGGAGCGCGTTGAGGCGCGGATCCGCGGCAATTGCAGACGCTGTTGCCGGATGCTCCTGCGCAGAATCATCCTGCTGCTGTTTCTCCAGGCGTTGCCTTGCGCGGGTGAGAGCCTGCAAAACGCGAGCACGATCAAACGGCTTTAGCAGATAGTCGATTGCGTTGACGTCGAAGGCTCGAACGGCGTATTGGTCAAAGGCCGTCGCAAAGATAATCTGCGGCATGGGCGTGGCGGGCTTCTTATCCAGCAGCTTCTTGATCACGGCAAAGCCATCGAGGCCGGGCATCTGCACGTCGAGGAAGACGATGTCGGGGTGATGCGTCTGTATCAGGTCTACAGCCTCAAATCCGTTGCTGCCTTCGGCCAGGATCTCTACTTCGCCGGTTGCGTCGAGAAGATATTTGAGCTCGTCGCGCGCCAGTTGTTCATTGTCGATAATGAGTGCAGTGATGGGCATCATGTTTCAATCTTCCAGTGTAGGAAGGGCAGGAAAGCAGGGTCAACTGCGGTGAGAGAAGCGCTCACGAGTGAAAGGCGCGCAACCGTGCTGGTGTGTTGTCCTTCGCCAGGTCGTGGCCGCATCGTACGCAGAACAGATCGGTCATGCTCACGCTTGTGTAGCAATTTCCGCATGCAGCGGAAACCTGGTGGGCGCATTGCGGGCAGTAATGGTAGTCGCTCTGCACGTCGGTGCCGCAGACGGGGCAATGTGTCACCACGGGCTGGCGCAGCATGAAGTAGAGCACCGCCCCAATTCCGCCGGGCATCACGCAGCAGATAGTGATCCAGAAGCGCCGGCTCATAGTGCGCCGCGGAGCGTCCCGGCTTACATAGCCGATCATGAGCATGTATAGGGCCGCCAGCGCGCTCCACGACAACGCAAAGTAGATGCGAACCCCAATGGGCGGGCCGCCCGGATGATGTTGATGCGCGGGCAGCACAACCCAGAAAAGATATTGGGTTGCAACGAAGGCGATGGCTGCCAGTGCTATCGACCAGCGAGGAATGAGCTTCATCTCCTCGTTAAAGGTGAATGGCTCAGGATCACGAATTGGAATGTTTTCGCTCATCGGATTCGTTGATGCCGGCAATGCTAGCTGTTGCGTTTTCCATGCCGTATTTCCGGCCCATTTCTCCAACTCGCGATAAGCGCGGCAATCAAGGCAGTAAAGAGCAGCAGAATGAGCAGGGTGACTTGGGTAACAAAGCTTCCAAAGTGCTCCTCGGCGATGAGGTTTTCCATGCTTTGCCAGAGAGCTGGTGAGAGCAGGACCAATATTCCCAGCGACGCCATGATGGCGAGGGCACGGCTGTGCCGCCGCTTTTCGTTCCGTTCGCGGCCGAAGAAGATCTTGCAAGCGACTTTCCGCCGTGTCGTTTGTGCGGTACGCATTTCCCCGTCGGCGTTCAGTCCAGCCAATGCCTGAATCAGCATCGGGTCCGGCGTGTATTCCCCAGGGTTCTCGATCGATGGATCAGGCCGATACGTGCTCATCGAAGCGCCTCCCGGCGTTCCGCGTCTTCAATGTGTGGTTTCAAGGCAGCCAGCCCGCGATACAGGCGGGACTTGACGGTGGAGAGCGGTGTGCTGGTGACGCTTGCAATCTCATCGAGGGAGAGGTCGTCATGGAAGCGCAGCAGCAGCACCTCCCGATGCAGGGGATCCAGGGAAAGCAGGGCCTCGGCAACGCGCTGGCTGTCTTCCAATTTCCGGTAGTTGTCGAAGGGCGTTGGATCACTGGCGGCGATGTCCAGAGGGCGGTTGTCTTCGCTGCCCTCGCAAAGCTCCTCCAGGCTGGCCATGGTTCGCTTGCGGCGTACGTCGATCACCAGGTTTCTGGCGATGGTGTAGAGCCAGGTATCGAAGCGCGCCTCGCCTTTAAATTGTGCGCCACGGACGAGGACTCGCATCCATGTTTCCTGGAAGAGGTCCTCCGCCAGTTCGCGGTTGCCCGTGAGGTAGAGCAGATAGCGAAATAACCGATGCTGGTACTGGACGATGAGTTGATCCAGCAAGCCGGGATCCTGTCGGCGAAGCCCCTGCGCAACCCGGGCATTTTCACGGCGCGACTGCTCGATCGAGAGAGACGTGGCGGACATGGCAATTACAGAGACGGGACTGCTGGCGGGAAAGTCGCGTCCGGAGAACAGTTTTCGTATTTTTCCGGTAACAGCCAAAGGATTCTCCAAAAAATGCTGGTCTGCCGGCGCAGATGCCCGTATATATCCAGTATCGTCTGCCCGAGCGGTTCGGGCAAGGACTCGCAAGGGCGGGTAGGGAGAAGGAAGAAAAGGGGGCCAGGAGGGGATCGGCGCTTCGCTACGATGGTGAGTGAAGGACGTTCTTCACCCGCCACCGCAGCCGATTCGATACCGCCGATGTTACAGAAACGGAGGCAGTTACTTCTGGCCCCAGAAATCCGGAGCACCCTTGACCCAGGAGTCCGGGGGGTAGCTTATCTTTGGGTTAATGGCAAAAAGGTGCGACTCGACGGATTCTATCGTGGACGCGGTGAGCTCCCTGATTTTCTGCATATCTTCCGCACTTACGACGGATGCGAATTTTTCCTGGTCTTTCATACTCGCGTCCACTTCCGCCAATGACTTCATCGGGGAGACCGCGATGTATCTTCCCCCGCTGCCCGTGCCGTACATCTTCTCGAAGGTGGCCCAGTGTGCATCAGGCATCTTTTCGAAGGCTTTCACATACAGCTTGGACAGCGTCTCCCAATCCTTCCGATGGCCGGGGCGTATCTGGAAGACCGAGATATCCATGTAACGCATATCCTCGATCTTGACTGGAGCCCGCAAGCTTAAATCTTCGCGAAAGGCGTAGATGCTGTTTTCAAATGTATCGAGCAGGTCGCCGTCCGCCACGCTTGCGCTGTCCAGCGCCGCTGAGAGCGTGGGATTCTTCCGGGTGGCATCGATATCCTTCTGATATTCCTCAAAGGAGGGGTAGCCGACCAGGAACAGCGACCGTGCTTTGCCCGAGAGGGCGTCCATCCCGAAGTAGTGTTGCTGCCAATTGGCGGCGGAGAATGCCTGGACAAATGCGCTCTCCGTCTTCGCGTGCATGTTACCTCCTCGGCCTGGCTTGAGACCCTCGTTCAACAGGAGCAGTACCTTGGGTGGTGGCGTGGTGCCGCCGGCCTGCCCTTGTGCCAACGCGTTACCTGACCCCGCAAAACCAAACCCTGCGAACAGCAGACACGACACTGCCAATGCCTCGAAATGCTTGTTCATAACTGATTGCCTCCTCAGGCGCGAAGTGCGATGTGCCAGGGCGTCGGCGATAGGAGGAGAGTCTTCGGCAGTTAGGAGTTACAACCCTGGGGATTCTGGGAAGGTATCGTCGTCCGTTCCTGGGCTCGAAAACCATACCTCTTCCAAGGACAAACGCCAACGGAAATCTTCAGCGCAATATTTGGGTACGGTAGAGAGGAGGTGGCCGGATGGCGCAAGCGGGACATGGAATAGACTGCTAAGAATGGAAATACTATACGGTCTGCACCCGGTGGAAGAGGCGTTGAAGGCCGGCAAGCGTCGTTTTGACCACGTTTGCGTCGCGCGGGAGCGACAGGATCAGCGTCTTCAGCAGATTATCGATGCCTGCCGCCAGGCTGGGGTAAGCCTTCGCGTGGAACCGCGGGAACATCTCACTCATCTGGCGAAGACTACCGCGCACCAGGGCGTAGTCGCGCTCGTTCGCGGGCAGGCGCCGCTCGAACTGGAAGATCTGCTGGAAACGCCGGATCACCAGCGGTTTCTGCTGGCGTTGGATGGGGTGGAGGATCCACAGAACCTGGGGGCTCTGTTGCGGACGGCCGATGGCGCCGGAGTCACCGGTGTGGTGCTGACGGAGCGCCGCGCTGCCCCCCTGAGCGCCGTCGCGGTGAAGGCTTCAGCCGGTGCCGCTGAGCATGTTCGCATGGCGCGGGTCGTGAACCTGGTGCGCGCGCTGGAGGAGATCAAGAAGCGGAACATCTGGTGCATCGGTTTAGATGAGCGCGGCACCATGGACTACGACGAGTTTGACTATACCGGCGAGTGCGCGCTGGTGCTCGGCAACGAAGGCCACGGGTTGCATGATCTGGTTCGCCGCACCTGCGACCATCTGATGCGAATCCCCATGGCGGGTGCGGTTTCCTCGTTGAACGTCTCCGCGGCCGGAGCTGTCGTGCTGTACGAGGCGGCTCGCCAACGGCGCGTGGCCAGTCGCGGCAGCCGCACTCCGGCTGCGGAACCAGCAAAGCCAAAGAAGCAGAAGGGGCTTGGCTCATGAGGCTGCTTCCGGCTGCGGCAGCGCGCATCTCTCTTGTCTCGATACTTTTACTGGTGCCTGCGAGTTCCCGGGCGCAGGTCTCTACTACCACCGCCCACAAGTCTCCCCAGAGCCATTCGAAGACGGCGGGGACGTCCCACCCGGCGAAGGGTGTGGACGCAGGTCAGACGATGCGCGGAGAGGCGAATTCCGGACCGAAGGCCACGGACGCGGAGCGCGACGCGGCGACCTTTACGGGCTACGATCTCGATGTTCGCCTGACGCCGCAAACCGAGTCGCTGGCAGTGCGCGCGCTTATCAAGGTCCGCAATACTTCGGATAAACCGCTGGCCCATCTACCCTTGCAACTCTCCTCGACGCTTATCTGGCAATCGATCCGGATAGCGGGACGTGAAGCTGTCTTTGGCCGCCAGACAGTGCAGAGCGACGCGGACCATACCGGCCAGTTGCACGAAGCGGTGGTGGTGCTGCCGCAGCCGCTCGCCGCGGGGAAGGATCTGACGCTGGATGTGGTGTATAGCGGACGTATTCCGCTGACCGCTCACCGGCTGGAGGCAATCGGCACGCCGGCTGACCTGGCCCGACACTCGGATTGGGATCGCATTTCGGAGAATTTTGTCGGGCTGCGTGGATTTGGCAACGTGATCTGGTATCCGACGTCGTCGGTGCCGGTGATGCTGGGCGATGGCGCGCGGCTCTTCACCGAGATTGGGCGGCAAAAGCGGAAGCAGTCGGCCGCGAAGGTCAGCATGCAGGTGACGCAGGACTTCTTCGGAGTCGCCCCCAATGTCGCGGTGCTGAATGGGCATAGCGTTCCCGTCCAGGGACCGCCGCCCGGAGAGGCGCCCTCGCCGAACGTCCCCCAGGTCATCCAGTGCAGCCTGCCTGCCACGACGCTTGGCTTTGCAACGCCAAGCATCTTCATCGCGAACCGCTATCGTCACGATGGGGATGGCTTGCGGATGTTTACGAGGGGCGCCAATGAGGTCAATGTTCAGTCCTACATGACGGCGGCGACCATGGTGCAGCCCCTGTTGCGCGAGTGGCTCGGCTCCAATGCGAAGACGCCGCTGACGATCCTGGATCTTCCCGAGGCAGAGGACTCTCCTTATGAGGTTGGCGCGGCGTTGTTTCTGCCCATGGCGGATGCCAAGCCGGAACAACTGACCGGGCCCCTGAGCCACGCCCTGGCGCATGCCTACTTCTCGTCTCCGCGGGAGTGGCTGAATGAGGGCGTAGCGCACTTTATGGCGAACCTGTGGATCGAGAGAATGCGGGGACGTGCAGCTGCCATTCAGGCCATGGATGGCAGCAGGAGCGCTCTCACAATCGCGGAGCCGGGCAGCCCCGGAGGAGAGGCTGGCGAGTCGCTGACCGATACTTCCGATGCGATCTACTATCGAACGAAGGCGAGCTACGTGCTATGGATGCTGCGCGATCTGGCTGGGGAAAATGCGCTCTCCGCCGCATTGCGCGGCTACAAGCCCGCCGACGACCTTACGCCGGAATACTTTGAGCGTCTGCTGGAGCAGGCCAGCCGGAAGAATGATTTGCAGTGGTTCTTCGATGACTGGGTATACCACGACAAGGGACTCCCCGACCTGTCGATTGCCGGAGTCTTTCCCAGCAAGAGCTCGGTGATCGGGTCCTACCTGGTGGCGGTGGAAATTGCTAACGATGGATACGTGCAGACGGAGGTGCCGGTGAGCGTGCGCTCGCAGGACACAAAGGTGACGGATCGCGTGCGCCTTCCGGCGCGGACGCACACCACGCATCGCATCGTGATTCAGGGCACCCCGGTTGAGGTCACGGTGAATGACGGAAGCGTGCCGGAAGTCGCCTCCAGCGAGCACTCGCGCATGCTCGACAACACTCCTGCGCAGTAGGTTGGCTGCGGCTGGCGCTAAGGACTGGTTCGGCTAGCTTTTAGGGACTGGTCCGGCTGGAGTGCTTCACCGGCTTGGCGGCTGTTGGCTCGAGGACGGGCTTCTGGAGTGTGCCCGTTACGAGGCTGGTCGAGCCGTCCTCGCTAAGGCTTAATTTCAGCGCCCGATCAAAGGAAATGCTTCCACTGGCCGCGACGGACTGGCCTCCGCGCGTGAGTGTGCTGTGCTCGATCGTGAGCTGCTGGTTCGCGATGGCGCCTTCAGCCTGAAAACGATCAAAGCGGGAGAGCGGCGAGCTGCCGTCGGCGAAGAAGGAGCCGCGCGTCCAATCCCAGCGATAGCTGCCTCTGGCCGAGGACTCAAACTCATTGTCGGTATATCCGGTGACGTCGAAATGGGTGTTGAGGCTGAGCGTGCCGCTCCCCCATTTCTCGTGGAAGAGAGGCGCGATCTCGGCGGCATTGGTCCTGGTGAGTTCGACATCGGCCGCGTAGTGAGGCTTGCCGCCGGTTGCGTCGAGTGCTCCGCTGGCATGCAGAGTGCCTCCCAGCGCATGCCCATCGAGAGACGAGATCTGTACATGGTTGCCGTCAATGACGAGCGTCGCACGGACATCGTGGACCGCCATTTCAGAGAGCGTGAGCGTACCCGCTTCGACCGTACCCTTCATCGCTGGCCAGGGAAGGGATGTGCGGCCATCGATGCGGGCCAGCAGATCCTTGAGCTTCCCTTCGCGCTCGCTACCACCCAGCAGGGCGGCTTCAACGTGGGTAGCGTCCAGGGCGGGGAAGCGCAGAGCGAACTCGGCGCCACAGCCCTTCTCCAGATGGCATGGAATGCGATAGCGAAGAGCACCCTCTCCGCTGATTCCGGCATAGGTAAAGGAGAATGGTGTCCACGACACCTGATCTTCGCTGAAGGTAGCCGTGGCTGAGGCCACATCCACCGGCGCTGGCAGAAAACCGGAAGCGATGCGCGCGTTGCGGAGCTGAAGCGTGCCCTCGGCGGTATCGACCGCCACGGGGTGATCCACATCGCTGACCGGCACCAGCCATGGGCCGTGAATCGTCAGGTCGATTGCGGCCTCCCCTTGCCGTGCCAGCGGTGCAAGCGCGGAGGCCAGGAATCCGAAATTCTTTCCAATGGCTGTCAGGTCCTTGATGGGGGCTTCTCCGGCAAGGTGAAAGGAGAAATTCTTTGCGGTGAAGCGGCCATCGGCCATCAAGGGCGAGGCGCCCGTTCCTGTCAGCGCGAACGGCTTCAACAGGAGAGCCGGCTCAAGAACGGCCGGTGCTGCCGCTTGCAGCTTACGGTGGCCGCGATGCGCCGGGTGCGGCTCCTCAACCGGCTTGCCGTCGGTTGTTGCCAGCTTTATCTGCGGAATGAGTAGCGGCTTTTCCAGATCGGGCATCGCCAGCTCGAGCGCATTCACCGTAGCGGAGCCATCCAGGATCGCGTCGGCATAGCCTTCCTGGGGACCGAAGCGAAAGTCGCCGTCGACGGTGCCGCGCGCGCGCAGGCTGGGAGCAAAGTCGCTACGGATGGAGCGAATCGACTCCAGCAAGGCGGAGACCGGAACCTTCTCCATGTGAAGCTGCACGTCGGGCTGCGGCTGTGTGGAAAGAGCGTGGACGGACCCGGCGAGCATCAATTTTCCGTTGCCGATGGGTGAGGTGCAGGCCAGGCCTTCGAGCGAGCTGGTGCCGTCAAGGTAGCTGCCCTGGCAGGTTGCGTCCATGTCCAGCGGCTCCAGCGGCGCAAATTCAAGGCGGTGCACGCCATTGGCGCGGATTCTCGCCTTGATCTGTGCATTGGCCGCGGTGCCTGTAATGTCTGCGCGAACGTCAAGATCGCCGCGCCAGCCCATATCTCGGCCAGCCAGCAGGCGGCTGAGTTGGCCCAGCGGAGCCTTGACCCATTCGGCATGGAGCACCATCCCCACCTGTTGCAGCTCCGTCGCGCGGTGGAAGGTTCCGTCCATGCGGACAAGGCCGGTATCGGAGAGTGCGAGGTCGAGATCGGTGCGAACCGGCTGCGCCTCGAATCTCAATCTCCATTGCCCCGGCTGATCGAGCCAAATAGAGACGTCGGCATTCAAAAAGGACAGGGGCTGCTTTTCGTAGCCCTGTTTAAAGTTGATCCGCGCATTCCTGGCCGCGATGTATGGGAAGCGCAGGGTTGCGCCAGGGCGGCTCTGCACGGTGGGAGCGATCTCGCTCTGCGAAGCCTTGACGAGGATTGAGTCAAAGTTCCAGTGGCCCTGGCCATCGCGCGCGAGGTTCAGGCTCGGCTCATCGAAGCTGATGCGACCGATCTCCAGCCGTCCGCGCCACAAGGAGGAGAGCCGGATGGACGCGATCACATTGGCGGAGCGCAGCATCGGCTCGTCTCCGAATGCGGGGTCTTCCTCTACCTCGAAGTCGGAGATCTCAAAGCCTGGCACTGGCAAAAGGTGCAGGCGGACGGTGGACATGTGTACCGGTCTGCCGATACTGGAGCTGATGCTGGTGGCGATGCGGCGCTTGTAGCGGCTGATATTGAAGAGTGGAGGCAGCACTACCGCCGCGATCAGCAGGACGATCGAAATCAGCAGCAGCCATTTGGCCCACGATGGCTTTGCAGCAAGCGGGGAGGCGCTAGATCCGGAGTCCAAGTCGTTCCTTCCTAGCGCACGATGTGCAGGGTTCGACTCCAGCGCGTCTGGTCGAAGAAGTGGAGAACCATGTGGCCGATAAAGCTGATTCGGTCGCCCGCGCTTTGTTTATTAATCTGGTCGCTCGGTGTAATGAAGGACCAGTAGACGAACAGTGGTCTGCCGACGATATTCGCCCGGGGAACGAAGCCCCAGTAGCGGCTATCGAGGCTGACCGTGCGATTGTCTCCCATGGCAAAGTATTGTCCCGCAGGCACCACCAGATCCTCGCCCTGAATATGTTCCGGCAAGTCCAGCGCCCAGCTGGCGGTTACGTCACTGCCTTCTCCCGGCTTGATGGCGGGGAAGTCGTCGCGATAGGGGTAGTAGTCAACATCGCTCGGCTTGGCGGCCTGCGGCTCGTTCTGCTCCTGCCCGTTCAGATACACGATGCCGTTGCGCAGGTGAATACGGTCGCCCGGGATACCCACCACGCGCTTTACCAGGTACAGATCCGGTTCCCCGGGCTTGAAGAACACAATGATGTCGCCGCGCCTGACATTGCGATAGTGGGCGAGCGGCATCCAGTTGGAAGGCGGCGCCAGTGCAATCCGGTCAACCAGCACGTGATCGCCAATCAGCAGGGTCTTCTCCATCGAGGAGGAAGGGATTTCAAAATTCTGGAAGATGAAGGTGAGCACGAATAAGCCAATCACCAGAACGCTGCAGATAGAGGCGAGTGCCTCGAAAGGAGTCTCCTCTACTGGCTTGATCGATTGGCTGCTCTGTTCCGCCGGGGTTTGGTCCATCGTCTCCTGCAACGTTTCTCTCGCAAAGGATTGCAATGCCTTGGATTCTGCTGCCAGGGAAAATGCTTTAACGCACAACCCGGAACATTCTGTTCCAGCGGGCAAAACTTACGACGTCCTTTGCCGGAACTTTCCCGTGTCCAAGTCTATCATCCTGCATTGCTTCGGTTGCCGACGGACGGCGCAGCGAAAAGTAGATCACGAATGGCCTGCCGACGATGTTCTGCATGGGCACGAATCCCCAGTACCGGCTGTCGCGGCTATGGTCGCGATTGTCTCCGAGAACGAAGTAGGAGTCCTGCGGGACGATAAGCTCTCCGTTGCGTACGTCCTTGCGCATCTGCATCCACCAGTGCGTATCCACGCCGGGATCGGTATAGATCTGCGCGGGGAACTGGTCGCGGAAGCTATCGTGGCTTATGTCTTCAAAGACCGCATACGGCTCCGAGACCGGTGCGCCGTTGACGAACAACTGTCCGTGGTCGAGGTGGATTCGATCCCCCGGAAGACCCGCGACCCGCTTGACCACGTGATCGCTGGGATCGAGCGGGAAGTGGAAGACGACGATATCCCCGCGGTGTACCTGCTGATAGGGCAGCACCTCTCCCCAGTGGCCATTCGGCCCGTAGATGGCCTTGTTCACCAGCAGAAAGTCGCCTACGAGTAGGGTCTTTTCCATCGACTCGGACGGGATGCGGAAGGGCTGGACCACGAACGTGAGTAAAAAGAGTGCAATGACAATGATGCCCATCAGGGAGGCAAAGGTCTCCAGCGGGCTGGGGAAGATGATCTCAGGTTGAGGCGGAAGCGGCACAGGCGCGACCGTGCCTGCGACCGTGGGCGTCTCGGTCTGCGCGGGGGAGTAGGAGTCCGGAAACTCGGATGACTGCTGCTCGCTCAAAACTTCTATATCTCCGACGCTGGGTTTAGGGCCTCGGTCTGCTGGCGCAATCGTTCAAAAGCGCGCCGCGCAGCTTCTTGCTCGGCCTTCTTTTTCGTCGATCCGATGCCACGCGCAAGCGCCTTGCTGCGAACCGGCTGGTCAGCAAGCCGAACCTCTACCAGGAAGCGTTTGCGATGGTCGGGACCGCTTTCACCCTTGACCACGTACTCCGGCGTCCCGCTCTTCTGTGCCTGCAGCAGCTCCTGCAGAGCGGATTTGTGGTCGCCGATGACTCCGTCGCCGCGCAGCTTCTGGCGCAACTCCCCGCAGAATGGCCCAACTACGGTGCGCTCCACGAAGTTTGCTGCAGCTTCCAACCCGCCGTCCAGATAGAGTGCACCCATCAGGGCTTCCATGCAATTGGCCAGCAGGGCTGTTTTTTTTCTGCCTCCGCTGCGTTCTTCGCCCTTGCCCAGCAGAATGTAGTTGCCGAGTTGGAGCGAGGCTCCGATCTGGCCCAAGTGCCTGCGGCTGACCAGATTCGCGCGTAAGCGGGTCAACTCGCCTTCGTTCAGCTCCGGATAGCGTGAGTATAGGGAGGTCGCTACCAGTAAACCGAGAACGGCATCTCCCAGAAACTCCAGTTGCTCGTTGTCTGAGGCCCCGCCGCTCTCGCTGTCTTGCTTTGCTCCGCTCTCGCGGTCTTTCTTTATTTTGGATGCCTTGCCGGCATCGTGGGCCTGTTCGGCGGCATTTTCATATGCCAGGGAGCTATGGGTCAGGGCCAGCGTCAGCAGAGGTTTCCTGTGGAAGGTATACCCCAAAAGCTCTTCGACCTTTGCCAAACCCTCCATGTTTCTTCCCTTTGCTTACTTTAGACGATTTTTCTTTTTGCTGCGGCATCGCAGTATGTTGCAGGCAGCCGCAGCAATGGTAGCTAAGGGTTTACGGTTTTGCGGCGACTGGAGCGGCATCGTTGCCGGCAGGCTTGTGCTGGGGGACAGCCCAGGGCTCCTTCAGTCCTTTTTCGGCTGCCAGGCGGGTATCGGCCTGGCCATCCCGTACCGTCAATGCCGCCTTGTACTCCTCTACCGCATCCTCACGACGATCGTTAATGTCATAGATCCTGCCGAGATAGATGTGCGACCACGCCAGCATGCGCGGTTCCTTGGAGACACGGATGGTCTCCTCGAATCGATCGACAGCGTCCTGTGTATTGCGGTTGAGAATCGCGCACCGGGCGAGGATAAAGTTGGCTCGCGCGGCGTCGCTGGTGTGTTGCGCAAGAGCTTTCTGCGCGAGGTCCGCCGCTGCGGCAGTGTCGCCCTTGATCAACTTCAGCTCGGCCAGGTCAAGTCCGCGAAGTTGCCTCGGGCTCCGGCGGAGGACATCCTGCGATCCCTCCTGCGCAAACTCGATGTTCTTGATGCGGCGGATCTGGGTATCGACATCCATTCCATAGACCATCTCGCCGATGCTGTCCTTCAGACTGGCCGGATCATTTTCGAAGGATTTGAGCGCGTCGTAAAAGTAGTTCGTAAGCACGTAGCCATGGGACATGGATTCCCGCACACTCTGCTGGCGGATAGCCTCGGTCTTCTGCTGGTATTGCGTGCGTTCGCGATCGACGCGTTCGAGGTCACTGCGACGTACATTGGCGGGAACCTTGTATTCCGGGATGCCCGTGTCCATGGTACGGGCCTCAATGGCGCGCACCAGGCACTCCACCACAAGCGACACGATATCGCTGCGGAAGACATAATCCAGCGGCGCCTCACGAACCGTTTTGAGGATAGGGAGAAGGCGATCGGTGGAGGACGCTCGCGAGAAGAGCAGCGGCTCAATTTCGTAATGCAGGTAGGCGTGGCGCACGTCCGTCATCCGTATCTTCCCATTGACGGGCGAGGCCACGACCAGATAATCCGATGCATAGATGCGAGCATTGATGTCGCCAGGAGCCAGCATCGGCTCCAGAACCACGAGAAAACGCCTCCCATCGTACGTACTGGTCGGCATCTTCAGATAGACATTGGTCGCCAGAATCATCTTGGTCAGGGGATCGTGGAGCTGGGCAACCTGCTCTTCATAAGCATTCCGGTTTGCGGCCCAGACAACGTGCAGACCCACTGTATTGGCAAAGCTCCGCAGTAACGGCAGAACCTCGAGAATCTGGGTTGAATCCGGCGGCAGCTCCGGCAGATCCACGCTCGGCGCCAGTTCGGGTGGCGGCGTCAGGTACAGGGCAAGGGAGATATATTGCGCCAGATCGCGGCTGCTGCTGGAAAGCTTGTGTTGCGAGATATAGGCACAGAGGCCATCGCGTGCTGTGCGCGCCTCTTCCGAGGTCTGGAGCACCGCGTCCATCTGCTGCCGTACCCGGAGACGAATGGGGTCGGAGCTTTCCAGTTCGTCGTCGTAACCGCAGGCGTTCAACCCGGCTGCCACCGTAAACAGAGCTTCGCTGACTTGCAGGCTGATAGTGGGTCCGGCGCGGTCAACCAGGGCTGGTGCCTTCTCCTGCCCAGGCCTCGACGAGGAAGAGGAACTTTGGGCCGGCGTATCAGCCGGTTCTCCCGTGTCCACGGCAGGTCCGTTCGAGGAGGACGAGGAAGCGCCCTCAGGATGAGCCGGAGCCTGTTGTGCAAGGGTCGGCACTGCGGTCGGCACGGCAAGCAGGGTGGCGACGCAGAGGGATGCTGCGCATCGCACCACGCAATCCGCCATGGGGCGGATCTGCGCCACGGGGCGGAGCCACGGATGCAACAACAATCGCACGGGATGAAAAGCCGAAAGTAAGCGAAACTGCATAGACGTATGTGGAAACCACTTCAGTCTATGCAGTGCGCAGGCACGGGTCAAACGCGCTATCGGATGAGACAGCGTTAACCGCGAACATCCACTCCGGCAAAGGAGAGCACTACCACGCCACGTACCGGCTCTCCAAAGACCCGCGCCGGCTCAAAGACGCTGAACAGCAGCAGGCTCGACAGAGCCGAACGGGTCGCAGGATCCTGAGGGCCGGAGACGATGTGGAAGTCGTAGACACGGCCCGCGCCATTGACGTAAGCCTCAACCACAACGGGGTTGTCGCGCTCTCCGATGTGCGTAGTCGCATCCTGGCTGGCGGTGTAGAGGAAGCGTGGAGCAGTTGCCATTCCCAGAGGTTCGTCGCGAGCCTCTACGGGTTCTGGCGTAGCAAACATGCCAACCAGCAGGGCAACGGTGCCCAGCAAAAGGACGGTACTCGCAAATCCAGCCGATGCCTGCAGAAGGAATGGGGCGATGCTGTTCTCCCATGCCAGTTGGAGCCGTGCCAGATCGCGCTTTGGAGTCTTGGCCCGCTCCTGCGAGATGGCAACACGCAGCCGCAGCGCAAGGTCGGCCGGGGCCTTTGCCGGTCCAATCTGGGCAAGAACCGACTGGGTATAACGCCACTCGTTGAATTCCCTGGAGCAGTCAGCGCAGCTTTGCAAGTGCGATGCGATCTGCTGCATTTCCTTGCCGGTGGTCATTCCATCCAGGTAACTCGAGAACTGCGCACGAACGGATCCGCATACATTCATCGGGCGGCCTCCTCTGTGCAAGAGGCCATGGAAATCGCCCCTGGCGCGGTACGAACTGGACGTTGAGCCGCCGCCGCGGCAAAGGTTGCCAAACGTGCTTTCAGATGGGCGCGTCCCCGCATCAGCCGTGATTTGACGGTGCCGAGGTTGATGTCGAGAATCTCGGCGATCTCTTCATACCCAAAGCCCTCGATGTCGCGCAGAATTACGACCGTGCGGTAGGGATCGGGTACATGCCGCAACTCCTCTTCCACGCGGGTTCGAATCTCCTGCTGGGCGGCTAGATCAAAGGGAGATTCGCGCTCATCAATCAGAGTCTCCTTGAGAGCGATGGGCGATCCATCACATTGTTCGCTTACTTCGGATTCAATGGTGACCTCGTGCCTCTGATGACGGCACCACCATCTTTTCTGGTTGGAGGCTTCATGAATTGCGATGCGATAAATCCAGGTGCGCAGGCTGGCTTCGCCGTGAAAACTCTTAATACCGCGGAAAACCTTGAGGAAGACTTCCTGCGTTAGATCAGAGGCGTCTGCCGGGTTCAGAATCGTGCGCGCAATCAGCGAGTAGATGGGCTGATGATACGTTGCAATCAGCCACGCATAGGCTTCTTCCGAACCGGCTTGCAGTTCAGAGACGAGTACAACTTCTTCCTGACGGATTCCTATAACACTCGCAAGGTTCCCCACAGCAGTTCCCGCTTGCATGTAGATTTTCCTCCACAGTAACAGGAAGTACGAGTGTTGTGCTCTCAGAACCTTTTCACCGGGGCCAAATATTTTCACGGAATCGGAGAAATGGAGTTCAGGAGCCTCTACATACTTAGACACCAGTGACCGCATGCAATGTTCCCTGAATTTTCGCCCCCGCTGTGGATAAGTAGACCTAAAATGCTGAAGGCGCTCAAGATACGAGCGCCTTCCATCTGCACCGCAATTATTTAGTACGTGGGTGGAGGGGCGGGAGAGGCGGTCGCCGCAGGTTTCTTCTTTCTTTTCTTTGTAGTGGCTGACGGACCATCGCTGACAACAACCTTTTTCGCTGGAGCCTGTGCGGCTGCCAACTGCGAAGCCAGTTGAGCGGAGGATGCTCGGAGTCGCACGACCTCCGTGTCCCGAGCCGAGGCCGCGTCGAAGATCTGGTTTCCCAGGGTCTTCCGCGCGCCCTCCAATCGCCTTAATTCGTTGTCCAGTGCGGCTGCTTCCTGCGGCGGTGCTGCCAGCGTGGCCGTCTCCGAGACGCGCAGCAAGACGTCATAGACGGCTCCCAGGTTGCGATAGATGGCGAAAGCGGGAGCTACGGTGTTGGGAGCAGCCTTGGCCTGATCGAGCAATCCGGGCAGCGTTGCCCGCAGATTTCTCTGGATCGAGGTGAGGTCGCCCTGCGCCTGCCCTTTGACCTCGTTTGGAGCCTTCCACTTTGTTACGTTGATGGCCGAGAGGGTCTGGGCAAGTTGTTCGGCAACCGGGCCGACATCCTCGGTTGTAATGGCGGTCGGGGTTGTCGCCGCTGCTGGCGAGGGAGCAGTCTGTGCGGCATTCTGCTGGGCCTGTGCGACAACGCCCAGCGAGAGCGCCAGGGCCAACGTGAAGAACGGGAAACGGAGACCAATGCGGTCCAAAGAGAAGTTCATGTTCTTTTCTAGGATGCGTTTCAAATCACTAGTGCCCATCGCCTTGCCGGATTTTGGCAAAGGCGCCTCTCGTGAACGTTTGACGAATTCCGTCTAGTCAACGAGAATACTGGAAGTATCCCCCACTGAGTGGGCCTGTGGCGCAGCTGGGAGCGCGCTTCCATGGCATGGAAGAGGTCATCGGTTCGATCCCGATCAGGTCCACCAATTCTCTCAACAACTTAGCGGATTCCATTTCTTCCAGCTTGGCAGCATTTTGGCAGCAAATTTTCAACGGCCTGCAAAAACTGCTTTGCTCTTTCCCTTTTCTACAGCAGCTTGCCGTACCGGCTTCCTCGTACTGAAGCTCAGAACCTTGGCCCTCTTCACAGACGGTCTTGAAGGTCCCGGTCCCCCATCGCCAGTCCCGCCGCCTTTCCGCGTCAGTTCCTGGTGAATGGAGTTCACCGTCGCCCGTACACCCTCTGGAAGTTCCTGCATATAGACATCCGTCGTTGTGGCCGTTCGCGAGTGGCGCAACACTCCCTGCACATCCTTTATGTCGCCTTTCTTCCGCGCCAATGTGGCAACCGTGCGCCGAATCACCTGGAATGTCAGTTTCGGCAACTCCAGTTCCTGGGCGAACCTGTGCAGTACGCGCTTCCGGTAGTTGCCCGAATCGATGAACCCGCCGTTACGTCCCGGAAAGATGAACCCCTCGGGATCATCTGCGGTAGGTCCATGCCAATGCTTCTTTCGCCGCTGCTCCTCCCGGCACTGCTCACGCCATGCCTGGAGTTCCTCCGCTAAGTCGGAGGCAATCGGGATCGTCGTCAGACTTCCCTTGGTCTTGCCCCAAGAACGAATCTTCCCTTTGTAGGTGGTTTCTTCAATCTTGATCGAGGAAGCTGACGCATCGAAGCACTTCCACTTCAGCCCGAACAATTCACTGGGCCGGAGCGCATTGGTCATTTCGAGTTCAAGCAAAATCTGGTCACGGCGTTCGAGCCTGGACAAGACAGCCCGCAACTGATCCCAGCTCAGCACGGTCTTGTCGGTCTCTTTCAGATGCGCCGGAACCTTGATCGTACGTGCTGGGTCTTTTCCGATGAAATCCTGGTCAACAGCTTCGGCAAAGATGGCCTGCATATACGCCCGGACTTGCAACACGCGGTCACGCGAACGGGTTTGAGCCAGCCGATTGAGATGCGTCTGCAGAGAGAATTTGTCGATGTTTTCAAGGCGCGCGTCCCCGAAAGTATCGACGAGATCAGCTTGAATCAGGTGTTTTTTCACCTTGGCCGTCTCCTCTCTCCAGTCCGCCTCTTTCACTGGCAGGTAGCGGTTGTTGACGAACCACTCGAAAGTGACCGAGCCGTTAACAACGGATTGATCGCCTACCGATTGGCCGCCAAGTTTGGCAATCTCGCGCTCCAGTTTCTCCCTGGCCTCGTACTTCGACATCTCTGGTTTCTGCCCAAGGATGACCTGCACGACATTGAGTTTCGATTGCTTCGTTTCAGGGTCCAACTCCGTTCTGCGGAAGTATCCATACCACTTCTTGCCGCGAAGACGGACCCATCCTTTCTGGTGTGAGATTCCCATTTATTCCTCGGATTTCTGTGTGGGGGAATAAGCGGGCCATCTCCATTTTACCGGTGTTTGCGCCGTAAATGAGAGGCCCGTTCCCGCTCTTTCAGGAATTCTTCGATCCCGCTTGCGCGATAGCGCAGGGCACCGTCGCTCATACGGATAACCGGTAAATAAGGCAGTCTCCGCGAGGAGTGATCCCAGACCCAATCCTTGCTGACCTTCAGCATGAGGGCGACCTCCTCGGCGGTCAGCAGCAGTTCGACTGCCTCTTGCATCGTTGTTGACATGGACCCCATAAAGGCGACCTCCATTGACCTCTGTGTGGCACTGAAATCTGCCGCGCTTTACGAGCGTGGGTGCTCGCATTGGCTACGAACAGATTGGTCGGCGACCGAATAATCGTCCAATGAAAAGTAGGAAACGCGTTAGGCGCGCCAGTCATAACGAGCGCTTTGGAACAATTTTGTGCAACTCGGTTTTCCGGAACTGCATCGAACGGTAATCTCAGCATCTGCGCATAGCGCGCGGAAACTGAGGTACTTGCCGTCCTGCCTTGGCCCCCATCTTGGAGGATTGCGATGGTGCTACCTGAAATCCGATTGCTTCAGGCCGCGATAGTTTTAGCGGAAGAACTCAACTTCTCCCGTGCAGCCGAACGGCTGCGCATCGATCAATCGACACTGAGCAAGCGAATCATGGAATTAGAAAGCCTGGTCGGGTCACGCCTGTTCAATCGCAATCACCAACTTGTCGAATTGACCGACGCCGGTCGCCATTTTGTGCAAGAAGCGCGCAATGCGCTGCTTCACGCTGAACGCGCTGTTTTGAGCGCCACGGCGGCATCGCGCGGAGCCGAAGAGGTTCTCAATCTCGGGAAGTCGGCTTACACCGATCCGTTTCTGGTTACGACCCTCCAGTCGATTCAGCTTCCTCTCTATCCTGGCCTGAAAGTGAAACTGTGGAGTAACTATTCGCAAGAACTCGCACGCATGGTTGCAACAGGGAAATTGGACATGGCATTGGTTACTGCCATTCCAGACACGCCTACTCTCAGCTTCCTAACAGTCGCGGAAGTTCCACTCTACATTGCCCTGTCCCAAGAGGACTCCCTTGCGGAGCGCAAAGAACTGCGCTTGGAAGATTTACAAGCCTGCGAGTGGATTCTCCTCGCGTCCTATGTCAACCCGCATGTTTTCGAGATGATCCAAAAAGCTGCTTCCGAAAAAGGGATTACTGCTTCGGACCTGCATTACGTCATGACCGCAGAGGAAGCGTCGGAACTGGTGCTGGCGCATAGGGGATTGGCATTCCTGCCCCGCGATGCAGCTTGGCGAATTGCGTCCGAGAGCGTTACGATGCGGCCACTCGTGGAGGATCGACTAAGACTTGTTACCCGCCTTGCGACGCGATCTGACAACAAGACCCGGCTCGTAAGCGAATTTGTCCGCGCTGCAGGACGCAAGTTGAAGACCACCCTTCCATCTCAGCAAGGCCGCTTGCCTCTAGCTGGATGAACCGATGTCAGATGAACTGTCCTTGTTTCCTGTAGAGTCTTTGATCTCACGTATGACGATATTCAACGGACCATCGAGGCCACATTTCGGACAATGGTAGATGCCGGAGGTAATTGCTCTACCTACGTATTCTTCTCTCCGGAACGCACTTCCGCAATGCAAACACACATGAAAATGATTAAGTTTTGGATCGTGTTCATCTGAATTGCTCACGGCTATACTCCTTTTTCCTCCTCTAATGGCAGGAGCGCGCCACGGGCGATCCCTGTCTTTTCGCCATTCTCTGTGTTTCGAGCCTCATAATCACTCCAATCAGCTACCGCTGGTCAAGTGGTTCCACACGCTCATAGAAGTGTTCACGACCTCTGTCAAAGTCTTGCGTGAACCGCCGTCCCTTGCCTGAATGGATAGGCCGTGAAGTACGGTTGTGTAAAAAGCGGCGATTGCTTTGATCGGCGCGTTTTTGGCTATGTCCCCCTCACGTTGACCACGCCGTAGACGAGCCTCAATGTCTACGCGGGTCTGTTTTCGCAAAGAAGACAGATAATCCTGTATACTTCTGTTCTCCGCCGTGCAATTGATTGTGCTCAGAACTAGAAGACAGCCGCGCGGCGTGTTGTTGGCCGTGAACATATCGACTCCATCTTGGAGCATGGCGTGGATTGCATCGCGCGTGGACAGGTCACTGGCGAGTGCGCGCGCCGTTGCAACTCCGTCGGTTTTCAAGTAGAGAGTGACAACCTCACGAAACAATTCCTCTTTATTGCCGTACGCAGCATAAAGACTCGCTTGATTGATTCCAAGGGCTGCTCGAAGGTCTGCCATGGAGGTAGCTTCATAGCCCAGGGACCAGAAGACCTGCATCGCCTTCCTCAAGCCTTGCTCCCGATCGAATTCACGCGGCCGACCGCGCCCACGATTTGCCGTTTGATTATCGGTATTAGTGGATCGTTCAGTCTGTAAATTTGCTTTTTCGCTCATGCCTGTGTCAGATTATAGATCAAGTAGTCTATAAATCGCATCAACAAATGCGCGGGGGTTTCAAATTGGGCAAACTAACAGGTAGGATTGCTGTCGTTACGGGCGCTTCCAAGGGGATTGGAGCATCCATAGCCGAGCATCTGGCGGCGGAGGGCGCCGCGATCATAGTCAATTATGCGAGCAGCCGGAGCGACGCAGAGGCCGTAGTTGCGCGCATCGTCGCTCAAGGTGGACAAGCTATCACGGTTCAGGCGGACGTGTCCAAGCAGGACGAGATAGGAAGGCTATTCTCTGAGACGAAGCGGATATACGGAAAGCTCGACATTCTGATCAACAACGCGGGTATCTACGAGTACCAACCGCTGGGAGCAATCACGCCCCAACACTTTCACAAGCAGTTCGACTTGAACGTTCTGGGCCTTCTGCTTACGACGCAAGAGGCAGTGAAGTCGATGGGAACTCAGGGAGGATCTATTGTCAACGTTAGCTCGATCGTAGGGCGGATGCCGTTACCAAAGGCTTCCGTCTACAGCGCAACCAAAGCCGCCGTTGACGCCATTACAGTCTCGCTCGCGACGGAATTGGGTCCCAAGCGCATCCGGGTGAACTCCATAAACCCGGGCATGGTAGAAACCGAAGGATTGCACAGCGCCGGCTTCGCGGGCGGAGATTTCCAAAGGCAGATCGAAGCGTCGACGCCACTGGGGCGCATCGCCCGTCCGGAAGATATCGCAACTGCAGCAGTGTTTCTAGCTTTAGATGATGCGGGGTGGGTTACCGGACAAACGCTCATTCTGGCCGGCGGAGCGCGTCACTGACATGACCGCTAAAGGGCAAACCGACTCACAGCCGGTCGCTGGACTGCTTGCGCTGGCCATGACAGGGTTCATAGCGATTCTCACCGAAACCATGCCAGCCGGGCTTTTGCCACAGATTGGCGCAGGGTTGCATGTATCACCCGCACTGGCTGGTCAGATGGTGAGTCTCTATGCTGTCGGCTCACTCGTCGCGGCTATTCCCGTTACAGCGGCTCTGCAAGGTTGGCGGCGACGTCCTAGGTTACTGCTCGCGGTGCTTGGATTCCTGATCTTCAACACTATCACCGCCCTATCTTCAAGCTACCCCTTGACGCTCGTCTCACGTTTTCTAGCTGGCGTCGCCGCTGGCCTTGGATGGGGGATTATTCCCGGCTATGCGCGCCTCATGGCTTCGGGTGAGAACAAGGGGAGAAGCATGGCGATTGCAATGGTGGGAACACCCCTTGCGCTCGCACTTGGAGTGCCTGCGGGCACATTCGTCGGCAAACTCGTGACCTGGCGTACAACGTTCTTGATCATGTCGTGCCTCGCGCTTGTTCTGATTTTCTGGATATTGCTAAAGGTACCCAACTATTCGGGTCGGACTGAGGAAAAGGAGCTTTCGGTCGGGCAGGTAATTCTCACCCCTGGTGTTCGACCTATCCTGGCTGTCATCTTCTTTTGGATGGTTGCTCACAACATTCTCTACACCTATGCCTCTCAGTTTGTGGCTCAGGCAAACCTTGGAAGTCATATCGATGTCGTGCTTTTGGTCTTCGGGATGACTTCTCTCGCGGGCATTTGGATCATCGGTTTACTCGTCGACCGCTGGTTGCGACCGCTCGTTTTGCTGAGCATTGGTGGTTTTATGATGGCATCGCTGTGTGTTGGCATCGCAGGACGAATTCCTATTGTCGTGTATGCATCGGTAACCCTTTGGGGGCTCACATTCGGAGGCGCCGCAACTCTGCTTCAGACAGCACTGGCAGATGCGGCGGGAGATGGCGTCGATCTTGCGCAAGCATTGAACACGACCACCTGGAATCTTGCTATCGCTGGAGGAGGGATGATTGGAGGTGCTCTGATCGCAACAGCGGGCGTCGATTCGTTTGCGTGGGTATCACTCGCACTCTTAACCATCGCTCTCTTGCTCGCCTGGAAGGCAAAGGCGAACGGATTTCCAGTTTCTGCTTCCAACAACACCGCCATGACAATCGAAAGGACCAAAGATGAACGTGCAATCATTCCCGATTGAATTAACACCAAAGGAAGTTCTGCTTCGCTTTTATGAGGCTGAAGCAAACTACATGAGGGCCTTTGCAGAGAACGGCACAGCCAGCTTTGAAGAGATGAAAAAGACCATGGCCCCCGACGTAGTGCTGCATCAGTCACCAGACCTTCCCTTCGGGGGAGAGTACATCGGCCACGGAGGATATGAGCAATGGGCAATGGCGATGAGATCGATCTTCGATAGGCTTGAGGTTACAGAGCGGGAGTTCTTCGAGCAGGGCGAGAAGATCATCGTGATATGCCGCTTCATCACCCGTTCCCGGATCAATGGCTCTGTTCAAGACTTTCCCATGGCACAGGCTGTAACTGTTCGCGATGGAAAAATCATCGATTTTCGTCCGTTCTACTGGAATGTTCCTGCATATGTCGCTGCCACTGAGCGATAAGCACTCGACCAGAACCTATCCGAAGGAGGATTTGCTATGAACATCCAAGTGCATCAACCTGCGCTCGCGACCCTGGCACAATTTTACGAGGCAGAGACTGCTTACCTTGCCTCGGAAGCCAGAGACTTTTCAGAAATCGCGGTTACGCTTGATCCGGAGTGCGTCATCTACCAGCCAGCATCCCTACCTTACGGCGGAGAGTGGCGAGGGCACAGTGGCTTCGAAGCATGGATGAAGGCCTTCGCGCAGCAGTGGTCTTCTTTGGAGGTTAAGGATGCGGAACTCTACCCCAACGGCGACGTCATCGTGAGCAAGTCACACGTCTATGCCGTCGCTAAAACCACAGGACATGCCGTGGACTGGCCACTGTTGCAGTTTTTCAGGATGCGCCAGAAGAAAATCATCGAATTGCGCCCCTTCTATTGGGATACCGCTGCCCTGCTTGCGGCACTCACTCACTAACCTCGGACTCTGTGTATCGGCGCACCACGTCTGCCAGTTCCTGCCGGCGTGCTGGCGTGTCCTTCTTCCTGTGGGCCATAGATAGTGGTGACAGGAATAGGCAGCTTTTTGCAAGGCTTCGGCATTCACTTGGGGCTCACTTGCGCTTAGTCTGAACAAGGAAGTGAGGTGGATAAGGAATGGCCCCAAAAAGCTCGCAGAACTCTTCAGGAAAAATCGCCATAGTGACAGGAGGAAGCCGCGGTATAGGCCGGTGATGCCGCTGCCCGCGCGTTAGCTCTAGTCTGACTGGAATCAGCGCGAGCTGTTGCCCTGGTCCGCACAGTCGGTCGAACAGGCCAGTTCACGTTGCATATCGAGCTGCGCCAGCCGGGCGGTAAGTGTCTTCGTGATGTGCGAATATACCTCGCGGGCGCTTTCCAGGTGACTCGCATCAAGGCTGGCGTCGGCTCTCGACAAGATCCGTCGGGCCAGTTTGTCCCACTCCGTGAACCAGCTTTCGAAATCACCCTCCTCAATGCGTCCGGCTGTAGCCATCATTTCCCCGATGTCTGCACCTCCGTAGCAGGTGAAGCCCAGGTTGCGAACGAATTCGAATTCGAATGCAAATGACTCATCTTTGAATGCAACTTTCATAATCCTCTCCGGACGGCGACGAAATATCCCTCGACCGTCATTCCTAACCCGTTTTGTCCTTGGAAGATAGTGAGCCGAAGACTGTCCGGCCAAGCCTGCTTCGGGCTGTGGTGATAGCCCCAAACGCCTAACTCCTGGTCGAGCCCGATTCCGAAGTTGCGTCCAGCACGCTCACCGGGTTCCAGTAGTCCTTCCAGTAACTGATCTGGCCATTGCGGAAGGTGAGTAATCTCCTTGCTTGTCGACGGGCTAGTCCTAGCGTACAACTTGCGTGATACCAGGATCACGGTAACCGCATGGACAAGGATCTGCGATGGTTATCAATGAGCGCAATTCTCGCCCAAGGCGTTTAGCGAAATGACGCGGGACGGAATCTTCTATTTGATATGGGATAGTAGCGATCACTTATGCCCGTCGGGAGGGCGAGAGAAGGCGCTCCCGCTGATGCGGGAGTCACGAAAAGGGCGGGCAAGACGGGCAGGCACAAGAATGCGGAGCCGGTCTTCTGGCCCCGCACAGTACATCTTGATTGGGTTGTTACGCCGCCGCTCTTTTCGCGGTCTTTGCTGGTGCCTTCGCAGGTGGCTTGGGCGCAGCCTTCTTCGCGGTTTTAGCTTTTTCCTTGGCGGCGAACTCCTGCTTGACCGTGGCCGTGATTGCGGCCACGTCCACCTTGTAAACCTCGGCGGCTTCGCGCAGAACGTGCGCTGCGTTCCCACGTGAGGCTGTGAGCAAGATGACTGCCTCGACCATGGCGCGGCCCAACGTGCCCTCGTCAGCGCGGCGAAGAAAGGCCGCGAACAGCTTGCCGATGGAGTCGTTGTCTTTGGCCTTCTTGATGCCGTGCTGCTTGGCAAGGATTGAGGCGCGGTTTTCGTCCAGCAGGTTTACCAGACGTTCCGCCACAAACAGCAGGTCGCGTTTCATCAACCGCACCGGGACCGCTGCGCTGATCGCAGAGAGAACGCGCAAGCCGGTTGCGTTGGCGATAGCTTCTTCCCTGCGCCGCTTCTCCTGCTCTGCCTTCCACTGCGCATCGCTGCCACCCCCCGCGCTGGTTTGCTTTTTCGGGTGATGAACGGGGCAGGCGGGATTGGCGCACACCTTCTGGATAGTGCCCACGCCGCTGCCTTCGGTGATGATGGCGTCAGCGGTGAACTTGCACACCTTGAACTCGGGACGCTTCGCCTCGTCCTTCGACTCTGGCTTGTCGTCACGAATCGCAGTGTACTTGTTGCGGGGCAGAACCGGGCTGCCTTCCTTCTGCCCGCCGTAGGCCGTGCTGATCTGTACAAGCTGCGGTTTGGCGGCAACGGTCTTTGCTACGTGCGCCGCGAGTTTTGCGTTGTAGCAGCCGGGGTCGGTGCAACGGTCCCCCTGTCTGCCGAGGTCATCGCCAAACAGGAGTTTGTTGTGTCCGGTGCGCTTCCGGCAATCGGCGCAACTGCCCGCCGTGAGCACAAGCTGCGCATCGCGCTTGTCAAAGGGCGCGTCTTTCAAAACAAGCAATACGTTCGACTCAATCCAGAATTGCAGGTTGCGCACAGGCAGAAGAACCCGAGCCGGTTTCTGCGTGCCGTTGTAGACTTCCTTGAAGCAAGCCGAAAGTGCCTGCGGTTGTTCATTGGCTGGCAATTTCGCAAGTAACAGCGCGTGGCCCACGCCGATTTCGTTGGCATAGAAGGCATCGACCGCTGCGGGAACAAGGTCAACCAATTTCAACCTCGAAGCCACGAAAGACGGTTGTTTGCCCACACGGGCGGCTATCTGTTCGATGGAGTATTTCGGTTCCTCCAACGCTAGAAGCCGGGCGAACCCTTCGGCCTCTTCCATCGGGTGAATTTCAGCGCGAATTAAATTCTCAACCAATTGTGCGGCCAAGGCTTCGGCATCGGAGAGGTTGACAATCCGCACTGGCACAGTAACAAGTTCGGCCATTTGCGCGGCGCGGTAACGCCGCGCACCCGCTACGATCTCGAAGCCGTTTTCGGTGAGTGGGCGAACGAGCAAGGGTGACAACACGCCCTGGCTACGAATGCTGGCGGTCAGTTCTTTCAGGGCCGCATCGTCAAAGGCGTGGCGCGGATTGCTCTTCGATTCGTTGAGTTGCGACAGCGGAACGTCGCGGTACTCGGTGGCATTGATAACTGTCGTTTCCATTGCGATAAGCTCCTTTCGAGCGGTTGAAGAGTGAAGGCGCGCGGAGCGGAGACATATCGGGCCGGTTCCGCTCCGCAGGGAGCGGACTAGCCACGAATCGACTTGTCCGTAAAGGCTTCGAGAAAGCCTTGATCGCGGATGTTTTTGTCCCACAGCCGGGCAAAGGCTTCGTGTTCTTCGTACAGGTCGGGAACGAAAACGTAATTCGCTCCGTCCCGATAGCGGGAGAACTGCTCGACTCCCATGTAGTCGTTGCGGTAGTAGTAGGCAGAGAGCACCTGACTGCACAGCGGTTTCGACAACTCGAAACACATCTCCGGGGCGCGCATCAGGTCGCCGTTCTGCTCGCCGTAGTGCGCAATGGAGATTGCGGGCAGATTCAACGGCCCCGGCTCCGGCACGGCTTCAATGACCAAAGCCATGTAAGGTGGGTTCTCGATTTTCAGGTAGAGCGCGGGCCGGTAGCCTCCGGCCCGCTCAAGGATGCGGAGAATGGTTTGCATTACGCCACCTCCGCAATGACTTCGGTTTGCTGGCGGGAGCGCCGCGCCCGCTTGGGTTCGGACGCTGGCTCCGCTATTGCCTCCGTTTGCGAAAACTCCGTGGGTGCATCCTGCGTACCGGATGCCTCCACGGTAACTGCGCCGAGAATGACAGCAGAGGTCCGCTGCACGACTTCAAGGCTTTCGGCCAAGAGCGCCGCATTGCCCGCGTACATCTGGATGTAATCGCTTGACGCCTTGCCCATCTCAAGGCCGATAGCCTGGCCCACGATGAAAGCAACGGCTTCGGCTTCCGTCTCGCGCACGGTGGCGGTGGTCATGGTGCGCCGCTCAGTCTTGTGCAAAAGCTCGTGCGCTAACTCATGGACCAAAGTCACGAACTCTTCGGCCTTCGACTGGCCCGGCAGAATGGCAATCTTTCCGCCATAGCTGACGCCGAGAGCGGGCGCGATGTTCTCGTTGTAGTCGAGCGCGATGTTCTGCGAATCGAGAAACGCAATGAGCCGGTCCCGGTGCTCGCCCACTTCGCCGGTGATATTGTGGTCGAACTCCGGCAGGTCCGCGCCTTCGGTCTGCGCCACATCGAAGACGTACACTGCGCGAAAGCCAATCAGCGCGGGCGCGGGCTTGGTGTTGTCGTCCTGCGCTTGGTTCCGGTCGGCGTCGTCCCTCCTGCGCCGGTAGCCAACCATCGGGGCGAGAATCTGGATACCTTTCTCACCCTTCTTGACGAACCGGCCTAGCTCCTTCCATGCGCCGTACCCTGCTACGCGCGTAGCTGTCGGGCGCTGTCTGGCGATGGCGAGAATGTTTCCGAAGCTGTACGAATGGAAGCGGGCCATTGCGCTGAGATAAGCTGCAAGGGTTTCGCTGTGTCCGGCCTCAAGCTGCTGCATGAGGTAGTCCACGGCCTGCTTGATGAGTTGCTGCGTGGGGTTGTCGCGCTGCGTGGTGCGCTGCTGATAGGGGGACTGGCTGCGCAGCGCCGCATTTTCACTGTGCGGCGCGGTGGTGGTGCTGCTGTTGGTGTAAGGCATACTGTTCGTTCTCCTGTTGCTGCCCGCTGCGGGGCGGAATTTGAAGGAGGGCGTCTGCCTCAACCAAATTTTTTTCGTTGAGTGCCCCCGCTTCATGTCTTGTGCGGCGGGCAGGGGCGAGGCGGGTTCCGTCAAGGGCGCGGCTTTTCGCGTTCATCGCAGCGCAGCGGAGACCCTTGACGGGTTCCGACCGGCTCTGCCATAAAGCCGCATGAAGCGGGGGTACTTAACGAAGAAAGAAATTGGGTCTTCTTCCGAATGGTTTTGGGGAGGGGCGTTGCGGGGAAGGAACGAACCCGCTGGGATGGGTCGTGGAAGACGCCGGGTTGATGGGCGGCTGGAATGAGGGAAGGGACTCCTTCCCTACAACAAACAGAATGCTCATCGATGGCAGGTAACCACTCAATCCCGTCAGAATGATTCTTGTCTGTCCGCTTCTCCCCAGAGCCCCTTCATATTGCGGTCCAGAGGCGCATTTGGTGATCGGTCACCGTAGCGTCTAGTAGGCGGGGTGCCAACAGTAGGTATGTCGTTGATTATAGATTTGTTATTGAATCTAGATTTTCTGCTTCCAAGACACTTCTAGATGCCTGACCACAGTCCCACCAAACGCTAGATCGATTGCTGTGCAGGAGGCTTTCTCAGGCCAACATTTTTCGAGTTTTTAGAAAAATACTTGACACAGAGTCAAGTCGTCATACACTATGCAATTACAACAGTTGCACAATGAAAGGAGGGTTAGATGGACAAAAAGCCAACAATTCAAGAGTTGGAACGCCTGCTCAATACCGAGGAGGACACACCGATCCAGATTCTCCCCAATGGAGAGATTAGAGCCGTTGGTCAAGCAAGCGGCTCAGACTTGGCTGGCAAAAAGCCATTAACCATGCGCGAAAACTTGGGCGGGGAGTACTGAGGGCGCCATGGACATCACTCGCATACAAAGAGAGTTTGTCGAGGCGCAGAAAACCTTCGCCTATCTGGAACTGCACCCCACTACCGATGGCAAGGTATACGCCAAGACTGCTTTACAGACCGCCACTGGGATGTATGTGCTGTCGATTAGGTTTCCGGAGAGCTATCCAAATGAGATGCCGAGGGTGTACGTAGATGCACCTGTCATCACCACCGCACCACATCGATATAACGCTGGGAATGTTTGCTACATGCACCCGACTATGTGGAACCCCGGCATCCACAACCTCACCTTTGTGATCGGCCGTGCGGCGAAGTGGCTAAACAAATATGAGATTTGGCGCGTGCGCGGAACTTGGCCAGGCGCGCAAATCAAACACTGACAGAGGTCACGTTGAAGATTGATTTCAAAACACTACCGATGATGGAGCTGCGGAGTTCTCCTGGCGAAGTGCTGGACCGCGTGGCGCGGGACGGTGAAGTGTTTGTCGTTGAACGAAACGGTCAGCCGAAGGCTTGCCTCGTCCCTGTCTCTTTCCTCTTGCCAGACGTTTCGCCAGATCGCATCAACGAAGAACTAACCAAGCTCGGCGAGAAAAAGGAGGAATTCAAGCTCACGATCAACGATCAGAAGGAATTGGAGATCAATTTCCACGAAGTTGTCGCCGGCGAGAGCCTTGTGATGAGTATTGTGCTGCCTCACGGGTATCCGGATTCGGCTCCTCGGCTCTACATCGCTCCAGTTCCCGCTGAGACGCCGCATCAATGGCCTGACGGCTCCTTATCCATTTTTGGCGCGACAGCAACCTGGAATGCAAAACGGCACGATGTGATTTATGCCCTTGGACTCACCCGGCTGTGGCTTAAGCAATACGCCAAGTGGCGGAGGACGGGGGAGTGGAATGATGAGCGGAGGCTTCATGACTAACGACAGAACATTCGACAGAATTGAAGCGTTGTTCGATGTACGGCTCTTCTCCGGCGTGAAGGTATTCATCGCCGGATGCGGCTCCGGCGGTGCCAGCGTGGCGTTGCAGCTTGTCATGTCAGGCATCCGTAATTTCACCTTGTTGGATCGGGACATTCTGGAACCTGAGAATGTGATCCGTCACGTCTGCGGAAGGAGATATCTCGGCTGGAAGAAGACGGAGGCCGTTGCAGATGTGCTCCGTGATCGCAACCCCAACATCGACATCAAGACCATTGATGACGATCTCATGAGTTATCCGGATCTTGTTTCGGAAATGCTCAAGTGCGATGTCGTCGTTTTGGCAACTGACAACGAACCGTCCCGGTACAAGCTCAACGAAATCTGCGTGCAGAACGATATACCGTTCGTGGTTGGCAGGGTATTTACGCGTGGCATCGGTGGCGAGGTCTTCGCTTATAGGCCGGGGCAGGGAGGGTGCCTTGCGTGTCTTGAGTCCTTCCTGCAGCGAACGACTTTCCGCGAGGGCATCAAGGAGATTGACCTGGTGTCCGAGGAAGAGCACGAGAAGGTCTACGGAATGGAGATCGAAGAGATTAAAGACTCGCCTGGTCTCGCCGTGGACATTTCTTTCATCACGGCATTTCACGCCCGGTTTGTTCTGGACGCCATCGCCAGAAAACTCGCCGAGCGACCGAAGTTCCTTACTCTGCTCAAAGAGAACTACATAGTTTGGGGCAACCGCCCTGTTCACCCATTCAACAAAGACTTTCAACTCCAGCGAATAGAACTGCCTCAGCAAGAGTCGTGCGCCGTATGCGCGGGGAGGATCGCCGACCATGTCCATGTTTAGATCGAAAGACATACCGATCTCGATCACCATCGCCAGAGGCGTGCTCGAATCGATTTTTGATGAGTGTGACCTTTACGATTCGCACGAAACCGGTGGTCGCTTGATCGGTACTTACTCAAAGAAGGGCTCTAACTATGACATTCAATTGCGTGGCGTCCTTGCGCCGGGTCCCGCCGCTCAGCGGTCGGCCACGAGCTTCATTCAGGATGGTGAATACCAGGAGGCGCTCTTCCGCAAAATCGAATTGGAGCATCCAGACATTGAGCATTTGGGGAATTGGCACACACACCATTGCAACGGTCTAGCCACGCTTAGTCACGGGGACCATACTACCTATCACCGGATCGTCAACCACGAGAAGCACAATACTGACTTCTTTTATGCTCTTCTCGTAGTAAGGAAGACGCCCGGTAATGACACCCGCTACTCGGTAAAGCACTTTATTTTTCACCGGAATAGCAACCGGGTCGATGAAGTTCCGTCGTCTGAGGTGCGTATCGTTGATGCGGCGGCTCTCGTTCCTAGAAACGACAATCGTCAGAAGGCCCCCCCAGCTTCGATCTCAGCGGCGATGCCGTCAGCATCGCTGAATGCCGAACGGGTCAAGGATCAGGAATTCTTTTCTGACATTTTCCCAAATCTCAGGGCTCTATTTTCGAAGAGTGCGAATGCGCTCTATTGGAAAGGCAGTGTTGAACTCGTGGATGGTTCTCGAGCCCAGGTCGTTGCCATTGAAAACCCTGACTCCGTCACGCCGAGCTACTCGATCACAACAGACTTTCAAAAACACGGAGTGGAAGAGCTGATCGAGAGGTACAAGAACCATACTTTTAGGTCGGCCCGACACGCCGTCCTGACGTTTCAAACGGATCTGAATAGGGTTCTTTATCAGAATCGGAAAGGATAGTTCGATGAACATCATCACAGCAGGAGTTGGTCAAGGCGCACTCACGATCGTTCGGCATGGTGGCGAGGCCATCATCGTTGATTCCCGCATTCCACCCGCCGACGATGACACCGTCGCATTCGTCAAAGAGTTACTTGCTGTGTCACTTAAGGGTCACAACGTGAAGGGATTCATCCTCACGGGGTTCGATGATGACCATTGCGACACGGTTGGCACATCGATCATCCTGCGGAAATATCGGCCTGATTGGGTGATGTATCCAAAATACTACAAGGACACGAGCGAGGCCGAATCGGTGTTCGCGGTCATTGATGAAGAAGAGCGTGCGCGCCGCAACTCCGGGAGTCCCCTGAAGCGAATTTCCGTTCGTCTTGACCGGCTGACCGACCGTAGGCTCTATGGACTGTCAGACCAGTTCGACTTTGAATTGTTCTCTCCACATATTGAAGATATGGACTGTTCCAACAATTGCAGCATCGTCCTGAAACTGACGGGCCGCGGCCCGCGCGGATTCTCCTATTTGATTACAGGCGACACCGAAAACGCGCGGTGGGACACCATTACACGCTTGTTCGGAGATTCGCTCAAGTCTCATGTCATGGCGGCTTCACATCATGGCTCGAAAAACGGTGCTCACCCAGCGTCCTTGCTTTTAATCGCCCCCCACACCATATTGATCAGCGCCGGAGTAGAGAGTCAGTATGGTCATCCGCATCCTGGTGCGGTGCAGGTCTTCAGCCGTGTTGCGCAACGTGTCTACTCGACAAACATGAATGGCGGTGTGTCGCTCCTTACACAGCCAGGCGCTACAGAAATCGTCACAACTCTCATCCCGTGCGCAGCGGCGGGAGTCGCGAGATCGGTGCCGGCGTGATGACAACGAAGAAAGCGGCGACCAGTGACACATCTCGGAAAGAGCCCTATCTCAAGGGTAAGAACTCGCTCTACCTGTGGAGCTTTGTCGGCTTGAACGTCGCCGTATTCCTCTCTCTTGTGGCAACTCGCCATTTCGATAGCGTCTCGATTGAATTCTGGTGGACGCATGTCACCGCCAAGAACGGGGTCTTTGCAGCGAGTATCCCACTAGCCGTAATTATCTTCGCCGGTTTACTAAGCGACATAAGCAAGGCGAGGCTTGTGTTTTGGAGGTGGCATCAGCCGCTGCCGGGAACCCGTGTTTTCTCTGAGCTGATTTCGACGGACTCTCGAATCGACTTGGCGGCGCTCAAGAAATACATCGGAAGGTTCCCTCGCGCGCCTCAAGAACAAAATGCCCTCTGGTACAAGCTCTATAGGAAGCACAAGATGACCCGTTCAGTTTGGGAGTCCCATAAGGTCTATCTGTTGACTAGAGACATGAGTGCAATTGCGGCATCTGCCGTCTTCTTGTTTTCAGTTGGTGCGGCAATTGCCGGAGTCGATTTGCGGACAGTAGTCACTTATTTCGTGTTCCTTGCAGCACAATATGTGCTAATAGCCAAAGCGGCTCGTAATTACGGCAATCGGTTCGTACTGAATGTCGTCTGTGAGGAATCGTCGTCCCTACTGAATCGCTAATCTCATGGGCCATCCCTCGCTTGTGGAGACTAGTGAACCTGTGAAGTCGTAGTCAGTACTTGCTGTTGCAGCCTGCTTTTGCGAAAGCTCAGAGTGCCAACCCAAGGCCCGCTCCGGGCGTCTTTTTCAACGCCGCAGCCTGTTCCAATCCCGCATGTGCGACCGGACTTTGAGATTTGGCGAAATCGAGAGCGGACGCTTTGCTCACGTCGCGGCCCAGGTTTTCGGCGAGCGTGGCCGCATCGTTGGTGAAAATTTGCGCATCATGCGAGGCACGAGAAACAGACACGTAGGCGAACCTGGTATTGATAAGCTCGGAGTGAACATTGGTGTCCATGTTCACCAGAACGCGCTCCGAAGTGATTCCCTGCGAGCTGTGCGAGGTTACCGCGTATCCATGATCGAAGTGCCGCATCTGGGCTGGGTCGAAGGTAACGGTTTTCTCTTTTTCGCCGTCCATGCGGACGGTGATCCTCCCGCTCCCGTCGATCTGTTGAATGGTGCCGAGGTCACGATTGGCAACGCCAAGCTCCTTAATGGGAGCCGTAAATTGAATCCGGTCATGAATAGCAAACTCCCGCTCGATCTCACGGTAAGCAGAGATGCCGTGCAGCCGGGAGGGATCGTAAGTTATCTGCTCTCCGCTCGGCGTGCGCACGGTGACAAGATTCTCGTCCGGGTTCGTAACCATGACCTGCGTATAGCTGCCGCGCTCAATGCCAGACTCCTTGCTCCCGCGAATGTAGTGCAGTACATCACCAGCTTGGTAGCGTGCGGCCCACTCCCGATCCGCGCCAGTCATGTCGGAGCGCGGCGTGAGCACGCGCATGGCGTGGTCGTTCCTGTCGAGAAGCCCACGCGCCTGTAATTCCTGGCGCACGGCCTGATTGATCGCCCGGCGCGAAGCGTTGTCCGGCGAAACAATGATGGTGTTATCGGGACTGTCGGCATAGTTCCGGGCTATCGAGGCAATGCGTTTTTGCGGGTCGGCAATCTCTGTGATCCGCCCCTGCTGATCGAGCAGAGCAACACCTTCGGCCACTTCGCCGCGCGACAGATGCTCGACGGCGCGCAGCAGTTCGGGGTCTTTCTGGCGCACGATCTGGTCGAGCCGCGCAGTCTGCATCCCGGCCTGCTGCAACTGCTCAAAGGGCTTTCCGGCTTCGACGCTCTGATGCTGCCGGATGTCGCCAATGAGCAGAACCTTGTCCTGGGGGCCAATCTTTTCGAGAAGATCCCGCATCTGTTTCGTCGATGCCAGTGAGGATTCATCAACCATATAAAGATGCTTCTGCGCTGAATCGCCGGCATTCCGGCTGCGGGCGAGGAAACCTTGCAGCGTGTCGGCGGAGATGCCGGCGTCGCGGAGCTGACGCGCCGCGCGGGAGGTCGGGGCGAAGCCCTCGACTGCATAGCCGCGCTGCTCGGCGGCTTCACGCACAATTTTGAGAGCTGAGGTCTTACCTACACCGGCGCTGCCTTGCAAGCCCTGTATCCGGTCGTGTGACGTAAGTATCTGTTCGATGGAATTTCGTTGCGATGAGTTGAGTTGCGCATGAGCATCCGTGAGCGGAACAGCCTGTTGTATAGGCATCAGTTGCGGTGCTTGGCCCCGCCCATCCAGTACCGTCCGCACGATCTCTTTTTCTGTTTGAACCATCTCAGCGGTCGTAAACCTGCGAGCCGAATCATGTTTCTCGCCAGAGACAAGCTGAAATTCACCGGATGCAATTCGCCTCTCGAAGCTGGCGCGAATCTCCGGGTAGGTTGTCTCTCCCATACCGCGCCTCATGGCGTCGGTAAGCAACGCCCGCTCATCCTGAACCGCCTCGCGCTCGAAGCCGCGGTCCCGCGCAAAAGTCAGAGCGGAGTGTGCCTGCTTCTGGCGTTCCTCGACCACCGGTTTCTGAGTTTGTCCGATGTGCCTCTTCCGCGCCTCGGCAACGACATGGTCAGCCTGGTTGCCGAACTCAACGGCGATCTGGCGATGCGCCGCCAACACTTCATCGGGTGACAGAATCACCTTCTTGTCGCGTGTGTTGTGGGCCGCAATCTGCGCCGCTTCCGGGCCGCTGAACCCGTTACGAGCCAGGGCTTCCTCGATCTGCTGACGCCGGGGACTGGAAGCGTCAAGGTACTCCTGCGAGTATCCCTTGATCTCCGGCGCACCGCTCTTGCCCGGTTCGATCTCGTAGCCGAGCTTGCGAAGCCGGTACATCAGCTCCGATTGGTAGACAGCGGTCGCGTAACTTTGAGTGGCAAAGAAACTCCGTTCCTGAAGCGCGCGCATTTGGCCGTTCTCACGTTCCGTCATATTGAAAATGACGGCGTGGGTATGAAGTTGAGGCGCGGCGTAGCCTTCCACCGGACGGGCGGTGTCGTGCTCGAACTTGGCGGCCACAAACTGGCCGGTCATTTCAGCCGGACGGTTACCGCCGATCCGCGCCTGGGTATATCGTTCCAACTCATTCAGCGCGACGTTTACTGCTTCTCGGTGGGCCTCGCGCACCTGGTCATCTCCGCCGACAAGGGCGGTCAGCGATACCGACTTTGGCGCGCTGAAAGTCGCGTCCCACCCGGCACGGTGCTCGACCGGCGCAACGGTCTTACCGTCTTCTGTCTTATATTCCTGCACCTTGCGGTGGCGAACCAACTGCTCGCCGGTCGTGGGGTTCTGGCCTTCGGAGAGCCGGGCGAATTCCTCGGCCCCTACTGCGCCGGAGAGACCGAGCCGCTGGGCCAGCTTACCGTGCCATTCCCCTTGTATCGTGTCGGTTTGCTTCCAATAGTTCTGCTCGGCAGACGTAAATTCTTTTTCGTGATAGGTCTGCGCCTGGCTGGCGGAAAGCGGTTTGGAGATGGTCAGCATGATTCACCTCAACCTCGCGTAATGAGGTTTTGCTGGTCGTCGGCATCGGGAGCGATGGCCGGTTCCGGTTCGATCTGTTGGGCGACCGGCAGCGTATTGGGCTGCGATGTGGGTGTGTCTTCCGGCACTTGTTTCAATTCCGTATTCGGTTCGGCGTCATTGACAGGCACGGGATCATACGGCAGCTTGTCGTCGGGCCGTTCGCGCCGCTCAAAACCTTCGGCAACTTCCGGCATGTTGAAGTACGGGAACGAAAATCGCGTGACGTAATTTTGATATTTCATGTAGGCGTGGAGGTCGGCGAGACCGGCGATTTCCGATTCCAGAACCAGCGGCTCCACCTGCCGGTCGAGTGCGAAGTTCCGGCCTGAGCGCGTGCCGTCAAAGTGCGTCTCGCGCAGCCGCTCGATTTCCACTTTGCCGATGAACTTCGAGACCCATTCGCCGGCATTCGGTTCCTTGGTGGTGAGCCAAACGCTGGTAGCGGGCTGCGAGAGCATGACCTCGGCCAGATGCCCATACAGATATTCAAGCTGGGCCTTGCCCTGAAAGCCAAGGACAACAGGGTTGTTGCTCTTGCGCGCCTCGGTGATCGCCGTATGGAGTTGCGGAAGTTTTTGCAAGCTCGCCAACTCGTCGATCACAAACCATACACGCTTCTGTGCCGCAGTCGGCTCATTGAGCAGGCGCAAAACCAGCCAATCAATCCACAAGCTCTGCAAGGGGCGCAACGCTTCACGCTCTGCCGGAAGTGAGGTAAGAAAGATCCAGCCCTGGCGTTTCTCAGCCCATTCCGTCGCCGTCCATGCGCCGTTGGCCTCGCTCTTTTTGGGGAGCAGGCGGAGGCTATCGGCAACCAGTCCCAGCGAAGCCAAAACACCGGCTCTCTGCTGGTGCGCGTGCGGGTCGATCAGGTGGGCGTGCTCCGTTCCCTGCAACCTGCGGTCGATCTCTGCCGGGTTCGACATCCACTGGACAAGTTGATCAGGCGTCGGCCTGTAGGCCATGAGAAACGCAAATATCTTCTGCGGCGATTCGATGAAAAACTCGCCCTTCTTGTCCTGCGGCGGTTGGAACAAAGAGACGGCCAGGGCTTTGGCTTCCGATCGGGTGCGCAGTTCTTCGGCTGGCCCCCAATAGGGGCAGCGCCGGTCGAGTGGATTCAGGATCATGTCGCCGCGGTCGGGGTCATAAAACCGTTTCACGTACTCGCGCGCCGGGTCATAGACAATGGCCGAATCACCCCGGCTGCGTACCTGCCGGAGTGCCTGGGCGAGTAGAGCACTTTTACCGGCCCCGGTGTCGCCGATGACCTGCATGTGCTGGGCCTCGGCGCGGGCCGGGATGCGCAGCATCTTGCGCATCCCATCGATTTTGAAGCCAATGCCGTCGCCTTTGACGACCCGGTTGAACTGCTGTGGCGTCAGCATCTCCGGGCCTTTGAGCCGACGGCCATAGCGAAGCTGTTTCTGCCGTTCCACATCTTTCCAAACCGCGAATGGCAGTGCGATTAGAAAAATCGCCACGCCGCAGATGAGCGGTGGCCGAAAGAAAACGGGCAGACTGGTTCCTCCGTAGATAACATCCTTCATGTAGTCGCGCAGCCGGGCATCATCGAAGCTGCGCAGCGGACCACGGAAAAGGAGCGTGTATCCATGCTGCAAAGCATCTTCGGTAAGTGCAAGGGGAATGGTTTTGTCGTCCGGTTCCGGAGTCCTCCCCAGCCTCACATCGGCGTTGTGCGCCGGCTGCGGCGGGAGTCCGTGCCCCGTGACAAAGAGCACCCGATAGTTGCTCCGATGGCTTTTGCTGAACGCGCCGATTACCGATGTGCGCTCGTAAAGTGGCAGGTAGTACCTCTGCAAAGGTGTCGTGGCGAGACGAATCCAGCCGCAGACAAAGAGGAAAGTCAGCACAACAGAAAAGAACGCCGTGCTGTAAGTGTAGATCGGAATTTGATAGGGCCAGACGACCGATTCTTTGCGACCCCATGTGGCGTTCCGCATACATCTACCTCTTGCGCTCAGACACAAGTTTTCCTGCCAGTTCGTACTTGGCTGTGCCGATCTCGTCGAGCAGTTTGTCGAACGCTTCCGGGGTCAATCTCTGCCCGGTAGCGAGCGTGCGAAGGACATTGACAAGCAGCAAGCGCACACCAATGATTTCGGGCAGAGCAACTGTACTGGTGCTCATGTCCGAGTTTTCATCAATGGCGCGCAGCGCCAAGTCACGCAACCACTCTCCGGTGGTTTTCATTTCAGCACCGGCAGTAGCTTCCACGGCACGTTGTTCGGCTTCGGTTAATTTGGTTGTGAGGGTGTGATTGCGGCTCTCGCGGCCACGGATAGCGCCGCGCTTGTGCGGTGTCTCTGAACTCAAAATCGGCATCGCAATTACCTCCAATTTCGGAAAATCGTGTGGAGCCGATAAGCTCCCTGTATTTCGTAAGTCGCTGTGTTTACGATGGAACCCATTGGCTCCCGCAGGGAGCTAAACAGCACCCTGCTAGGGATGGAGTGTCCAAATTCTTCCGGCGCAAAGCGCCGTAGTGGCTCTGCCACCCCTGTAGGCGCAGGATCATGCCTTCGATCCCGCCACGATTGCCGGTATATTGGCTGCCGATGACGCGGCGGAAACCGGCTTCTTTGCGGACGGCTCTACTGCATCATTGGCGGCTGCTCTACGCACACGAAGCGTGGGCGTAATCCGCCGCGCTTCGGGCGACTTGATGAACTCCTGAAAGTCGCGGTCCTTAGCGAAGACATAGGCGAGCGCTTGCTCCATGACTTCGTCCGCGGATGCGTGGATGAATGCGGCATACTGATCGAGCTGCAATGCGGTCGTATCCGTGAGCCGAATCGAGGCGCTGACGTAACGGGTTTGAGTGACTTCAAGCAGTGGCATATCGTTCTCCTTTTGGCTGTGGAATCAGGCCGTCCTTCGATGGGCAATCATGTGCTGGGCGGTGGTCGCAATCTCCCGTGCACGAGCCCCAGCTATGGCGGCGGGAATCTCAAAGCGGCGGCGGACCTCAAGCATGGTGACGACATCGCCAATGGGAATGCCCTCGGCAAGCCAAAGGCGAGCCGAAGCAATATCGACGGTGCGCTGTGCGTAATAGATCGGATCGGGTTTATCGGCGCGGCGCGAAGCAAGCTCGCGCGTTAGCTTCTCAGGGTCTTTGTTGTGGGCAAGTTGGCTGCAAACCCAGGCCCAATCGTTCTCTGAATGGGAGTGCTTATACGACGGTGATTTGCGTGCGTTCCCGCGTAGCGGCAGCACGCAAGAGTCGACAGTATCATCAAGCCGGATGTCGCCCGGACCGTAGGTGGCATCTGCCGGATATTCGACCGTGACAGGATGAACGGGAGAATACTTCCGGTTGAAGAAACCGGGGATGCGCAGCACCCGGTTTCTGTCGGTGCAAGCGGGATCGCCGCCGAAGGCTTGGGCGAGCAGCTTGAGCGTCTGTTCCTGGCGCTCGAAGTCAAAGCCGGCGACCCGCCAAAGCGCCTGATATTTGCCCGGCGAAGTCGAGAGAATGGTCGTGGGTGCTGGAACTCGATCCGACACCCGCAGCGCAGCGAGCCGGGCATCTCCATCCTCATCTATATCTATATAGATGTGACGGACAGAAGCGATGCACTCCTTGGTGCGCTTCCGGCTGCCGGGGCGGAGTGGATTGGCAGAGACATAGATGTTCGCGCCATTATCATTCTCGAAAGTGAGCCAAGCCATATAGCGCGGCGCGAGAACTTGTTCGAGCGTGACCACGCGCTGCTGTGGCCGGGTTGCATCTTCCCGGCGCAGCAAGAGCGCAATCGTCTCGCAGGAGGCGAAACAACGGGTGAGGAAATTGGCGGCAACCTGGTTCATGTTTGACCTCGTTCGGGGCGTGATTCCACAGGCCGGTTAGCAGAGGGGAAGCCCGGCAATGCCGGGCTTCCGTGAAGGGCCGAGACGAAGCCTTACGCGGCCTCGTCCTCGACAGGAATCTCCTCCTCGAAGACTTCCTCGGCGGCCTTTTCGGCGCGGTCGAGCTTGAGGATGGAGGCAACGCGGATGCTGTCGGTGCGCACCGGCTTTTTGGCCTTCTTGGGCGTGTACTCGGTGTGGCGAATCTCACCCTCGACCTGTACGTGCGCGCCCTTCTTGAGCGTGGCCGCGAACTCGCCGAACTTGCCGAAGACGATGCAGCGATGCCATTCGGTGTGCGAAATGTATTCGCCGGACTCTTTGTCTTTGTACGAGGTCTTGGTGGCGATGGAGAAGGTGGTGAACTTCTGGTTGTTCTTGCCGGTGCGAACTTCGGCATCGTTGCCGAGATAGCCAATGAGAGTTGCGCGATTCAGATACATGATTGAGTCTCCGTTTTTGAATTCCCGATCTTGCTCGGGTCACACCTGGCGAAGCTATGCGAGTGGGCGCGACTCCCAAGGTCGAAGCTCTGCATTTGCGGAGGGTCCGACGTAAATCTTTTCGGTGTTCTTTCCGAACAAGATTTCGATGGAAACCGTAAAAGCAGAAGAGCGAGCTTGCCGCCGGGCGTCGCATAGGCCCCGAAGCAGTGACCGAGCAAGAGACGGAATGGAACCGGGGAGACTCGCATCTGAACGCAATCTCTCTGCTTTTCGGCGATGGCATCAACCGGCAAACCAGATCCACGTTCCTCGCCAGACCTCGGGACAAAGAGCCGCGTTTCGCACCCCATGCTGCCGTCTTCACGTTCGGTGCGGCCCCGCTCAAGTGCGCACAGGGTGGGCGGGATTCTGTCTGCGACACCGTGCTCAAGAAGGCTGTTCATGGCCGTGCCTCTGATCCGCGTTTCCATCTGCTCGATCACGCCGCAACCGCAGAGGAAACCCGATAGAGTTCCTCGGTCTCGAAGGACTGGTCCGCGTGGCTGTAGCCTTTCACGGTGATAAGCTCGCGTACTCGGCGCCGGCCCGTGGAATTGCGTTCGCAGTAGAGAACGAAATCGACTGCCTTTCCGGTCTGCGACCGGATGAATTGTTGGTTCAAGTTCGTCCTGGCGCTCAACGCCATATCCGCCAGCCGGTCGAGCGCGTCAAGCGCGGAATCCGCATGGAGAGTCGAGAGTGTTCCGCCGTGGCCGGTGTTCATGGCCTGCAACAAGTCGTAGCCGCATTCATCGCGGATTTCGCCCATGATGATGCGGTCGGGACGGTGCCGCAGAGCGGCGGCGACAAGCTGGCTCGGAGTCACGGCGACTTGGCCCGGAATGGCGGCGACTGCCTCCCAGCGAACGGCATTGGGATGCGCAATCTTCAACTCGGCCGGTTGCTCGATCACAATAAGCCGTTCTCGCATGGGAACGTGATCGAGTAACGCTTTCATCAGGGTTGTTTTGCCAGATCCGGTTCCACCGGCAATGATGCCGTTCTTCCGTTGGCCGATAAGCTCCACCACCGCATCCCGAATCTGACGTGGCAAGCTGCCTGCTGCAACCAATTCATCCGAGGTAAACCAGCGGTTAAATTTGCGCACGGTCAACGTCGGGCCATAGACCGAAGAGGGCGGGCCGACCACGGCCACGCGCGAACCATCGGGCAGGCGTGTATTGAGAATCGGATTCTGGCCGGTGAGGTCCTGGCCGAGAATGCGCGCCACGCGCTCAATCGCCGCTTGAAGCCGCTCGTTTGTGTACGGCGTGCGCAGTTCAATGTGTTCAACCACACCATTGCGATCTGCGAACACACCGGTGGTCCCGTTAACCATTAAGTCGGAGATCGACGGGTCAAGTAGCAACTCGCGCAGTTCTTCGGGAAAGAACGGCAGAATCAATTCGTAACTCATCTTGCCGCTCCCGTGGTTTTTGTCGTGCTTGTTCCGGGCGTAACCACGTCCACCGAGACGCGGTTTTCGTGGAACTCGGTAATGGTGAGTCCCAGCGGATTGATGAACTCATATTGCGGAAACACGCGCGATTGGTCGCTGACCTGTTTGGGATTCAGATAGTAGGTAATGCTGAACAGCCAATGCTCTGTCCGCGGCTCATGGGAGTTTTGCGCAGAGTAGAACTTGTCGAGGGTCATGAGAGCCGTCCCGCGTGCGATGCGCGTACCCTGGACCATCTCTTCGGACATGGTAGTAATGGTCACGTTCTGGACCTGGACATCACTCGATTCAATCTGGCCTGCCGTGACCTGCGAGACGAGATGATTCGCATTGTCGTCGGCCATCAACTTAGAGGCGAGAGCCTGCGAGAGAAAGTAGTAGTTGAGCGGGTATTTCTTGGCGATCACGTCGCGGTTCACCGTATAGCGATAGTTCGCCCAGTCGGTCAGGTAGGTGCGGACTTCGCCCTCGCGTGGACTGTAATTCAAGTCCGAATACTGGATCGCCTGGGCGCGGCCCATCTCATCAATGCGAATGTAGCGGTTGGCAATCGGTCGGTGTGCCAATGATAGGTTCATCCCCAACGAGCCAAGCAGCATTACCGTGCTACAGGCCAGGATGAAGCGGTACGCTTTCCGCTCAGCATAGTGCGAGGCATACACTTCGTTGCCGATCTGATCGGTGAGCAAGACTTGCTCTGGGGTCAATTGTTCTTTAGTGCGTGCTGCGCGTGTGAACATGATGGGGATTCGTCCTTTGCTCAAGAGTGAGAAACAGGTTCAGTGTGTAAAAGAAAACGACAACGGATAGAATGCCGAGAACGGAGAGGAACAGGTAACGCAATGGCCTTGTCAACCCGAGCCGGCGAAGTAAGAGGATTCCGAGAAGGTATTGCCACATAACTTACAGACCTCCAGTCATGGCAATGGCTGAGGCGGCAACGCCGACAGCTTGCGTAATGTTGCTCGCCATTCCAGCGGTTCCGCCAAAGATCGCCTGCGTCATGCTGGGAATAAAGAGCATGTTGATGATGAAGGCAATGAACACCATCGTGCAGGGGATGAGATTGGCAAGCCACATCTCCATCGAATAGTTGCCGTTGAACGTCTGCTGAATGAACGCATTCATAAAGCCGCCCCAAACAAAGATGAACGCGGCGGCCACGGCGCGGATCATGGCAAAGCCGATCAGTACGTCGAGAAAGTGAAAGAACTTAGCCCGGAACGTCCTGGTCATCAACAGCGGAATGAAGACCGGGCCGAACAAGGCCGTGACGCCATAGAGGATGAACGAAGAGCAGTTGATAAGGAACAAAATCGCCGATGCCAACCCCAGGAGTCCCTGCACAATGAAGTAGCAAAGGATCTGTAGAGGAGCCATGAGCGAAGGCATAGCCGTGTTGTCGCCTGCCGTCTTCAAAAGCTGAAGCAGATTGTCGAGCGAGTTCTGGTCGAACGCGGCAACCATCGCCTGCGCGATATACGAAAAGAAGTGGTTGATGCCAAAACTCGCTCCAGGGAACGGATTGACCCAGTAATTGATGAGCAGGCAGCAGATGATAAGCCGTAGCAGAAAGTGGGTCAGATCGCCGGCACGAACCGGGTGCGTGTGAAAGCGCAACGTCATCCCCGACGTGTTCCAATTCACAACCATGCTGATAAGCGTGAACAGGGCGATGCAACTGAGTTCGGTCAATCCAAGCTGCGTCAAAGCGCCGCCGTTTTGTGTGGTCAGATTTGTTAAGTTGTTGGTGAACTGGTAGAGCCAGTCCACGCCGGAGCTCGCGCCCGGTAGCGCCTGCGCCAATAGAGCCGGGGAAACCATCATCTCTGCCTCCCATCGAATCAGGGAATATAGGACCGCCAGGCATCGCCTTCTTTGCCTGCGGCGGAGTTGTGCTGCTTCTTGTTCTGCTCGACCTGTCTGCGAAATTGCTCGCGCAGGACAGCCGCTTTTTGCGCTTCGTAGCGTTGGTAAATCGCGGCGCTGGCGAGAATGCCCAGCGCCGCAAGAATGGCAATCAGGATCTTCGTTTGCAGGAGTCTCAGCATAGAGTTGTCCTTCAGGGAAGATAGGTTTGCCAGGTATTGCCTTCGCGGGCGGCGCTGACATCGTTCGACGCTCGCTGCTGCTGGACAAAGGCCGCGGTATTGAGGTCAATCGCCGCCGCGTTCCTCTGCTGCATGTTGGCGACGGCCATCTGCGTGGCAAGACACGATTGCAAAGTGCCCTGTGTCTGCATCTCGGCCATCTTCTGGGCCTCGGCTGCATTCAGCAAATTCAACTGCTGAACTTCGCTGTTGGTCGTATCCGATCCATCGAGTTCGTTGGCGGCGAGCGTGTTCACAGCCGTTGCGTTCTGTGTCCGCGCTGCCCGGTACTGGCCCACGGCAGTGAGGCAGTCGGGCGAAACGGAGTCCGAGGCCTCGATCATGGCAAGCTGCGAAAGTTGCGCGCTGCCCGGCGTCTGACCCTGTAAGTAAGTGGTTGTGTTGCCCGATACCGCGACGGTCCCTGCCGTCCATGCCATTGAAGATGCGGACGGCGAGTTGGTATTGAGCGCCGTGGTCATCCCGTTAGTCTCGCCAAACAGGTTTTTTACGTTGGTGTTTTTCAACGTGGTCAATACCGCCTGCCATTGCTGCTTGGCCGAGAAGTGGGTGAGGTTGTTCTTGATCGCGTTGTACTGCATCTGGAGCGTGGTGAGTTGTTGGACCAGGCTCCCGTAGCTGGTCGGATCGAAAACGATGTCCCCGAGACCGAACAGGGCGAAGCCCGGCGTTGCGGTCGCGAGTACAGCCGTACCGGCGATAAGCCATTTGCGGTGTTTCTTCAGTTTGAGTTGCATGAAGCCTCCTTTTTTTTGCGCGGTTACAGACATTGCGGACAGGTCGGATCGAACCTGTCCAGGGTGAAACATTTGCCGTGCTCCAAAAGAGTGCATGGGAAATGCAACACTCGTTCGGTGATCTCAGCGCATTCATCCAACGCGCACGCGAGGATGTTCTGTGTGACAGGCATTGCGAGGACGAAAAGCGCCAGTGCGATCAACCCGGCCTTGACGAAAAGCCTGCGGCGATTGATTAGGTGCGGCATCATGCGTCTTCCTCGTTAGCAAGCTGGCGTGCAGCCTGCGGGATCATGGCAACCCACTCCTGGCCGGCACGTTCGATGGCTTCCGCGAGGGTGTAGTCGTACTCGGCAAGCCAATCGGCGCGGTTGAGGACAAGCGCGACGGCGACCTTCTCTCCGGTGGACTGCGCGGCCCAGGCATCGTGACCGCCGCGCTTTGCGCTTCTGGCCTTATTGAGCAAGTGCTTGTATCGATCGTTTAATATGCTCATCGCCCTGTTTCTCTTTACAGCGTGGGGTCCATGCGGTGTTCCGCGTAAGACGGAATGAGGATGTCGCGGCCCACGTAAACGCGGGCCCGCGACCCTTCCTTCAGCGTGATAACCGGAAGTCGATTCAGAAAGTGATTGAGTACCTGTTCGCCTTCGGCAGCCGTCTGCTCGGAGATG